>NVXP01000060.1 GCA_002733985.1 Fluviicola sp. | reverse complement strand
ATCCAACGAATCCAACGATCCAACGAATCCAACGATCCAACGAATCCAACGATCCAACGAATCCAAAAGTCTAACGAATCCAACGAATCCAACAAATCCAAAAGTCTAACGAATCCAACAAATCCAACCTCCAATCTACTTCATCGGACAATCGGACATTCTAAAAATCGGATAATCGACTCACTCCTTCTCCCCAAAATTAAAATCAGGGTTCTTATCAAGAATATCCCAAGTATGATCTGCGAGTAAGCGAATCGTGGCTACAAATTCGAAGCTTTTTTTCGATCTTCCCCATTGATCTGGAGCAATTAGCGAAAGTAAATACGACGTGTCCTCCTTTTCGTAGAGATGATACACGTGATTGATGAGAGGTACGAAGCGCATTTCTGCGGTGTATATAATTTCCGAAATAACCTTTCGATCATTCAATAGCTTTGCTTGATCTGCCAACAATTGCATTTGCTGATAAATCTGACTTAACTGCATGTCTGTTTGGTGCTCCATCGCAGAGATTGCATTCCCTTTTATACGACCTTTGTCCTCGGGTTTAACTACTGCAGAACCTGCATGATGAGGGTATTCCAAGGAACTCGGAGTCTCGGTGATTTTGTCGGGATCTATGGGATTCTCAAACTTTTCTGACATGATTCAAAGTTACGAAATCTCATTATAGAAAAACTGACTTATGGTGGAAATCACGTTTTCTGTTTTTTCAAGATGAGGATGGTGTCCACAGTCGTCGAGTAGAAGCGTAGTGCCATTTTGAAACCTGGACTGTATTAAATCCAATTGTTTACTCGTTCCATATTGATCATCGCTCCCTTGAATGAATAATGAAGGTGTGTTTGATCCTATTTCTTTTGTAATGTCCCAATTCTGAAAACCTTGATCTCGCCAGATATTCGCCCAAGCATAAAATAAAGCCCTGGTTTTCTCACCGTGGTACTTTTTTAAGCCATCTAATTTCCCCAATTCATATGCATCCACCGCTGGTTGAATTCCTGCGATTGTTTCAGGTTCATTGATGACATGAGCGGCCATGGTGACTATTCCAGCGACTCGAGAAGCAAATTTTGAATCGTAAAGAAGTGAAATGGTACCGCCATCAGAATGTCCAATTAGCAAGATTTTCTTGGAGGAGGAAATCACGGTCTCAATAAATGCAGGTAATTCCTCTAGCGCATAATTGTGTAAATAGTTTTCATCGCGTTCAGATGTAAATGAGCTTGATTCTCCATGACCTTGGCGGTCATAAACAATTCCTGATAATCCTAGTTCATTGCATAATTGCTGCGGAAACGACTTCCATTGCCGAATACTTCCAAGAGCTTCGTGAAGAAATAGGACAACAATTGAATCTGAGCTTAATTTGTCAGGTTCAATTGTTACGTAATTTAATGTGCTATTTATATTCTTCATATCCATGAACTTCCCCTCAGAATTTCTGACCTTTTGGTACAGTGCTCAGTCTTCAGAAGTGGTGTTTTTTTCTCATCACAAAAAAAAGGGTCATTCCAATATTTATTGAAATGACCCTTCGGTATAATTAGGTGTTATTTGTTTTTTACTCGCTCAACATAAACACCAGTTCGTGTGTCGATTTTAATGATTTCACCAGTATCGATAAATAATGGAACACGTACTTCAGCTCCAGTTGCAATTGTTGCTGGTTTCATTGTGTTCGTTGCTGTATCTCCTTTGATTCCAGGCTCAGTATACGTGATTTCTGAAACAATATGCATCGGCATTTCAAGAACAAGCGGCAATTCTTCTTCCGCATGGAAAATAATCGAACAAATCATTCCTTCCTGTAAAAATTCAGGCTTTTCGATCAATGATGGTAGGATATTTACTTGCTCGTAATCTTGAGAATTCATGAAAACATAATCTTCTCCATCTTTATACAAATATTGATAGTCACGATTTTCAATTCGAACGATTTCAATTTTGTGTCCTGCAGAAAACGTATGATCTAGCAATCTACCAGTTTCAATTTGACGAATTTTCGTACGAACAAATGCAGGACCTTTACCTGGTTTTACGTGTTGAAATTCCTTTACTTGGAATAATTTTCCGTTGTGCTTGATGCACAATCCGTTTTTAATATCTGATGTATTTGCCATAGCCGTTTTCTTTCGGGAACGAATATAACGAATACGAATGATTTTTCCTTGGAATGATGAATTTCGATAGATTATTGAGATATTTACATCTAGTGATCAACATTGAACTAATACACATATCAAGATGAAAGAATTTTGGGAAGGATTGACAAGAGGACAAAAAACAAAGTACATCGTCAGTAGCGTTGCTGTTATTTTAGGACTCATCTTTGCCATTATGAACTGGACCTCAGTAGAAGTTCACTTTATCCTCATGCGCGTTGATGTTCCAATTACACTCCTGATTATCTTTTCAATGGCAGCTGGATATGGTTTGGCGACTTTATTTGACTACCGAAAATTCAAAGGAAAGGACAAAGAGATTAAGTCCTTGAAATCCCAGTTGACCATGAAAGAAAGCGAAGACGAGATTTAGCGTTTTCTTAATTCGCATTTCGTGATCGAGTGATAATTATCACTTCCGTTCTTATTTGGTGAAATTTCTACGCTTAATTTGTTTCGCGTATTCAATTGACCTAATTTCGCCAAAAACCAACGTACCATGATTTATAGATATGTCTTTATCGCCTTTATTGGGTCGATCTCATTAATTTTAATTTCCGCTGGAATGTCGGTTACTTCTACAGAAGTAAAAGCTTATAATCCGCTGCCAACTTTATCAGGAGGACCTGGGACAGGTGGGCTTGGAGATAGAACAGGTAGCCCGATTTCTTCTGGAACGTGCGCTGCATGTCATAGTGGTGGTACCTTCAATGTTGCAGTTGCAGTTGAGATTTTTGACCCTGTTAGTTCTGCGCTAGTCACGAGTTATATTCCTGGAAACTCATATGAAGTTACATATACTGTTACTGGTACTTCAAGCGCATTTGGGTTTCAAGGTGGAGTATTGACAAGTACGAATGCAGCGGGCGGTGCTTTTAGCTCGCCAGCAGGTGCTCAGTTAGTTACAATATCAGGAAGACCTTACATAGAACATGTAGGAGGTCCTTCAACAACTGGAGTTTTTCAGGCTGTATGGACTGCTCCTGTAGCGAATTCTGGAAATGTTACTTTTTATGGAATTGGTCTTGGAGTAAATGGTAATAACGGAACAAGTGGTGACAACATCTCAACTCCTTTGTCGGTTACATTAACAGAAGTTATACCAACGACAATCAGTTACCCGGGAACTCCTTTTTGTTCTAACGAGCCAAATCAAACCCCTGTTGTTACGGGAGAATTAACTGGAACGTATAGTTCATCACTGGGATTATCAATTGATCCAACTTCTGGAATTATTGATGTTGCTACTTCAACGTCAGGAACATATACCATTGAATATACTTATTCAACTGGGGATACAACTTTCAGTGTTACAGTCAATGAAACGTTTACTTCTTCTTTTGCAACAACAATTTGCGACAATGAAACATTCACATTTGGATCGCAAGTATTAGATGCGTCAGATGTTGGTTTAAACACCGAAGTTTTTCAAGCGGCGAATGGCTGTGATTCTACAGTCGAGTTAACCTTAACTGTTCTTCCTACAATTACAGAAAGCGAGGCAGTTACAATTTGCTCAAGTGATACATATGATTTTAATGGACAACTATTAACAGCAGTAAACGCTGGACTTAATACTGCAGTTCTTCAAGGCGTTAATGGATGTGATTCTACGGTAAACTTGACCTTAACTGTTGAGGCCATTGATATCACCGTAGATCTTACTGGAGGAGTCTTGACGGCGAATCAAGCAGGGGCAACGTACCAATGGCTTGATTGTGACAATGGTAATGCGGCAATATCAGGAGAAACGAGTGATACTTATTCTCCAACAGCGATTACAGGAAACTACGCTGTTGAAATTACGCTTAACGGTTGCACAGAAACTTCGGCGTGTACACTAGTTGATTTCAGCTCACTGAACGAATTGAACATCAATTCAAGTGTTGTGTTCCCAAATCCTGTATCGGATGTGTTTGAAATTAAAAATAGTGAGAAATTCGGAACGATAAAATCAATTTCCTTGATGGATGCGAATGGGAGAGTGGTAAAAGAAATTTCTGCGACTGATTCTTCAATGGACATTGGTCAGTTGGAATCGGGTGTTTACTTTTTGAGAATCATAAGCGAATCCGGAGAGTCTATCATTTCAGTCGTAAAAAAATAATAGTTCTATAATTGCTCCACTTTCGGGTGGAGCAATTTAGAATCTTTCGTACATTTGACTCATGACAATGACCGCTAAGTCGGATTTTATTGTTTACTCGCAAGAGGGCCCACACAGGTAAATTTGAAGCTTAGGAAAATGATCTTAAGGAACGTCTCAGAAGTCCGATGAAAGGCTGCAACGCATAGCGTAAAGGAGTAATCCAAACAGCAGAACTCAGAACCCTTCGGCAATCCTAAACGTGTTAATTGAGGCTTCGATTAACATACTGTGTGGGTTTTTTATTTCTTCCTCAGCGTTACAAATCCTTCATAGCGCGTCCGTTCAACGTTAATTACATAGAAGTAAGTTCCTTTTTTGACCTCGGGAGCTTTGTTAGTTAGAATCAATGTTTTCCATTTTCAGGACACTGATTTTATTGATGATTCTGAAGAAATACGAGCGTTGATTATTTTTCAACTGGTTTCGGGACAGCGCTTTGTTCCATGAACTGATAACGCAAAATGTCGAGGTCAACACTGATGCTAGGAGTTTCATAGCAAAGCACGTTCACTTTCTTGATTTCTTCATCAATTTGTTCAATGAGATCTAGCTGTTTTGCATTCCACATATTTCTTCCCCAAGCTGTGTGGAGCAATACAATTCCCAACCACTGATCAATCCAAGCTGAATTGAAATTCAAGCCGCCTGGGCTTAGTTGTCCGATGAGTTTCACGATGAAGTGCTTCAGATACGCGGCATATTGCTCACGTTGATGGGCATTCATTTCATTCAAAATCAGTTCAATACCCAATTGCTTAAACCCTGAGATCCATTCAAATCCTTTCTTGCGTGAGAAATCTTCAAGTTGTCCATTCCAGCCGCGCTGATTTGCTTGAATTTTGTGATGATTTGCCAAAAGGTTTCCAATGTTAACGGAAAAGCGATCTTCTTTATTCATTTTCAATTCCAAACCTGCAATAAAGGCAAGGATTTGCTCTCTTGATGATCCACCGGCAAACGTTTCTGGTTGGAGAATCACTGCAGCCATGATATTTGGAAATGTAAATTGCGTCATTTTAGCTGAATGGAGAAAGAAGTGTTATTAATTGACTGTAAGGTACGATTAAGATAGGTTTTTGACAATATCGGGAAGTGATAAATGCTGCAATTTGGCAGTAATTGGGTTTGGATCAAACAATTACTTTGCTGTGATACCAACAAATTTCTTCATTTCACTTGGGTTTTCAGCTTGTTTCACCATAAAATCAGCAACATCAGAACGGTTGATTCCACCAATATTGATTCCTGAGAAGAGTGTTGATTCTGTGCGGTATTTTTCTGTCACCGGCTCATCCAGCAAGCGGCCAGGTCGAACGAAGATCCAATTCAAATCAGAACATCGTATGATTTCTTCCATTTTCGCTTTGTCTAGATAGACATCTTTCAAGGTGTATTTGAGGAACATCTTCAAAAACCACGTAGCGTACTCTTGACTATCGCCAGTACCAAATCCTGTAACGAAGATGAATGGAACCTTCGTTTTTATTTCTCTTTGAAGGTCCACGACGACTTTAGCGAAATCAGAAAAGAGCGTCGTTGATTTAATGTTTTTATCTGTCCCTAGAGTGACCATAACAGCATCAGCCTTTTCAATGGATTTTTTCAGGAGATACTTATTCAATGCGTTACCTTGAATACTGTGAACTGATTTCGAATTAACGAGTAGCAATTTTGACCGTGAAAGAGTTGTGACGGTATGTTCACGAGCAACCGCTCTTTTTATTATTTCCATTCCAATTCCTGCGGATGCTCCGATTACAGCGATGTTCATATAGTGGTGTTAGATAGATTATCTTATGGTAAGATAGGGAATTTGAATTTACTTTTATTAATCTGCAAAAAGAACATCGAGTGCAAATACGAAGTAAAAGTTGATACTAATTATGGAAAAAAGGCTACCCAAACCGAAAAGTATCCAGCGTCCTTCAATAGGTAGTGCATTATTTCGGAAATAATGATGTCTTAATATACCGCCAGCCCATCCAATTGTATAAGAGATGTTTCCGAAAATTACGATCCATACTGCCTGAAATATTGCTTCATATTTGGTAAGTGTGGGGCCAGTATAGTCCCATAGGGAGTAAAGAATTAATGATGTAAATAGGATTAGAATTGCATTATAAATAATGCGTTTTTTCTCCCACCATTGAACCATTTCCATTGGAATGGAAAGTTGATTTTCTTTCGGATCATCTATAGATTCTTCCATCTTTAATTATCTCTTAGTCAGTTTTGGTTCAAATCGTTCAAAATCTTCACCATTAAATTTATACACACCCGCATTGTGTGTCCCCAGCCATAAAATTCCTTGTCTATCTTTGTAAATAGAGAAGAGATCAACTTCCTTGTTATTGAGTAGAATAGGATAATGCGTGAATTCTTCACCATCATATTTCCAAACTCCACCTCGATAATTGGCCATCCAGAAATTGCCTTCATCGTCCTGAACAATTGACATACAAGAAGAAGGTCTATCGGTTTCTTGTGCGGACTTCATTCCATCTAATTTTTCGTATGTGTCAACTCCATCATAATTGACAATCGTATACTTTGAAGTAAGATCGCTACTGAAATAGAAATTTCCATCAAGGTCTTGAAGTATTGAACGAACTCCGATAGCCGGGCCGGGATCTACTTCGGTCATCTCTCGTTCTGAAATCCACAGAAAGGAAGATCCATTGAAGCGACAAGCTCCAAACGTACAGCCGCCAAACCAAATGTTTCCAGTCTTGTCTCGGAACGTCGTGTAACTAGAATAAGGGTCGAACGAACCATGTGGATTGATGCGCTTAAACTCTTCTTCTAAGGTGTGTTTTGGAAGTTTAAGTTGATACAAGTTCTGTCCATCATAGCGGTAAACACCATTACTGTTCCAATCACCTACAAACCAAAGATCATTGACTTCTAACTTTCGTGCTTTTAAACGATCATCAATAACTTCTAGTTTTTCAATTGTTTTCCCATCAAATTTATTGATTCCTTCACCTGTGTCGAAGTAAATGTTTCCTAAATGATCTTCTTGGATGTCACGAATGCGATTGCTGTACAATCCATCTTCAGTTGTGAACCGAGTGAGCGTTTCCCCATTGTATCTGATAAGGCCATTACTAGCAAACCAATAATTATCCTGACTATCTTGAAAGATTCTCGATACTCCAGTTTCAAGTTTTTTAATTGTTCTTCCGATTATGGGCTTGTCGTTCCTCGTTTCCTCATTTTCAGGTTGAGAAAGTCCTGTGCAGGCTGAAAAAATAAATATCAATCCAATGAGCGAAAATGACTTGAAGGTGATGGACATGGTGTTGATTGAGGTGTTCTTCTTTTTATTAAAGTTAAGAATACTTCGCTAGATTAAACTGTGTAAAGCGATGTAATGATTAATCATTTTATACCGTTTGGTATATTTATTATATCTTTGTCCTAATTATGGTAACGAAAGCGGAAAAAACATCTGAGTACATTATACAAATGGTCGCTCCGATATTCAATAAACATGGATATTCGGGAACATCTATGTCCGATTTAACGAAAGCTACAAGTCTTACAAAAGGCGCCATTTATGGTAACTTCAAGAACAAGGAAGAGCTTGCCATACTTGCTTTTACTTACAACGTTCAACGCGTAGTAGATCAAATAAAAGTACACTTATCACAAACCAAATCACCTATTCAGCAACTTTACAAATTGACTTCGTTTTACCGCAGTTATCGCGTTTTTACCATGGAAAACGGGGGATGTCCGGTAATTAATATTGGAGTAGATGCAAATCACGATAACATGATCTTGTTGGTAAAAGTGAGAGAGATAATCACACGGCTACAAAGAGGAATTGCAAAAATGATTCTGGCTGGAATTGAGGCGGGTGAGATTAAAGAAAGTGTTGACGCAGATAAATACGGGAGGTACTTTTTTACCATCATCGAGGGAGGAGTATTTCTTATGACAACTATGGATGACGACAGATTTCTGACAGAATCAATGGACAGAATTGACGATATTATTACAAAAGAATTAGCAGTATAATATATTTTTTAACCAGTAATATACCAATTGGTATAAAATAGATAAAAATGATACTTAAATTAATTAAAGCATATTTCGCACTAAGCTCAAGGATAGCTCCAAGATTAACCGGGAGAAGAAGTTTTCGCCTCTTCCAGAAAGTTCGAATAAAAAAAATCAGGAACCGCGAACTCGCATTTTACGACACAGCCAAGAAATTCACTGTTCCCAATGAAAAGGAAGACATTGATTGTTTCGAATTTGGCAAGCCAACTGGGAAATTGATTTTATTGGTTCACGGATGGGAATCAAACGCTGGTAGTATGTCCAAGTTAGCGATTCGGTTCTCCGAAATGGGACACCGAGTTGTGGCGTTTAACCTTCCTGGGCACGCTTTCTACAAATCATCATCAACCAATCTACTCGAGTGTTTCACTGCGATGAAGGATGTACTGGATTATCTTAATCCAACAGACCCAATTTCCGTGGTTTCGCATTCTCTTGGATCAGCAGTGACTGTAAATGCATTGTCTCGTTCTAGCTATGCTGTAGACCGTTTGGTATTCTTAACTTGTCCATGTCGCATTGAAGACATTTTCCTTGAATTCAAAAACATTATCTCGTTAAGTGATAAAGCATACCAATCACTCATTGAAAAAACTGAAACGCTGTTGGGTGCGCCCCTTTCAAGTCTTGATGTCGATGTGAACTTAAACAAAATTGACTACAACGAATTATTACTACTTCATGATGAAAAGGACCGTGTTCTCCCTTACTCAAATTCGAAAAAAGTTGCAGCAAATACTTCTAATTCATCGCTGATTTCTTTAGAAAAAGCAGGGCACTATAAAATGTTATGGTCTGATGAAGTAATTGAGCACGCAAGTTCATTTATTTCCCATGGTTTGAAGAAAAATCCAAGCCAAAACTTGAGCTTAGTTGATTAATGAAAAAACGGTCTTTACCCAAATTCCGAAGTCAGTTTTATGGAATGCGGACTAATCAGGCTTTGATGAATGAAATCGCTTTCGAAATAATATTCTAATTGGAATGGTTAGCGAGATACAGAGCATAAATAGGATGTACTCGTATGGTCTATTGCGCATAGCATCGTTCGTCTCATCCCAAATGAATAGAATCCAAACAACGTTCATGACGGAAGCTAAGAGCTCACTTTTAGTTGTTTCTTGAACGCTGGTAACAATAATTACCGAAAAAAGGATCGTGTAATTGACAACGGAGAATTGTAGAAAATGAAAATCTAATCCAAAACCTGAATCACTGGATATACTTGCAATGGATTCGAAAAACCCGTATACAATTGGGACTGCAATAAGTTGAACGAGAATAGAAAGGAAAATGAATAGGGGACTGTTGATTTTATATGAAGGGTTGGATTTCATATTAAACCTCCCTACAACAATTCCTCAATAATGCGATCCATTGAGTATCCTTCAGCTTCAGCACGATAATTTCTAACCAAACGATGGCGTAGAATCGGCGCGGCAACAGCTTTCACATCTTCGATGTCAGGAGAATACTTTCCATTCAAGGCAGCGTGACATTTGGCACCAACAACTAAATATTGTGAAGCACGCGGTCCAGCTCCCCAAGTGATATAATCTTTGGTGATTTTTGGTGCACTGTCATCATTTGCTCGTGTTTTCCCTACCAAACGAACAGCATATTCAAGTACGTTGTCAGCAACAGGAATACGACGAATTAAATCTTGGTATTGCATGATCTGATCTCCGTCAATGATTCGTTTAAGAGAAACAGAACGGTTAGAAGTCGTTGCTTTTACAATGGCTATTTCTTCAGCGAAAGATGGGTAATCGACCCAAACGTTGAACATGAAACGATCTAATTGTGCTTCAGGAAGGGGATATGTACCTTCTTGTTCAATTGGGTTTTGCGTAGCAAGCACGAAAAATGGTGCTGGCAATGGGTAATTTTTTCCAGCCGTAGTTACAGAGCGTTCTTGCATAGCTTCAAGAAGTGCCGATTGCGTTTTCGGTGGTGTTCGGTTGATCTCATCCGCAAGAACAATGTTCGAGAACAATGGTCCTTTCAAGAATTGAAATTCGCGTTTTTCGTTCAAGATTTCTGAACCAACGATGTCCGAAGGCATTAAATCGGGCGTAAATTGGATACGGTTAAAACTCAATCCTAAACAATCGGAAATCGTATTAACAAGCAAGGTTTTCGCCAAACCTGGAACTCCTACGAGCAGACAATGTCCTTTTGAAAAAATGGAAATTAGAACTTGGTCTACAACATCGTCTTGTCCAACGATGACTTTGTGGATTTCATTCTTAAGCTCTTTGTAATGGACAACGAGTTGGTCAATTGCAGCCTTATCTGACATAGGTGATAAAAAATTTGTTCTTAAAGATAAACTTTCTAACGTTTCATCCAAGGATTTGCAAAGGTACAATCTTGAAATGGCTCGTTGATTCGAATGTAAGTACTCGCAATTTTGTCTGCTACCCAAGTATTAATGACCGTACGTTTCTTCTCGTTTTCGGCAGCACGTTGGATCAATGAGTAATCTTCAGTAAGGTTTGCTTGGTGCGGTTTCGTGCGGTTCATTAATCGAACAATACGAACTCCTTGCTTACGATCAGCCATGTTAGAGTAGAGCTTAGGCTGAGAGATATCACCTACTTTCATGTTCTGTGTAAGTAAATAAATTTGTTGATCAATTCTATTTAAGTTCAAAGCATCCCATTGTTGATCTCCAGTAGTTGGGTTCGTGATGATCCCATTATTTAATTTCGTGAACTCGTCGTTTGAATACATGATAACCGCTTCTTCCCAAGTCAATTCTCCTGCTTGCAATTTCTGATAACAAGTATCCAATTGGTAAGCCGCTGACTCGATGGCTTTATCCTCAAATGTAGGAACGATCAAGATATGTCGACACGTGTAATCGTCACCAAGACGTTTCAATAATTTGATAACGTGGTAACCGTATTCTGTTTCAACAACTTGTGATACCTCTCCTTCTTTTAAACTAAACACTGTCGCTTCAAATGGTCTCACCATCATTCCTTTCGAGGCACTGATCTTTCCACCTTGACTTGCACTTCCCGGGTCATCAGAATTCAATCGAGCTGCAGTAGAGAATGGTTTTCCAGCCATAATCTCATCACGAATTCCACTCAAGCGAAGTTTAGCTAGTTCCTTTTCGTTTCTTCCAATTTCTGGATAAATCACGATTTGTTGGAAGCTCATTTGTGAATTGATCAAAGGAATACTATCAACAGGAATCAGTTTGTAAAAGGCTCGAACATCCCGTGGAGTAACAGCCACATCAGCAGTGATTTGTCGCTCCATTTCCTGCGCACGCAATTGGTCACCGATAATTGGTCGGAATTCATTCTTGATTTGTGCAACCGTTTTACCATAGAACTCTTCCATTTTTTGGCGACTTCCAATCTGATTTTCAATCACACGTAAACGTTGTTCCATTTCACTATCAATAACTTCAATAGAAATATCAATACTGTCTAGTTTCGCTTGATTCACCAATAAATTCTGATACATCAATTCTTCCAGCATACTACAATCCATTTCAGGCGTCAATACTATTCCAGCTTGAGCCGCTTGAATCTTCTGTGATTGTATGTCCGAAAGTAAAATGATGTTATCACCAACTTGAGCTGCGATTTTATCAATCGTCTTTTGCGCTGTCGTTGTAAATGAAAATGCGAGGAATAAACTACTTATGAATACTAATTTCATGCTTGTCTTTTATCTTTTGGATTAATGTTGATCCGTGTTGTTCTTTTAATTGCTGTAGACGGTTTAGTACGATAATCTCCTTGATTTGCTCTGAAACGAATTCCATTGGTGGAATGTCATCTTTAAGCGTGTAATCAAGGATGTTCAAAAAGTACGTGAACTCTTCATCTGTAAAATAGGTTTTAGATCTATTTAAAACGATGTTGTCGACATTGTATTTTGTTAAGGGAATATCTTTTGACAATTCTGTGAAGTAAATCCAGGATGAATCGTTGAAGTAGAAATTCTCTGCGTAAAGTTTAGCATAAGAATTCACATCGGAAAGGTCTTTATCATTTTTTAACAGGTAAGCCTGATCAATGTTGAATGTTTTGTAATCCGCAGATTTCGGCACTTTCAAGTAAAGTCCCTTCACCAGATAATCACTTAATAGGAATTCTTCCTTGTGCTTATCATAGTAAGCTTTCATTTGTTCCTTTGAGACGGTGGTGTCCAGCTTTGCTTTTAGAGATTCTTCCTCTAGGTAAAACTTCGCTAATTCTCCTTCAAATGCATTAGCGCGGAGGTTGACCAGTCTGTACAATTCAGGATCGGTTGATTCGAGTTCCTTTTTCAAGGCTTCGTTCTCGCACCATTCCTTCAAAAAGGCATCGTACTCAGCGGTATTGTTCGGATCGTAACCCAAATGTCTCATCAGTACCCAAGCATCTGATTCGGTCAGTTCTGTATCGTCCACAGACGCTACAACCTTCTCTTTTGGTTTACACGAAATTAGGACAAAGCAAAACAGGCTAGCCCAAAGACCAGCCTGTAAAGTGAGTTTATAGCGTTTACTTCCCAATAGAGTAAAGTGCGTCTTTGTTAATAACCATTGTGTGTTTCGCTTCGATTTCTTTCATCCATTCTTTTTCCAAGTAATTTTGATAATCTGAAGTGATTGCACCTTTAGCTTCGTTGAATTCCTTCGGTCCAGCTGCAATTATATCATTTACTTTAACTACGTAAAACTTACCATCGAATTCATATGTCTCGTTGATACCCGTTTTAAGTGGAGACTTTGAAGTAGAGATGAAACGTGTCTTTGTTGTATCAAATTTCCCTTTTCTGAATTTAACGTTCAATGAAGAACTCATGTTCATTGCTTTAACGATTTCTGAAGATTCTAATGAATCAGACATCAACATTTCACTCGTTTGTTGAGCGATTAATAATGAACCACATTCGTACACTTCAGCATCAACACGTTCACCCCATTGGTACTTTTCTTTGTTCAATCCGTAGAATGACTTCAATCCAGTTGTATCACGCATTGCTTTGTTCCATACTTTATCAGACATTACTTCATAAAGAAGAATTCCATCATGGTACTCAGTAATCAATGCTTTGTATGCAGGATATTTTCCAGCCAATTTCGATTCTTCGTAGTTCAAGATCGTTTCGTTTTCCCACAACTTGTATTGTTTGTTGACAACAGTTTTAGGATCTTCTTTTCGTGCTCCACGGTAAGTCTTAGCCATGTACGTTGCGAAATCGTTTGCACGGAATTTCTTCTTGTCCAATTTGAAAAGAACTTTCTTTTTTGAGTATTCAGTAGCTTTGAATTGTCCCAAGTGATAAGTTGAATCAATATTTTCGTAGAACCATTTAAGTCCTTTTTTACTTTTCGACTTGAATTTGTATTCTTTCTTAAGCTTATTTACAAATGACGCCTGTGTTTTCACTGAACGTGCATCTTTTGCTACTTTTTTCTCGATTTCTTTTTTCAAAGCATCGAAAGAATCAACATTTTTCCAGCTAATACGCTTGATGATATGGAAACCGTAATCTGTTTTAACAGGCTTACTGTATTCTCCATCTTGTTTCAATGCGAAAGCAGCTTCAGTAAATTCAGGTACCATTCGCGTAGTTGTTCCTGTTCCGAATTGAGGAAGAATTCCATTTTTCCCACTACTTGAAGGATCATCTGAATATTTTCCAACTAATTCTTCGAATGATTCACCCGCTTGGAGTAGGTCATACAATTCATCAATTTTCGTTTTTGCTTCGGCAATTTCAGTTTCATTCGCATCATTTCGAGCAGCAATCATCAAGTGAGCAGCTTCCATTGTTCCACGAGCGGCACGACGATCGATAACTTTTAATATATGGTATCCGAAACGTGTTCTGAAAGGGTTTGAAATTCCACCAACTGGAGTAGAGAAGGCAGCATCTTCAAATTGATAAACCATTTGGAATGCCGTAAAGTATCCTAAATCTCCACCATTTTTCTGTACTGTTGGGTCTTCTGATCCCATTTTGCTTTTCGCTACAGCATCAAATGTTTCGCCAGCTTCAATGCGTTTCTTCAAATCGAGTAGACGGTTGTAAGCTTTCAATGTGTCTTCAGGAGTTGCGTTTGATTCCACACGGATCAAGATATGTGCTGCGTGAATTTCTTCCAAAGTACGATCATATGCCTCTTGAACGAGTGCATCATTTTTTGTCGAGTCGATCAAATATGGTCGAGCTAGAGTTTTTTGGTAACCGGCCAATTCTTTCGTCAAACTAGGAATTGTATCGTATCCTAAAGCTTCTGCTTCAGCCACCTTCAATTTAAATCGTTTGAAAAGCTCCATGTACTCATCCAGTGACTTTTGGTCGTACTGAGGATCGTCATTGTTTTTCAAGTAAATCTGCAAAAACTCAGACTTCGTAATTGGATCGCCATCAATTGTCATAATTACTGGATCGTTTTGCGAAAATCCAGTCAAACTGATCATGCAGGTAATAGCAAATGCAATTAATTTATTCATAAGATTTAATTTTTAAGTGTCAAAAATAATTTTTCAATTCGAATTACGCCTCTTTGACGAATTATTTTAAGCTATAGTTTGGTGCTTCACGTGTAATTGTGACATCATGTGGGTGACTTTCGTGTATTCCAGCTGATGTAATGCGGATAAATTTCGATCCTTGAAGCTTATCAATATTTGCAGAACCAGTGTATCCCATTCCTGATCGAAGTCCACCAATGATCTGATACATTACTTCTTCTAAGCGTCCTTTGAATGGTACACGGCCAGAAATTCCTTCAGGTACAAGTTTCTTAGCGTCGTCTTCATCTGCTTGAAAGTAGCGATCTTTTGATCCTTTCTGCATTGCTTCCAACGATCCCATTCCTCGGTACGTTTTGAATTTCCTTCCTTGATAGATGATTGTTTCTCCTGGAGATTCTTCAACTCCTGCGAACATAGAACCTAACATAACGGTATTAGCTCCAGCAGCAATTGCTTTAACAATATCTCCAGTATACCGAATTCCACCATCAGCAATAACTGGAACACCTGTGCCCTTGAGTGCAAGCGCTATATCATTCACTGCCGTTAATTGTGGTACACCAACACCCGCAATAATACGTGTGGTACAAATAGATCCAGGTCCGATTCCAACTTTTACAGCGTCAGCTCCGGCATCAACTAAGTATAGTGCAGCTTCTGGAGTGGCAATGTTACCAACGATAACTTCTAATTCTGGAAACCTTCGTTTTACTTCTTTCAATTTCGTAACAACACCTTCGGTGTGACCATGTGCTGTATCAATAACGATTGCATCGACTCCTGCTTCAACAAGAGCAGCTGTTCGTTCTACCGTGTCATGAGTAACTCCAACAGCTGCTGCAACGCGCAAGCGACCGTATTTGTCTTTACATGAATTTGGATGCTCACGGACTTTAATAATATCTCTAAACGTAATCAGTCCAATCAATTTATTGTTTGAATCAACTACGGGTAATTTTTCGATTTTGTTTTCCTGAAGAATGTCTTCGGCTGTTGAAAGACTCGTGTTTTCAGAAGTTGTAATAACATTTTTTTTTGTCATTACTTCTTGAATTGGTCGTTTCAAGTCTTTTTCGAACCTCAAGTCACGATTCGTAACGATACCTTTTAATATGTTTTTAGAATCAACAACTGGAATTCCGCCAATCTTATTTTCCTTCATTAGATGAAGCGCATCAGCAACAATTGCTTCTTCTGATAAAGTAACTGGGTCGAGAATCATTCCACTTTCGGAACGTTTAACCTTACGTACTTGTAAAGCTTGTGCTTCAATTGACATGTTCTTGTGAACAACGCCAATTCCACCTTGCTGAGCCATAGCGATTGCTAAGCTTGATTCAGTTACTGTATCCATTGCTGCAGAAGCAATAGGAGTGTTCACTTCGATGTTGCGCGTTAGTTTACTTTTAAGGGAAACTTCGTTTGGAAGTATTTGAGAATAAGCAGGAACCAATAGAACGTCGTCAAACGTTAATCCTTCTTTAATTTCTCCGAGATTTGAAAGGGGCATAATTGAACCTATTTAAGAAATAAATTCTTGCAAAGGTAACATAATTTTGCCAGATAGAGATTGATTTAGTCGATCAACAAATTGTTAAAGAATTGAAAATGTATTGGCAAAAATGAATATATTGTATAACCTTGTCGTTAGAGCACATAGATTATGATCAAATTAACATCCATTTTATCTTTTGTTATAGTAATGAGTGCATTTCTCTCAAATGCGCAAACGACCGATGCGATTCCCTTGGATTCTGGATTAATTCAACTTTCCGGAGTTGTAGTTTCAGAGGAGACATTGTCCGAATTACCCTATACAACGGTTTTGGATCATACAAGTCATCGAGGAGTGTTTTGTGATTTTTACGGTTATTTCACCATGGTGGTTTATCCAGGAGATACCCTGCTTTTTTCTGCTTACGGACATAAAACATCTAATTATATTGTTCCTGATACATTGGAGAATAATTTTTACTCTATCATTCATGTCATGGAAGTAGATACAATTGATCTACCGAATATTGAAGTTTTTCCTTGGCCATCACGTGAAGATTTTGCCCGAGCTTTCGTGAACATGAATCCTTATGATGATGCTATTCGTCGTGCTCAGCGCCAATTATCAGGAGAGAGTTTAGCTTTCGCAGCTGCTCGTTTGGATATTGATGGTTCGCTTGCTTACGGAAGTGTTCAAAGTCAGTATCAAACTCAATTGTACACGAATAATCAGCTTCCAGCAAATAATTTACTCAACCCATATGCATGGTCCAAGCTTATCAAGGACTGGAAAGAAGGGAAGTTGAGTAAGCAGTGACAGCCGAAATGAACCAAACTGAGTTCAAAGGAAAAATCATTGAACTGCTCTCTAGTCTTGATGGATTAGTGGAGGAGTGTTGTTTCAATTCAGTATCTCGTAATCAACTATTTATTCTGTCGGAAATTGATATAAATCCAAAAGAGAACAGTCGTGACCCACTTCTTGTTCGTGTAGCGGAAATTGAAGCAAAAAAAAGTAAAGAAGTTTTAAATCTGAAAGAAGTGTCATCGCGACTTTTTTCCATCTATCCAGATCTCTACGATATTAACGTTACTGTATTTCATTCAATGAAACAAAAAACGTTTATTGAATTCAGTTATGTTCGGAAATCTCATCTAGATGATGGCCATCCTTGTCGGATGTCAAATGTTGAACCTATGTATCACGCAAAGTTAACGACTCCGTTTTATTTGAAAGACCAGAACGAAAAATTCGATGTCAATTGGCAGCATCAGGAATGGAAAAACTGGTGGAGGCGACTCCAATTGAAGATGGGGTGGACCAAACGTAATATGTATGGATCTAACTCAAATCCTGAATCATAGATAATTGCTTTGGACGAGAAGACTTAAATATTGGGTAACACAGGAAATATTTCTCTACTGGATTCGATAAAGCAGAGATGTTCAAATTGTCAGAAGCTTCAGAAACATCTACAACCGATCCATCTTTCATCAAAAGGTTGATGTTCTCACGATTGACATTATATGCTTTGTTTATTAGGCGTTCAGAGTAAACATAGTGTTGCAGCTCATCATCCGTTAAATCCATTTTGTCGCTGACGTATTTTTTTACATCGGCAATACGTTCTTCTGTAAATTTCTCCTTTGAAATTTCAATTTTAAATAGATCGCGTTGGACAATTCTTCGTGATAAATCGGACAAAACTTTGTCTTCGTGGAATTGCCATACTTTTATTGCTCCTAGAATATCAAAATCATCAAGTTGAGAGAAATGATCAAGCGTGATAGGATTATTTTTGAAATTTTCCTCAGTGATATGTTGTTTTAAGAAGTAGAGGAGAGAAGGACTTCCGAAAATTTCTACTCCACTCAATGCTACTTCCTTCGCTTTACGTAAAACATGAATCAACATATATTCTGCCGCGACAACCGTTTTGTGTAAATACACTTGCCAGTACATTAGTCGACGGGCAACAATGAATTTTTCGATCGAGTAAATTCCTTTTTCCTCCAAAACGAGGTTCCCGTCTTTGACATTCAACATCTCAATGATGCGATCGCTACCAATTACGCCTTCACTGACACCGGAATAAAAACTATCCCTGTTCAAATAGTCCATTCTATCCATGTCCAATTGACTTGAAACCAACTGGTGAAGGAATGATTTTGGATATTTGTTTTGGAAAATCAACAATGTTAAATCCAACTCACCGTCGAATTCTTTGCTCAAACGATCAATAAAAAAGCTTGATATATCTTCATGACTTACACCACTAACAATGTCGTGTTCAAGCGCGTGACTGAATGGGCCGTGACCAATGTCATGGAGTAAGATTGCTAAGAGAACAGCTCGTTCTTCAGGTTCCGTGACTTCATGTCCTTTCTTACGAATCGTACTTATGGCTTTTTGCATCAAGTGCATTGCTCCAATTACATGGTGAAATCGGGTATGAATCGCACCTGGATATACCAAGTGGGAAAGACCTAATTGTTTGATTCTTCGAAGACGTTGAAAATAAGGATGTTCGATGACATCGTAAATAATCTCGTGCGGAATTGTAATAAACCCGTAGACAGGATCGTTAATTATTTTCTTCTTGTTATTGTAGTTGACTTTTGACGGCAATTGCATACTTTTAAATCGAGAAACAAAATTACTAAAATATAGCGCATGCAAGTAAAAATCCTTTGGGCAGATGATGAGATTGAATTATTGAAACCCCACATACTGTTCTTAGAATCCAAAGGATATTCCGTTGTTTCGGTAAATAATGGTTCGACTGCGGTCGATGAAAGCAATTCTCAAGAGTTTGATATTATCTTTTTAGATGAAAACATGCCTGGGATTTCTGGTCTCGAAGCACTTGCTAGGATTAAAAAAGAGCGACCTTATGTTCCTGTTGTGATGATCACCAAGAGTGAGGAAGAACACATTATGGAGGAAGCGATCGGAAGCAATATTGCCGATTATTTAATCAAGCCAGTTAATCCAAATCAGATTCTCTTATCGATTAAAAAGACTTTAGATTCAAGTAAACTCGTCTCTCAAAAAACCAATTCAAGTTACCAACGAGAGTTCCGTGAACTCGGAATGCAGTTGAATAGTCGCCTGGATATGGATGAATGGGCTGATGTGTACGATCAATTGGTCTATTGGGAAATTAAACTCGATGGAATCGAAGATAGCGGGATGCAGGAGATTTTGAGTATGCAGAAGAAGGAGGCGAATACGCAGTTTTCTAAATTTATCTCCGATAACTATTTAGACTGGGTAAATGGAGTAGAGGAAGGTCCACAAATGATCCATACTCTCTTCAAAGACAAGATCAATCCACATTTGGATGATAGTAAACCTTTCGTATTGGTAATTGACAACCTTCGTTACGATCAGTGGAAGATGCTGAGTCCAATTTTCTCTAAATACTATTCAATCAGTAAAGAAGAAATCATTTATTCGATTCTTCCAACGGCTACTCAGTATGCGCGAAATTCATTTTTTGCTGGTTTGATGCCTTCTGAAATAGCAAAGAAGTTCCCCAAATGGTGGAAGGACGAAGATGCTGAAGGAAGTAAGAATCAGTTCGAAAAAGAATTGATGGATGCTCAATTGAAACGATTGGGACGAAATGTCAAATGGTCTTACCATAAAATCACAAATCTTGATGCAGGTAAGAAATTGTCAGATAACTTTAGTACGCTCCTTTCGAATGATCTAAATTTGATTGTTTGGAATTTTGTGGATATGTTATCCCATGCACGTACAGAAATGAACGTAATTCGTGAGTTAGCAGACGATGAGTCAGCATACAGATCATTAACTGTTTCTTGGTTTGAACATTCCCCGTTGCATGATATTATAAGGAAGTGTGCTGAATCGGGACGAAAATTAATCATCACAACAGATCACGGTACAGTTCGTGTGACGAATCCAGTGAAAATTGTTGGTGAACGAAGTACGAACACGAATTTACGTTACAAAACAGGTCGTAACTTGTCTTACAAGCAAAAAGATGTCTTCCAGGTCAAAGACCCGTTAGATGCTTTTTTACCGAAGTCAACAATGTCCAGTGAATTTGTTTTTGCTCGTGATGCAGATTATTTCGTGTATCCGAACAACTACAATCATTTTGTAAACTACTACGGGAATACGTTCCAACATGGAGGAATATCGTTGGAGGAAGTATTGATCCCTTATGTTGAATTGACGCCTAAATAATTCATGGAAATACATATTCAATCGCTTCAAGACCTTCCGCACGCTGCGAAAACGTTTTTGGATGAGGTAGGACACCGCAAAGTTTTTGCCTTCGATGCAGAAATGGGAATGGGAAAAACAACATTTATTATTAGCCTATTGAGTGCTATGGGTGTTGAAGATGCTCAAGGTTCGCCAACATACTCATTGGTCAATGTTTACGAAAGTCAAATGTTCGGAAAAATCTATCATTTTGATTTGTATCGAATTGAAGATGAAACCGAAGCATTGGACATAGGAATTGAAGAAATGCTCTATGGCGATGGCGTTTGCTTAATTGAATGGCCAGAAAAAATCAAAAACCTACTTCCAGATAATACGATTTGGTCGTATATTCGTAAAAATGGAGACGATTCCAGAATACTAACGATAGATTTATGATCACTGATCCAGAAATTTTGCGTCAATTGATGTCTCAAGGAAGTCTCCTTCCAAAGGAGGAAATGCTTGAAGTAGCTCAAAAAAAAGGCAATCTCTATATTGGAATTCCTAAAGAGATCTCGTTTCAAGAGCGCCGTGTGGCCTTGGTTCCAGATACAGTTGCTGTTCTTGTCGCAAATGGACATCGAGTAAAAATTGAAGCGAAAGCCGGAGAAGGTGCAAATTTCACAGATCGCGATTATAGCGAAGCAGGTGCTGAAATTTGTTACGATCGCGCTGAAGTATTCAAATGTGATATCATTTTCAAAGTTGCTCCTCCATCGGAAGATGAAGTAGAAATGATGCAAGGAAACCAAACATTGATTTCAGCGCTACAAATTTCCATTCAACCGAAGAAAATTCTTCAAAAGTTGATGGATAAAAAAATTACAGCAATTGCCTGGGATTACATTCGCGATGAAAGTGGTGTTTTTCCTGTCGTTAGAACACTTGGCGAAATTGCTGGTACAACTTCAATGTTAGTGGCTGGAGAATTACTTTCTTCGTTCAGTGAAGGGAAAGGAATCATGCTTGGCGGAGTGGCAGGTGTTCAACCTACCGAAGTCGTAGTGATTGGTGCAGGAACAGTTGGTGAATATGCTACCCGTGCAGCGCTAGGCTTAGGAGCTTCAGTAAAAGTGTTTGATAATTCAATTTCGCGTTTACGTCGTCTTCAACATGACCTAGGAACGCGTGTATATACTTCAGTAATTCAACCTAAAGTACTTGCGAAAGCACTCATGCGATGTGATGTTGCGATTGGGGCCTTGAGAGCACCGCTCGGACGAACTCCTTGTATTGTTACTGAGGAAATGGTTCAGCAGATGAAAGATGGTGCTGTCGTTGTGGATGTGAGTATTGATCAAGGGGGATGTTTTGAAACGTCTCGTATTACCAATCATGACCATCCAACTTATTCTGAACACGGCGTAATCCACTACTGTGTTCCTAATATCGCTTCACGTGTTTCTCGAACGGCGTCTTTCGCTTTGTCGAATATTTTTTCACCAATCTTAATGGATATGGGGGAGAAAGGTGGCTGCCGAGGGTTAATTGCTAGTAATGTTGGATTTAGGGGTGGTGTTTACATTTACCGAGGTGTGCTTACAAGTGAAGTTTTGGGTAAAGTATTCGATTTACAATACAAAGACATTGATTGGCTCATTATGGGCGGCAGGTAAGCATGATTATCCCTTTAAATCTTCCGAAAGCAAAGCTTAAACTCACACGTAAGAATGGTGAGGTGTATGTGCGTTGTTTAATTCGGCAGAAAGATTTAGTCTGTACACCTGAGGAATGGGTTCGGCAACATGTGATTCATTATTTGATTTCTGAAAAAGGAGTGTCAATAGGTCGTATCGCCTCAGAATTTTCTTTAGAATATAACAGTAG
This sequence comes from Fluviicola sp., assembly GCA_002733985.1. Classification (GTDB taxonomy): domain Bacteria; phylum Bacteroidota; class Bacteroidia; order Flavobacteriales_D; family Crocinitomicaceae; genus UBA4466. Next base: position 7,165 of record NVXP01000060.1, on the reverse strand, counting down.
GTCCAAGCGAGCTGATCTGGTACTGTTTGATGAATTTGGAAAGCCCAATATGGTCGTTGAATGTAAAGCGCCTGAAATTCCTATTACTGAGAAGGTTGTTCATCAGATCGCTCAATACAATTCCCAACTAAATGTAGATCGCTTATTCTTGACGAATGGTTTGGATCATATTTTTTGTGAAATCGATCGGGAGAATGGAAAGTTGATTTACCATCAAGAATGGCCGAATTGGTAAGGTATCTTCACGCTGATTAATCCTCCAACTCACTCTTTATACCCAACTTTACGCCTAGGAATTTCTTCTTTATCCTTTTGATGTAAATAATCTACGATAGTTAAAATCCGATTGTTCTGATTTGAAACGGTTTCTTCAATTTGATCCATCCGACTATTTAGTGATTCTTCAGATCTTAATTTTTTTCGTAATTCGATGTAAACGCGCATGATTTGAATATTTACGGCAACCGCGCGATCACTTTTTAACACACTTGAGAGCATTAAAACTCCATGTTCAGTAAATGCATATGGAGGCTTTCTTCGTCCTCCCCAACTTGAAGTCGCATTTTGCGACTTCAAGTTTTCGTGCTCATCTTCTGTTAGTTGAAACATAAAATCGTTGGGGAATCTGTTTGTATTTCGCTTTACTTGTTCATTAATTCGCTTGGTTTCTACTTGATAGAGTTCTGCTAAATCAAAATCGAGCATGACATTTACTTCTCGAAGTTGGAAAATTTTATTGGAAATGGCGCTTCTTACGAGCATTTGATCGGAGTTCATAGTGGGTTTGTTATTACTCTTAATAAGTTAGTGAAAAATGTGACTTAAAACCAAGTAGTTTTTTGTTGAGTTGTTACTTTTTTTGAATTGTGCATTACCTGTCATAAACCATGCGCGCGCTTCTCATATTCATTGGAACTTCATTATTACTCTCGTGTCAATCTCAAGAGGAGATCAAGGGGGATCCTTCCGTTGTCTCTGTTATCCCTAACGTTGAAATTGATTCATCAAAAGTCGATTCTACCGCATTAGGGATCGTTTTTGTACCGACGGGAACATACAACGCTGCTAAGTTTAAAGTCAAAAATGCGAAGAAGTCGGCAAGTTCTGGAAAGGACTTTGAAAATTACCTACTCAATGAGATCATTCCACATTGGTATGGCACAGAATGGGATTTCAATGGATATACCTCGGTTCCCAATCAAGGTGTGATTGCTTGTGGTTACTTTGTTTCGACAACACTTCTGCACATGGGAATTAATGTCAATCGCTATAAAATGGCTCAACAGGCTGGATTATACGAAGCACAAACACTAGCTCTAACTGAAAGTAATTACAGAACAATTCGCGGTTCCGATTCTTTGAAAGTGATCCTCAAAAGAGATTATTCGGATGGGATCTACTTCGTTGGGCTAGACAATCATGTTGGGTACTTGTACATAAAAGATCAAGTTCCTTACTTTATTCATTCAAATTACATTGAAGATAAAGTGATGATTGAAAAAGCATTCTATGCGCCTGCTTTCGAAAGCGGGATTTATGTAATCGCAGAAATCTCAACAAACGAGGAGTTAATGGATAGGTGGCGATCTGGAGCAATAGTACCAGTGGTTCTTCCGAAAAAGTAAGTTCAGGATTAAATTGATTCTTCGATCCGAGAAGAAATAGTTTGGGCATAAAAAAGTCCGAATGGTAACTCATTCGGACTTTAGAAATCGTGTTTTCTTCTACAAACTGTAGGTTACTGTACAGCTTCCAGTTCCTCCAATAAGTGGAGTCGTATTATCGTATGTGTAGTTCACTGTAAATTGTGTTCCATTTACATTCATTGTTCCTGATCCAGAAAGGATAATATCACCTACAGTAATATTAATTGTTTGTTGTGGAATTGTAATAGTTGATCCATCAACAGTTGCGTTAACCGTTCCTCCTGCAACAGTGAACATAGGGTCAATAATAATGTCAGATGTACTTGCTCCAGCAGTAATCGTTGGGCTTCCATTGACAGGGAAGAGGGCTGCGTTACAATCATCAGTAACAGTTGGTGATCCTAACCAGTTATCTTGACTAATTACAACATTTACTGTTCTAGTTGCAGTTGCAGTACCGTGTTCATTTGTTGCTGTATATGTTACAATGAAAGAACCAATTGCGGCAGTGTTTACTTGAGACAAATCCGTTGTTACAGTAACTGATGAAGCGTCGTTGTTCGTAGCAGTTGCTCCTGCATCTGTATAAGTTGTTCCTAGCGTTACATCCATTGATGCTGCACCAGTTATCGCGATTGTTGGGATGTATGTACACGTTTCATCGTCCTTTTGGGCTTCAGAACTGTAATTAACCGCTTGTGGGTCAGTACATCCTTTCTTTTTACAAGAAACAAGTCCTATTGTTGCGACAGCAGCTAGTAGTAATAGATTTTTCATTCGTTTTTTTGTTAGTTGTTAGTGTGATATGCAACAAATATATAGATTTCTCAGGAATCATTCAAGTTGTTCGTTTCTCTCAAACTACTCTTTAATTTCTTCAATAGTTGCCGCCCAAAATTTTTAGGTATTCACAATTTTATCAAATGGAAATTAAGCCAAGAGTTTGATCAAGAATGGTTTCTGTAGGTGCTTCCTGCCGATTAGAACTGGAAATACTTTAGACTGTTGTTTCCAAAAGGAACTCAGACGTCTTATGGAAAGTAATTTCAGGGTAATCCTGCTCAGCCATCGTTAATAAAAACGACGTTTCTGCCAAGAATACTAGATTACCATCTTTATCCATCGCGACGTTACTCGTTTTCGCTCGTTTGAACGCTGTCAATTGCTCATCGTTATCAGTCGTAATCCAGCAAGCGATTTTATAGTTTCTAGGAACAAATCGACACTTTGCACCATATTCATGCTCCAGTCGGTAGTTGATTACCTCAAATTGAAGTTGTCCAACGGTTCCAATTATTTTTCGACTACCTGGTTGTTGAATAAACATCTGTGCAACGCCTTCGTCCATTAACTGGCGAATTCCTTTGTCTAGTTGTTTTGATTTCAACGGATCCATGTTCTCCAATTCCATGAAGAGTTCTGGAGAGAAGTTCGGTATTCCTTTGAACATGAATTTTTCTCCTTGACTGAGCGTGTCGCCAATCTTGAAGTTACCAGAATCGTATAAACCAATAACATCTCCAGGGTAGGCTGTGTCAATCACGCTTTTGTCTTGTGCCATAAACGAAGTTGGATTTGCAAACTTCATCTTCTTGTTCAACCGAATATGATTGTAGAAAGTATTTCGCTCAAAAACGCCTGAAACTACACGTAAAAAGGCAATTCTATCTCTGTGCTTTGGATCGAGATTCGCATGAATTTTAAATACGAAGCCTGAAAATTTCGGGTCTGATGGTTCAACCGTACGAACGTCTGTTTCTCGTCCTCTTGGAGATGGTGAAATTTTACAGAAGGCATCCAATAGCTCTTTGACACCGAAATTGTTCATTGCCGATCCGAAGAAAACTGGGGCAAGATCACCTGAGAGATACGTTTCTCGGTCGAATGGATCATAAACTCCTTCGATGATTTCGACTTCTTCTCGCAATTCTGCTGCTGGGTCCTCACCAATGATTTCGTCCAGTTCACTATCTGCCAAATCGGAAATTGGAACGATATCTGAAGAAATTCCTGTTTTATTCCCTGCAAAAAGATTCAAACTCTGATCCAATAGGTTGTAAACTCCTTTGAAACGATCTCCCATTCCAATTGGCCATGTCAATGGACGGACTTTAATTTCAAGTTTTTCTTCTAATTCATCCAATAGATCGAAGGCTTCCTTACCCTCACGATCCATTTTGTTTACGAAGATAATTACAGGTGTTTTTCGCATGCGACAGACTTCCATCAATCGTTCCGTTTGTGCTTCTACACCGCTTGCAACATCGATAACGAGAATTACGCTATCAACAGCTGTTAATGTTCTAAACGTATCTTCAGCGAAATCCTTGTGACCAGGCGTATCAAGAATGTTGATTCGTTTACCGTTGTAATCGAAGGCCATTACAGAAGTTGCAACCGAAATTCCACGTTGTTTTTCAATTTCCATGAAATCGGAAGTTGCACTTTTCTTGATTTTGTTATTCTTCACAGCTCCCGCCGATTGWATCGCACCTCCAAAAAGCAGCAATTTTNCCGTTAAGGTAGTTTTACCAGCATCGGGGTGAGAAATAATCCCAAATGTCCTACGCTTTTCAACTTCTTCTTTTACACCCATAATCCAAATATCTTCCGCAAAAATAAGGTTTTCTTTGTGTGAATCATGTTTCGGAGTAACACTAAATGGAACTTTGTGTATCTTCACTCGATCAAATTTCGAAATGTATGTGGAAAACAGTTTTATTACTGATACTGATAATCCTTGTTGTAACAGTTGCAGTGTTCCATTTCAGCCCCGCTGCGACGGGAAATTACTTGAGTTGGTCTTTGCTTGWATGTTCACTTTTRCTCGTTCTGTTTACAAACTATTTAGACTTCAGTGCAAAGGTTTTAGCTAAGAAACACTTTGATTATGCGGGGTCTCAGAAGCGAGTTCCGAGATTTGTTCTATCACTAAATTTGGAAAATAAGCAATGAGTAAGTTCACAGCACTTAGTGGTTATGGGTTTGACCAAAGCGGAAGCTTTATTCAATTGGATCAACATGGARATGGATTGATCGATCGAGAATTGTTCTATTTGGTAGGAAAGTCATTCACGTTAAAAAAAGAATTGGGTCGTTATTGCACCGGTCAGTTTGATTTAAAAACCTTGGAAAACGATGTTTGCCCCAATGCGGCTGAATTACTAAGCCCCAAGGCAAACAACTGCTATGATTGCTTTGAATCTATTGGATTCAATCCAGCATTTTACCATTTGGAGCAGCATCAAATTAGTCCGCAGCAACGAGCGTACAATCAAACGAAGCACATTGTTTACTTGGCGTATTTCGCTCCAGGTTTAATCAAGGTAGGGATTTCATCAAACGACAGAAAAGAGCACAGGTGGAAGGAGCAGGGTGCACGATTTATTGCGCACATCTATACTGTTCCAAATGCCTACGAAGCGCGGCACATAGAAGAGAAAATTAGTTCTAAGTTGAAGCTTCCAGAAGTTGTTTTAGGCAAGAAAAAACGTGCTCTGTTGAATAAAAAATTGGATTTTAATGCTGTGCGTTCTGACTTTTCCTCGTTAATGGATCAAATTGATTCGATTTTACCAATTCCAGCGAATCGAGAGCGAGTGTATGATATGGAAGAATATTTCAATCCGAATGGAATCCAACTAGCGAGTACAATTATTGATGTTTCTGAACATAGCGATGGGAAAATATCAGGTAAGTGCATCGGTCTTTATGGTGATATTGTTCTTTTCGAGAACGCGGGGCAGCAATTCATGTTTTCCTTAAAGAAAATGATCAGTTACAAAGTTTCGTTGTCAGATAGAGTGGAAGGGATGGACTTTGAACCGCAGCAGATTTCGATGTTTTAGGAGTGAAATCTTGTAAAAAATGAAGGTTTGTTGCGTTAGGGATTGCAGAGGAAAGCTCCAGACATTTTTCGTCTGGACTTGTAACGAAAAGCCTGGCCCGACTCTAAGAGCTTTTCAAATTATCGGGAAACGCCAAAAAAAATGATATTTTGAAACAAAAAGTCGCCCGATATCCAACTAGCCAATGGATCGGTAAGACTTGGTCGCTCTTATCAGGTTGAGTCCAAGATGTCACATATCAATTTGTTCTTTTTTAGATCTAAAGACTTTATTCATTTTCCCGTAAGGTGATCTGTTAATCTGTTAATCATCAATACTTTAAGTCTTTTTCCTCTCAAGTTTTATTGAGATTTAGGATGTTTTTATTTAAATGGCGAGAAATAAATTTAATTTTCTAACGTTAGCACAGCAGGTAAGTGCTTCAATTTCTGAGATTTATAAAATAGCTTGTACTTCCAATATTAAATACGTTTGCTTGGTCGATTCAAGCACTTGTATATTAGTGACTAAAAATTAGACGGAAGACTAAATTTATCGTAATTTCCTTCCGTAAATGAATACGCTAGTCATGAAAAATTCTCTTGTTTTTGAGTCTTTTTTATTATCAAATCATCAAAAAAAAATAGAAAAATGTTAGATGTTACGCAAATTGCTATAGACGGATGTAATATGAAGCCTCCTAAATTGTATGAGGGCCTTTCCTCTCGAATGTGTTGGGATTCAGTACTATATTGTGGATATCTTGCAAATAGAACAAACGAACACCAAGATGGTAAATCTATTATTAGTAATACTGCAAGAATTGTGACTAATTCTGGTAACATTCCAGCTGGTGCTATTGTTGGTTTTTTTGATGGTGGTAATATAATTCACGCAATGATATCCCTTGGAAGCGGGCGCGCAGCAGGTAATAAAAATGCTTGTATTGGTATAGGTGGTCCTGTTGGATGGGAAGAATTAGCTCTTCCAAGAGTTGGTGGGCGTGGTGAATTTGTACCTGGAGGTCAAAGACGAACTATAGTCATGAGGTATTCAGAGGTCTGGCCATAATATTCGGTCTACGTTCTTTCATAAAAGTAAGTGTAAGCTTTGCATACAGCAAGCTTGGTAGAATCGGGTCTTTTTATTCACTAAGACCTTGCTTTTCGTCCGATAAAATTCCAAATCATTTTTCTCGAAAAGGTCAAGTATTCGTGTTCATGTTTTTAACATCGATCACATTTGGATCTAGAACGATAATTAGGAAAATCACTTATAAAAATCACATCGTCTTTGATGCGACATATTGAACTATAGGAGCCTAAAAACCAATGTTTCTAACACAAGAAAAAAGTCGCCCCGTTATCCAGCTAACTAATGGACCAGGGCGACTCGTGTAACTCTTAAACATAGAGTAGTTAGCGCTTTTCGATTTCTCCTGCTTCAACCAATTGACCAAAGAATTCTGTTATCGTTTCTTTTAATGGGCGGTATTTCATTCCCAATTCTGCTATACTTTTTGAGTTGTTTGCTTTCCAGGGATAGCCAACATTCAATTTCACTTCTTTTCGTGTCATTCCAACTGAAGGAGCCATTAACCATATCATGAATTTAGGTTCCTCCGTCGAAGATGGTCGCGATGTCGCAAATGATGTGGTCGTTCCGCTGACCAGCGCCAATGCCGGAAAATCT
>NVXP01000059.1 GCA_002733985.1 Fluviicola sp. | reverse complement strand
TATTGGTCTGTAAAAAGCAATGTAATTGCTTTATTGTTGTATTTGGACGGCTATAAAAGATAACGAATTTACCGTTATATAACTTGTAGGCTTTTGTTGAATCAACAGGAATCTGAAGAGAAGAAAAATCATCTTCATTCTGCAAATCTTGAAAATTTACTGAAGGGTTTTCTCCTTTTAAACGAATGATGTGTTTCCAAGGCGTTGTTGGTTCAAATAGCTCAAAGAACTCTTGTTCAGAAACGATCTTTGTATTTTCTACTGATGGACTCCATGTTGCTACTTGAGCGAATGCTGAAACAGATACAACTAGGATAAGAATGGTCAAATAAATGCTTTTCATAACGACTGTCTATTGAATAATTAGTTTTTGTCTTGTAACTTCTGATCCGGATACCATCGTTACGATATATGTTCCTGGCTCCATTTCAAAGGTGCCGCCTTTTGAGATCTCTTTTTGTAACATCAATCGTCCCATTGGGTTGTGAACACTTATGTTTAGTTTATCAGAACCTGAAAAATCAACTGATACTAATCCACTTGAAGGATTTGGAAAAATTCTAGCTTGCGATGTTCCATTACCAAGGACAGTTACCATTTCCGAAATGGTTTCACTGCCGTCAAAATCAACCTGAACCAATCTGTAGTAATTTACTCTAGGAGAAGCATTTTGATGTACGTAGGAATAATTAGATTCCTCAATAGAAGTTCCTTTTCCTTGTACAATGTCGATTAGCTCCCATTCCTCAATGTCTCGGGAATGTTCAATTCTAAAGTAATCATTGTTCGTTTCTGAAAGTGTTCTCCATGCTAGTTGAACTTGATTCTGGTCGATGCGCTCAGCAGAAAAATCAACTAATTCAATTGGAAGGACTACAAAGGAATTTCCGACAAAGAAAAACCATGAATCCAGTAATGCATCACCTCTATCCGTAATACCTATTTTTATTCGATGAGTTCCTGCGGAAAGCGGAGCATTAAAGGTCAACTTTACTGTAAAACCGTTTGGTTCATATGCTATAGTTGAAGAAGAATAAGCATTGTCAACATACTGCGAGTTATTTACTCCTGGGTTGATTTGATCGATACTTACTTCTGTTCCACTAGCGGTTAGAGCATAATTCGTTCCATCAACGAAAATTTTTGCAGCATCATTAACACCGTAGTCTACATATCTAAGGTATTCATCTGATGCAAAGAAATAGTCACCACTAAATACCGCAGGAGAGGATATGGTAAGATCAAATTCGATTGTGGCAACGTCATACGTACCTGTTCCATCATCAAAATCTGTATCAGATCCAGATCCAGTACTGTTGGACATTTCCTGAGTGGAATTTGATGTAGAGCTTAAATTCTCTAGGTAACCTGTAGTAAAAACGATACCTGTAGAAAAATCGCAAATTACGGAAGGAAGGGCTTGATTCATATCAGTGAAAAAACCGATTTGAGATCCTCCTAAATTTGAGCCTCCACCAGTCATTGTAATGTTGGAACAATAAGATGATACATCCGATCCAAACAATGTGTTGATCAGAGTTTGAGCTTGGGAACTCTGTAAAGGTGTTATATCTTCAAGAAAATCAACGTCGTCAACAAGTTGACCAAAGCTGTTTATTGATAGAATAAGGGAAAGAAAAAGCGTATTCAACTTATACGATGAATTACTTTTTGGGTTCAGTGAGAGTATTGATAAAAAAGACATGCTTGTTGTAATTTGTTGGGAGTTAACAAAACGCCGCCGCAAAACTAGACATAGTGATTTCCTTACACAACCATTTTGTGAAAAAATAAGAGAATATTAACCTCTTCTAGTTGGTTTCAATATCGTGTCGAGTATGCGTTTCGATTTAGTGCACTGTAAGTCAATGCAGTACCTTGTGTGAGGTGTTTGCATTTTGAACCTGTTTTTTTGAAAGTTTTTTGCCTTTAAGTTGTTTATCGCTCAATTATTCTTGTTAAGAAAAATTTTCAAACTTCATTATAATATTATCACTAGGTAGAAATACCTGTTTTTGAAAAAAATGCAAGGGTAGAAATACGTGATTTGATGTGTAGATGAAGGTCGCCTTGTTATTTAATTTTATCTGTTCATGACGATCAGTACCTCATTTCGAGAATGATTCAAGAAGGTGCACACGGTTATTTGGTAAAAGACAGCGATCCCGATGAAGTGTACAAAGCCATTGTTGAAATTCATGAAATTGGATCATATATCAATGCACGAACTTTAGGGGCGATTCAATCGAAATTAAAAGGGAAAGTAAGAACACCAAAAATGTTTGAATCGCTGACAGAGAGAGAAGTGGATGTGCTAAAGCTAATTTGTCAACAAATGACTTCAGAAGAAATTGGAGAAAAATTATTCATCAGCCCAAGAACGGTCAATGGTCACAGAAATAATCTTCTTGAAAAAACGGGTTCACGAAATACAACTGGATTAGTGATGTATGCCGTAAAGCATCATTTGGTTGAACTGATATAAGGTAAAACTCAATTTCATGTTCACTACTTTTTGCACAAAAAGATAAGATCTCACGTGAATAATTATTTAATGTGCCTCAATTTTTCGCTTGAATTGTATAACTAAACCCTCAATAATCAGGATTAAGTGTAGTGTTTATAGTTTAATCTGTAGTATTTACCGTCTAATCAGTAGTTTGCAATATGTTCAGGATTGAAATAATTATGAAAATTTTAACATTTTATTTGTTGCAGATTCAATTCAGACATGTATTTTTGGTATGAGTAGTTTTTTTATAGTTCGATAGATGATCCATTGAACCGGATCCAAAAAAGGGGAGACATTTTAGCTCCCTTTTTTTGTGCTCTAAACTTTGGTGATCAGTAATCAGACGTGTATATTTTCCCTTTGAGTTCAGTCAAATACTGTTTTTCACCCCTCCATATTGTCATACCTTGCTAGTAATTACAACGAAATACTTTTAGATATGACTAAATCCTTTATCCTCCTCGCATCAATAATACTGACAAGTTTTTCGAGCTTTGGTCAGAGTGAACAAATTGTACCGGTTAGATCAATTTCATCGATTCAAACTTCATATCGTGGATGTTGCACACCTGTATATATACATTCACCTGCTAGATGCACGCCATTGCCCATTGTGAAAATCGAAAAGAGTGAAAAGGTTTTGGATATTACTGATCCTGAATTAGATGGTCTCGGAGCTTCTCCAAATCCAACAAGAGGATTCTTAACAATTTCTGTTCCGTCTAGTTTGATCGGATACGAACTTCAAGTAATCGACATGACAGGCCGATTCGTTGGAAACGCTGTTCCTATTACCGGTACAATTGAGCATTTAACGATTGAAGGTGAGTCTGGGGTTTATTTAATCTCCATAAGAACAGAAACAGAAATCATCACAAAGCGAATTTTGCTTCAAACTAATTAATAAGTTAGGTGAATAAATAGCCATTCAAGATTCATTCTACCCGCATGAATACTGGCTAAAACCAAAACAGGTGCCGAAGATCCAATTGATCAACGACACCTGTTTTTTTATGAAGTAGTTTTTAGAATTTGATCGTCAAACGTGTAAGGAAGTTTCTTCCAGCCTGTGGATAGTAAAAATTCTCAACTGTTCGTTCACCTCCGTATATATAACCCCACGTATATCCATTGTTTTGATACATCTTATTGAAGAGATTATTCACAGCTAACCCTATTCTGATTTCTTCGAATAATTTGTTTTTGATCGTATAGCTCAGTTGTAAATTCGAAATGAAATATCCGTCAATTTTTCGTGTCTCAGTCGATGTGTTGTCCAAGAACTGAGAGCTAACATATTTCCCAAGCAAATTAATCTCAAATCCCTTGAATGCTTCATACGAGATTCCCGCTGAAGAAATAATGTTTGGGGAGAATGCTAAATCAGTATTCAAATGAGTGATCGTATCCTGTCCACCAACGTCGTAGTTGTCAATGTACTCATTGAATTCAGCTACTTTATTTTGACTGAAAGTAATGTTTCCAGTAACATTCAGTTTTCGGGTGATTTTGTACCCAGCTTCCAGTTCCAATCCTAATCGGTAACTTTTATCCACGTTCGTACGAGTATATCCACCCACATCATTGATTTGTCCAGTCAGAATTAGCTGGTTGTTGTAATACATATGGTAGGCATTTGCCTTAACCAATAATCTGTCCGAATTATAACGATAACCAATTTCGGTATTGATCAATTGTTCTGGATCAGGTCTGTTTTCTGGCGTGTTTTCTCTGAAATCATTTCGGACAGGTTCACGATTTGCAACAGCGACAGAAGCGTACATATTATTTTTGTAGTTGAAGTCATACATGAAACCAACTTTTGGGTTGAGGAAATTGTACTGAACTTGTTGATTAACGACTTCAATCGATCCTTGGATGTCATCGACACCTAAAAATGCGTAATCAATGTGGCGGAATTGAATATCTCCGTAGAATGTCGCGTTTTTGTACTCATATGTTGCTTTTAGGTAAGAACTGAGATCCGTTTTCGTTGCATCATTTTCGTAATAGCGATCGCGAATGGAACTTGTTGAAGCAAATTCAGCCCAGATTACTTCTCCATAGTGCTTTCCGAGATATTGATTCATTCCTCCACCCCAAGTAAGGTTAAGCCTATTTTTCTTGTATGAAAGTGTGAAAATTCCTCCATAGAAGTGATTGTCGAGCCATCTTCTGCGAATTACATCTGTTGTAGTAACAGTATCTCCGCCTAAAATAACCGGATCAAAACCATATGTAGAGAAATCATCGTCCGTTTTGAATTGCTCGTAATAACCTCTTCCTCGTGTGTAATGTCCAGCAAACTTCAGTTGAAGCGATTTGGTGAAACGATGTGAGAACAATAATTGGTAATGATCTTGTTGGTAGTTGTCCTCCTCATTTTCATACGTATAGAAATTGTACGTCCGACCAGCGTTCAACAAATTATCGCGATCTGCGCCGAAAATATAATTTCTATCCGCGTAGGCATTGATTTCGTCTTCATTTCCATTGATAACGGATTCTGGAGTTCCATACCACGATTGATACGTAACTTCTTTCCCACTAAAAATGTTTGCACGAAGCTGTGATTTTTTTCCGAGCCATGCTCCTGAAAGATAGAATGATTTTAGGTTCGAACTGGAACGATCAATGTAGCCGTCTGAGGTAATTCTTGACAATCGTGCGTCCATTAAAAACTTGCCATTAATCAATCCTGTTCCTGCATTGACTGTATTACGAAGTGTGTTGAACGTACCAAAGGTATTGTCCAATCGTGCATAAGCTTCTCGTCGAACCTTGTTTGTGTTAATGTTGATACTAGCTCCAAAAGCGGCAACTCCATTTGAAGATGTTCCAACCCCACGTTGGACCTGGATTTGATCGGCTGAAGATGAGAAATCGGGAAGATTTACCCAATATACACCATGCGATTCTGGATCATTCAGTGGAACCCCATTCAAGGTGACATTCGTTCGCGTTGGATCGACACCACGAATTCGAATTCCCGTGTATCCAATTCCCGCACCAGCGTCAGAAGTAACAACTGTTGAAGGAGTCATTTGCAACAAATAGGGAAGATCTTGTCCATAATTGTTCTTTTCAATTTCCTTCGATTCGAGTGTTTTGTAGGTCGTTGGTAAATTTGGATTGACATATCGAATGATCACATCGTCAAAATCTTGTTCAATTTTAATGAGCCTCCCATGCTGAATGAATTCAATTGTTAGCTGGGTCATCACACCGTTGTAATAGTTCACGGGAGCACTAGCTTTCACTGAAATTTGCATTTCAAGTGTATCGTAATATGCATGGGTGAATATAATGATGTGTTCACCACTAGGAACATTTTTGATTATGTAATTCCCATCAACGTCTGAGGTCGTCATGTAATTGACATTGTTGTCAATTATGACTTTTACTCCGATAATTGGTACGGTTGAGTTTGATTCTGAAACGATACCTTGTACCGTTGATTGAGAGAATGCGACCAGTGGAAAAAATACCATTAGGCCACAGATTTTAGATAAAAGTCTTGTTTTCATTTGAATAAAATGTATACAAGAACAAGGGGCTAATTCCGTGTTGTTAATAATTAGCTTGTCGGTCACTTCCCTTCGCAGGCATTATCCTGAGCAGGTAAAATGGGTGTAATCTCAGCCTCGATTTCTCAAAGCACCCCTTAGAGACGGTACAAAGTTAGACGATTAACTTTGAATTGAAGCAATTGCCTCACAACTTTTTTTAACCCTTTCTGATGATGTCCCAGAAACCACAACATAGTTCTTGTTGGATGCAATCAGTTCTTTTGTATAGAGATCGAATAATTCGTCACGCTGATCTGGGTGCTCGCGCAGTGGATCATCTTCCCAAGGAATGTCTGGCGTACAAAGTATGTGAAGATCGAAATGATTTGAATTCACGGCTGCCTTTATTTTTTCTGATGCTGATCCAAATTTCACTTTCGACCAAACTTTTAAGACCACAAAATCCGTATCAATTAGTTGGAGTTCATCTTCCGATTGGGCGAATTGCGTTAAATGTCCTTCACACATTCTATCCAAATCTTCTTGTACGTAGTCACGATTCAAGTGTTCTAAAAATGTACGAGCGAATTCAGGAAAAACCGTTCCATTTAATACCTTGCCTATGGCATTTGTAAGTGTCGTTTTCCCGCTCGATTCGGGTCCTGTTATCGCGATTCGAATCATACAGACTGCGTTTTATATTTTCTGTACCAGGCAACAAATCCAATTACTGCCAAAATTGTGAAGATGAAGTAGAGAACTGCTGATAAGCTATATCCCCGTTCATGGTATAGGAAAATCGATACGATGTCAATCACAATCCAATAAATCCAATTCTCTAGAATTTTTTTAATTATCATGAACGTAGCAGCAAGGCTAAAAACGGTGGTGAACGCATCTGCATATGGATTGGCCTGATCCGTGAATGTGTCAAAACAAAATCCAAGGATAAAAGCAACACCACCACTAATCAGAATGTTGAATATGTGATAACTGATGGGCCAAACTTTTACTTCGCCTTTACTTTCTGGTAGGTCCAGAAGTTTATCCAGTTCATCGGAGTCTACTTGCTCGTTTTTTCGCCAAGTAATCCAACCGACGATCGCCATGACCACATAGAAAACTTGTAATGCCGACTCGATGTACAGTTTTCCATCCAAGCAGAGGTATATGTAAATTCCAGATGATGCAATTGCAAATGACCAACAGGTATTACTTCGTAGTGCGGCTAAAATGACGTAAATGCTTCCAGTGGCAACGGCAATCCATTCCCAGAGTGAAGTGAGTAAAATTCCTTGATATACGTTTTCTAAAAACGACATGGCTTGATTTTTGACAAAGATAGAATTGTGTTTGAAATGAAATTTAAGAAAAAAATGATTGGCTTTTTTTTGTCAATGGTTCTCGATAGATTTCTTTTTGCTAAATTGTATACATCTAATCGCTAGACAAAATAATTATGAGAAGAATAACATTAATATTTGGAGCAGTACTTTCGCTGATTGTACTTATGTCTGCGATGAAAAGCGTTCGAAATGTTGATTTATCGTCAAAAGGAATACCTATTACTGTTGATGCACCGACAGGATCTGTGATTAAAGGTGGCGTTTTAAACGGAATGGTAATGGAAGGTGTAACCACCTTTTGTTGGGATATTAATAACGGAGATTTTAGCCTAGAAGTAACGATGGAAGATGAAGATTTGCGGCAATCTCGTGGGGAGTATGTGCAATTCTCGAAAAATGTACTTGAAATGGACGTGAGTTTCGTTGAGTTTATTGAGTCTGATGAAAATGGATTTCTGGCTAAGATGGATTTTGGAGGTATAATAGAGTATGAATTTTATCACCTTGTTATCAAGAACAATCGCGCAATTGAGTTTTCTACAGGACTTTCAACATCAGATTATAGTAGAGAAAACATAAGAAACATTTACTACGCCGCGAAAACAGCAAAGTAGTTTTCAGAATTATTCAACGATGAATTAACTGATGTCTTTGCCCAAGACTTCAAACGGTAGAACCACTTTTTCTTCTTCCCAAATTAACTGAGTTGCATATTTCCCTTCAGGGAAATCTTGAAAGTTAATGTCAACTGTGTGGTTTCCGAAAACAAGATCAAAGGTCTCAGCATGTAATTTACTGAGTGAACCGAGTTCCCAGATTGAAAGTTTCAGTGTTCCTTCCTCTGGAATGGTTAGGTACAATTTACTGGTCTCTTCAATTGGATTTGGTGAAATGTAAGCGTCAAATTCCGGCTTTCCTTTTTCTAATTTAGCATCAATTCGTTGCGTGTCTTGTTGATTGCGTTCGTTGACTCTTGGAGATTGAGTTATTGGAGTAGTAGGAGCTGGTTCCATTGGATTGAACATGAATTCTACACGGTTTAAGGGGGCTTGTTCTTCTGAAGTTGGTGCAACTTGAGTCATGCCGCTCACTACAAAAGTGCCATTCCATACAGTATAGATCTCAATTTTACAATCATTTTTTCTTAGCTCCAAATCCATACCTCCATCCATAATTACTGGTCCACCAGTAATCTCATAAGGTTGAACCCATGGCCAAGGAGTTGACACTGTTGCTTGCAAACTATCAAGACTGGTCATTTCCATGATTGAGTCTTTCAATTGCGCAATATCAAGCGTGTCTCTATTTTCCTCCATCAAAACTTCACTAGTTGTCCTCATTTGCTCAACCATTTCTTTCGAAAAAGTACTTTGACAACTGAATAAAGTCATTCCGAAAACTGCTACCAAGGAAAACATCCATACTGCACGAAATGATTCCTGATTGCTTTTCCAAGGAATATACCCGTGGTTGAATTCAATGAGCTGGCGATTTTCAATGTGCCCACAAACGCGTTTCTTGGATTGAATTTTTTCTGTTAAAATCGATTTGATTTCCAATGAGGATTTATTGGTGAAATCAGTTACCTCCAGCGCACATTTTTGACAAAACGCACCTTGCTCAGTCGGAGTCATCTTCGACCAATCTTCGGAACATGGTTCTGGAATGGATATTTTCATAGGCTTCACTACTCATTAAGACGTTTTGTGAGAGCTAAAGTTGCTCGAATAGTAGGTTTATTCTTAGTACAGTTTACTCAATGGTTCGACAATTTCTATGATTTTCCCTTTCTGATTTTTAACTTAGAGATTCATTATTCATAATGGTTAAACGACTTCTACTTTTAATTCTAATCACATTTGGAATCCAGTTAACTGGTATTTCTCAAATAGATAGTACTTATCAGGATATCGAGGAGGTATTTGTTTCCTCTAAGCGAAAGAAGACTATCGCCTTTGAAGATCCTAAATATTACATTGTTGACTTTACTGTTTCCGAAACCCGAACAATTCTTTTGATGAAAAACTTCGGAACCTATTTTATCTACGAGTTAGATGAAGACATGAATTTCCGTCACAAACTCCGTTTAAAGGTAAATGCAAATTCGTTGTTTTATGATTGTTTTGGAAATACGCATGTCGTTACGCGCGACAGTGTTTATTTTATCTTGAACGATTCTTTTGGATTATTTCTTACTGAAGTGCACCCTAGAGTTCGGTTTATGAGTGCCATGAAACAATGCGCTGGTAGAACTTCCGAGAAAATAATATTTGAAATGCGAACTGTCACGGAGGAATATCAGACATTCTACACGGTTGATATAGATAGCGGCTACAGAAACACTATCTACCAGATCAATGACAGTACAATTGCAAAAAGTCTACGAGATGCTTCCAGATTAAAGCAAACGGATGATTTACAGATTGGAGATGCACAAAGGAACAAAGAGGCAAATGTTTCTATGAAAAGAGCAGACAAAACTCAAAATCGGAGAGGTTTCTTTTTCCGAAAAATTAAGCCTCAGAAATACAACCCCTTGTTTGTCGTGGATGATACGCTTTACATTTTTAACCACGCAGAAGGAAGGATCGATCAAATGGACGATAAGGGGAATTTGATCGATTCTCGGGAGATTGATTATCAATTCAAGAAAGGTTGGAAAAATATCGTCTATTCAGATAAAGGCAGAAAGAAGTTCTATGCCGTATGGATGCGAAATGGAGCGCAAAACTTAATCGGACTGGCTTTAACTGAAGATGAACAAGACTTTGGCGTAAAAATAACCAAGCACGCCTATCCAGAAAAAGTAGTTGTTCGAAATGGATTCGTTTATTATGCCTACAAGCCCAATTACGATGCGAACTTAAACAAGCTCTACCGCCAAAAACTGTGATCGAATGAATTCTTTAATTACGATTCATCATCATCTTCACTCGGTAGGATATGGTGCTTATACTTCGTATAAAGGAAAGAAATCACCAAGAGAAGAACCCCAAGAGAAATGAACGCAATTGTTTTCCCTCCACTATCGACTTTCGCAATATCGTAGATGAACAATTTCAATAAGGTAATTCCAAATAGAACCAAAGCGAGGATACGCAGTTGTGGTTTTTTCTTCCATATTCCATAGGCGATTAAAGCAAAGGAATATATCCCTCCAAAAATTGTCAATCCAGCACGATAAAAATCACCGCCTCCATTCATTCGTTTTAAGTGAATGAGTTCCGAACAAATAACCCAAATCAAACATATGTGCACGAAAATCTCCACTGCTTGCTTGATAGCTCGTTCTGGTAAAAAGTAACGAAGGGAGAACCAGCTTGCCCATAAAACCATTCCCAATGCTCCATATCCAATGTACCGAATGTTGAAATAGAGGCCATAATCGGCGATGTTATTTCCATATACTTGAGCAAGTGCACGGTCACGAAGGAGACTCATATCATAAAGTCCGATGAACAAGAAAGCTACGATAGCGATCAAACTTGCGGTTGCAAGTGCTGTGGAAAGAGTTTTGTCCTTGAATAAATAGCGATTCACAAGTTGAATAGCACCCGTGAAAATTAAACTGAAGATCAACATCCAGATTGTTTTCAATTTCCCAGCACTTGAAAAATAATCACCAAGGAATCCTGACTTAAACGCTTGCGTGTTTTTTTGTTGCTCCCAATAGATATCAATTTCTTTGAGGATAGAAATGAAAAGAATAAAAATCCCGACGTAAATCAGTGAATTTGCTAATTGAGTAAAGAATCCGCCTGAAGCATTTAAGCTTGATGGTTTTTCTGATTTCTGTTTGATGAAGGTCATAAAGAAAAGAGCTCCAGCTAGAACGATTCCTGCCAGGAAATACTGATTGAACACAGGCACAATGTTTGTGAATTCAAAATACGCGTTAATCATTCCGTTTGCATCCGACCAAGAAATTAATAGGCTAACAAATGCTAAACCTAGAGGGAGATACGTGATTTTTTCAAAGAAACCATCGTCTTTTTTCCATCCGATCCAGAAGAAGAGAACTGCTTGAAGTGACCAAAGTATTGTGATCCAATTTCCATCAAACATCATTGGAATAGAAAGAGTGGCGTAAATCAAGGCGAACCCGAAGGAAAGATAATACAAACGATGATTTGCCTCTTTTTGCTTTGATGAAATAAATGTGACAAGTCCCTGAGAAGCAGTGAAAAGTAAGGTGTAAACTCCGTTGATGATTGAATCATCGTAGATGGCGTTTATTAGTATAATGCCAAAAGTGTAGCCAAAAATAGAATTGAGAATAACGATTGAAGCTCCACCGCCACCAAGATCTTCTTTGTACTTCATTTTGTTTGCAATGAGCATTGCGTAGAACAGTACATAGAAAATTGATCCAAAAGCGAACAGCGTTTTATAGTCGGCTTCATATGAAAGTACCGCACGTGCGTATAGTATGAAGAAGATAAACCAGGTAAGCCCAAATGCAACAGAAAATACGGGTTGCCAATTTTTCCGAAATGCCAAGAAGAGGATCCCGCCATTAATTATTGTCATGTAGACGAGCAAAGCGAAAGTTGTTCCTGATTCATCTTGAAGAAGAAAGGGGACAGCATACGCTCCGATTAAGCCAACAATTGCAATGATTTGTTTGTCATAACGAATGGCGGCAAGTGAAGTGATCACAGTGAACACGAGCATGCTTCCAAATGCGACCAGTTTTGGAAATAAATCGTAGAAATCATATCCAATGAAGGTGACGAAGTAGGCTACTGACATTCCTCCGGCAAACATTACGGCACTGAGGTTTTCGTATTTTTTCTTTAGGTAAAGTGCAACTCCAATTAAGATTGCACCTGCGAGATAACCAAGTGCAATTCGCATGGCAGGGCCGAGGATGTTATTATCGATCGCATATTTTACACCAACTCCAATTCCAATTAGTATGATTGCAATACCAACTTTGTTCGCTAAGTTTTCACCCAAAAAGGACTCAAAACTTGATTTTTGTGCTGGTTTTTGAGAAATAACTGATGGTGCAGGTTTTCTTTCAACCGTGTCCTGAACAGTTTCAGGCTTTGGTCTCATGATAGGAGGCAATTTATCAGCGGCAATTTTTGGAGCTTTTTCAGGAACAACGGTCTCCTTAGGAACGACAACTTTTTGCACTTCTGGTTCTTCTGGTTTTAACGTTTCCGTTTCAACCAAGTTGTTGATTTTGGTTTGAAGATCCGCAATCTCTCCACGTAATCCATCTACATTCGCACGAAGCTTATTTTGCTTATTAATTAGCACATCCAGTCGTGAACGTAGCTGTTGAATATCTGCACTATTTGACTCCATATTGAATAGTTTTCTAAATCAAGTTTAGGGTTTTCCAATATAGAAACTTCCTAAAAAATGCTAAAACGAGTTTTCTATAATTCTAAAAGTAGCTGTCCGAAGCGCGCCAAAAATGGTCGAGCAAGCTCTTTATACTCATATTTACCGTCGTTTACAGTGTCATTTGAATTCACGTAAATGTTTGCTGTGAGGACGTAACGCTTATTGGTTTTTGGGTCTGTTACATACGCCGTTTCTGTCACAAAACCATACGATATTCCCATTTTACTGTATGTTATGACACCGTCATAAATTGGATTGTCATCTCCATGAACGATGTATTTGTAGAGATTATCAGGATACTTTTTTGTGTTCAAGTATTCTTTTCCTCTCAAATCCTTAGGAACTGATTTCATGGATTCAAGGAGAAGTTGTCGATCTTCTTCGCGAAGATTCCAGCGGTCGTCTTCATCGAAAAACTGAGGAAAGAATAAACGCATACTCGTTGCATGAATATCTTGAATGGAATATTCTAAGTTGTAATTAAAATCGAATGGGCCATCAACAATTTCCCCTCGGTATTCGCTCTTTGATCCGAATAATTTAGTAGAGTCATAGATGTAATTTGCTGCAAATTCCTCCAGTTCGATATGGCTGCTATTCTGAACATAGGTTTTCGTTGAATCAATTTCTTGAATGCTAAAGCCGTGTGTTTTTAGATTTTGTGGCATTTCACACCCGGTAAAGTCTTTGTAAATATGCGTTTCCACAAATCCTCTTTTCTTGAGTTCATCATTGATACGCTGAGGTGTTACAAAATGATAGAGCGAGTTGTAGTATCTGTTGTTACTGACAATGATCAATTTGCGGAGCATTTCCTTAAAGGTCAGCTTCCTTTGTCGAGACTCATCAACGAATTTCATGTTTCCACATTCGAAATCCCGTTGGAATTTAAGCGTAGCGTCAGTTGAGAAATTCGTTTCATTTAATTTTTCGAGTGACATTATTGCAACGGGTAACTTCACTATACTCGCAGGATAGAAGTACCAATTGGGCGCTGAATAATCGTGTGTTTCTCCAAGATACAATTCAGATTCAGACTCATGTATTTCAGTCACCATGAATTGGAAGCGATACTTCTCTATATTGTTCAAAACGTGATCCACTAATGAGTCCACACCATGAATTTGACTTAACAGACTTGGCATCTGTTCAGCTTCTTCAATTTGATCCTGACAAAAGGTAACGTTAGTCGTCGCCAGAGTCAAGAGAACTAGAATCGTCTTCAACTTTATCATTTGAGGATTTTGTCAAGAAATAAATAAGAACTGCCGGGGCGATCACAATGAAAAACCATAGAATAATAATGGGTTGTTCAAGTGCAAAATAAGTCATCATCCAAAGAGACAATGCAATAAATATAATTGGTGAGATTGGGTATAACCAAGCTTTGACGGTATTTTCATTTGCCATTTTCTTACGACGCAGGATGAATATTCCGCCAACAGTTAGCAGGGCAAATACTGACAAAGTAAACCCAGTGAATTTAATGATAGCATCAAATGGAACAGCAAACACAAGAATAATCGAAATCACGGCCATTACAATAATTGCAATTCGAGGAGCCCCGCCTTTGCTCTCTTTTCCAAGTGCTTTAAACAGTGTGTGATCTTTCCCCATTTGCTGAGCAACTCTCGGACCTGCTATAAACATAGCGTTCACTCCAGAAATCAATGCCAGTGAAAATACGGCACTGAAAAACAATGCAACTTTACTTCCTAGCAATTTTTCAGCGACGACATTTCCAAGATCTACCTTAAACGCGAGTTCATCAAATGTCGCGACATACATAAATACAGTGTTCAATAATAAATACAAGACAGTCACAATTAAGGTTCCAACCATCAATGAAAAGGGCAAGTTTCGTTTAGGGTTTTCCATGTTCCCAACGATATATGAACTGGCGTTCCATCCGCTGTATGCGAACATCACCCAAACCAAAGAGCCAGCAAAAGATAGACTAAAGATCATGTCGAAACTTTCATCCGTAGGAGCAAAATTCACGCCAGATGTTTTTCCTTCACCACCAAAAAAGAGGGGCAAAGCCAAAAAGGTGAAAACCAAACCTAATTTGATATAGGTCATATAGTTTTGTACTAAGCCACCGAATTTCACTCCACGCATCTGCACGAGAGCGATTATTACAATAACGATTGTACCAATCAATTTTACAATAGGAATTCCGATGAAGTCAGTATCATTCGCAGATCCAATGATAGGAAGGAAATATTCACCAGTGGCAATAGAAAGTCCAGCAATGGCGGCAGAAAACCCGATGACTATTGAAATCCATCCACTTATAAAGCCTAGTAGCGGATGATATAGTTTTGTTAAAAAGGTGTATTCACCACCAGATTTATTGAATGTCGTAGCGATTTCACCATAAACAGTTGCCCCACATAGTGAGATGATTCCACCAACTAGCCAAATGATTAAAATGGCAAATGGATCGGGAATTCCTATTTCAGGTACTACTTGAAAACCAAGGGAGGTGAAGATTCCTGTGCCGATCATATTGGCGATAACCATGTTCGTAGCAACAGATCGGGTATATTTTAGCGTCATTTCGGGATGGGTTAATCTCTTAACTGATGTTCTAGCTGTCTAAAATACTTTTTTTTTAGGATTACCGATGGATACTGAATTTTATTGAGCAAATTTGTCTAAACCAATGATTCTCATGAAGAAACTTGCACTCCTTGTATTCGTCGCGGCTTTAACTGCTTGTTCAAACGAAACGACTGAAACAACAGATCTTATAGATAACAACTCGAAAGATTCTACGGCAGTAGTTGAAGTCGACGAACTAGTTTATCCAGAAGATCGAAAGTTTGATGATTATGCAAATTACATTGCTGGAATTGCAGGAAACGATGGTTCAGAATTAAAAAAACTGGAATCAACAGAAACATGGAAAGGTTTCAAAGCAGCAATGGATGGTGTTTGGAAGACGACTAACGCTAAATTACCTGTAATGAAGGATTGGTCAAATGCTGAAATTAATCAAGGGTCGGGAACCTTGTTTTATCCATTTTCGGGACCCGATTTCTTGCATGCAGATGCTTTCTTTCCAGAACATGAGAACATTGTGATGATTGCGCTTGAACCAATTGGAACTTTTCCGAACATGGTTGAGAAGTCTAAATCAGGAAAAGATGAAATCTATTTGAATGGAGTTCGTAGATCGTTGAACATGATTTTAGGGAAAAGTTTCTTCCGTACAATTGCAATGGCAGCTGATTTCAAAGGAGAAGTTGATGGGAACCTTCCTGTTTTAATGCAGTTCATGAAACGAACAAATCATACAGTGAGATATCAAGAGACTGTTGCAATGAATCCAGATGGTACGTTGACAACAGACATGTCGAATGTTTCAGATTCCACGTACATTGGGAATCGTTATTATTTCCAGCGTGAAGGTTCGGATGTTGTTAGAACCTTGACTTATTTCGCTGTGAATCTTCAGAACATGCCTTATGAAAGTCGAGGAGGATTGGTTGCAAAAGGATTGGATACGCGAACTGATTTGGTGGCGTTTTTGAAAGGAATGGATATGAAATCGACGTACTTGAAATCTGCATCTTACCTCATGCATCGCCCAACGTTTAGTATCATTCGTAATATCATTTTGGATGAATCGGAGTTTCTTTTACAAGATGATTCAGGAATCCCAGTGAAGTTTTTCGATACAAAGAAATGGGATTTGACATTCTACGGAAATTATTCTTTTCCGATTTCATTGTTTGCTGAACGCCATCAAGAAGACTTGAAAGAGATCTATTCAAACGGTGGAGACAATGTGAAGGCATTGCCATTCGGAATTGGTTACCAATATCGCAAAGGAACATCGACATTGATGAAAGCAGTGAAGAAGTGATTCTTCCTATTTACTAGAATTTTTCTCGAAGAACGCTAACACAGAATCGACTTCTGAGTTCCAAAAGGAATAGGTGTGTCCTGCAGTAGGATTGATTTTCAATTCAGACCGAGTGTTGCCCATTTTTTGAAGCTCACCGAATAATTGCTTTGAATACTCAATCGGAACAATTCTGTCATTTTCTCCATGCCCTAAATAAATTGGAACGGTCAATTGTTGAATAGAGGTAACTGCATTGTCGTTCTCAAGCCAACGGTCGGTGAACTTCGTGAAGCTTCCATAAAATCCATTGTATAATTTGTCCTTCGTATACCTTGTTTGATCGAAATCACCTGAAAGTGCACCACACGCGTTAAATAGTAGAGGAAGGTCGAGCGCTAGAAGAACTGCACCGCGAGCACCAGTAGACAGGCCTATTAAGAAATTGTCTTGATCCTCTAAGAGTAAATTAAATGTATGTTGAATTTCAGGAATCATTGTTTCTTTGATCCAGGATCGAGTAGGGTACTTTAACCAATCTTTGCGTGTTTCAGGAAAGATTGAGTCGCAATAAATACTTTTCCCCATTTCTGGAAGGATAATGGCGTATCCCTGAGCTAAGGCCTTTTCACATAGTTGAGTACTGTCGCACCAACCTGAGTTTGGAAAATTCCAACCTGGCAGTGCAACAATTGTTCCTTTGTATGCTGTTTCCTGAGGGAATTTGATGGTAATTTCAATCGGATTGTCGTTAAAGTTGAAAAAGACTGTTGTATCGTGATCGAGAGTTGGTGTAAGGCTAATTGGAGGTTCTTCAGCGATCGTTGTCATTGCTGGTGATAGATTTACTTTTGTAGTCTCCGTTTTACTTGTACAGGCTTGAACAGTAACTAGGCCAAAAATCAAAAACGCTAAAAAAAGAATGGATCGAATCATAAAGTATAATCTTGTTCAAAGATAGTCAACAGAAAATAGGGCACAAAAAAATGGCAGCTCCAGTGGAACTGCCATTCTCTGATTAAAGTTATTTTGAAATTTGAACTTTCGCAATTGTTTGTGATTGTCCGTCTCCGATTTTCACGATGTATTGACCATCATTCAAATCAGCAAGATTCAAGTTGAAAGAATTTGAACCAGTAACTGTTGTTTCAGTTGACGTATAAACAACTTGTCCTAACAAGTTAGAAACTTCAATTGTTACGTTTGAAGAACCAGCATTGTTGAAACGAATCGATACATTCCCTGTTGATGGGTTTGGAAAGATTTGAGCGTTTGTTAACGTCAATTCAGTTGTTGCAGCAACACCACATGCCGTTACAGCAGGAGAGAATCCTTCAGCAGCAAAAACTGTTTCGAATGCAGATACTGCAGAAATTGGCCAGATATCACCACTTCTCAATTCCATACTTGGGTTAATCAAGCAAAAAGTTGGGTAAGCTGTTGGGTTGAATGCTGTATTAACTGCACCAGATCCACCATCTCCACTAATTGCAGGAGCGTGAGAGAATGATCCACCGTGTTGCGCTTCGAATGATTGAACGTAAGCGTCATCATCTTGTCCAGTGTTTACACTGATACAAATCAAATCTGCTGAGTTACATCCGTACTTTTCGTGAAGTTCATTGAAAATTGGTGCCGTTCCTTGGCAAGGAGGACAATCTACAAAGAAGAAATCAAGGACAACCCATTTTCCAGCGTTTGTATAATCGCTTAAAGTGTGTGTGTTTCCATCAGTATCGGTAACTGTGAAGTCAGCAACAACATCTCCAACAGCATAACCTTGGATTTGTGCATTCAGACCGAAAGCGGTAGCGCAAGCGATCAAAGAAGAAAGTAATAATCTTTTCATAATTGTTTAATTTTAGCGTTAATCTGGAACCAAAGTACTTTTTTTTTTACGAGATTCTATTCGAAAACTATGGTCTTGCTTGGAAAGCTAAAACTGTTTAGTAGAGTAGTGGAAGTTATATAAACCAAAAAGTCCCAACGTTTCCGTCGGGACTTTTACATTATAGCGATGTGTTAATTATTTCTTCACTGCGTCAACAACTGCTTTGAAAGCATCTGGGTGATTCATGGCTAAATCTGCAAGAACCTTACGATTTAATTCCATTTCACTTTTGTTGATGAGCCCCATGAATTGAGAGTAGCTCATTCCGTGCTGACGTGCACCAGCGTTAATACGCGTGATCCACAATGCGCGGAAGTTTCTTTTCTTTAATTTACGTCCTGTGTATGCATATTCCCACCCTTTTTCAACGGCGTTTTTTGCTACTGTCCAAACGTTTTTACGACGTCCGTAGTAACCTTTTGCGTACTTCATGATGCTCTTTCTGCGAGCTTTCGAAGCGACGTGATTTACTGATCTTGGCATAATAATTTGTTTTTTAATAAGGAGTGCGTTACTGTTTCAAACGGCTTATTTACTCATCATTGGGTTAACTATAACCTGTACATGCATTCGTTACCTTAACGAATTACTTCATGCACAATTGTTGCTTAATGTTTGCTTCATCTGCTTTGTGTACCAAACCAGCGTGAGTCAAGTTACGCTTTTGCTTTTTAGTCTTCTTTGTTAAGATGTGACTTTTAAAAGCGTGCTTTCTTTTGATTTTACCAGTTCCAGTGATTTTGAATCTCTTCTTAGCACTAGATTTAGTTTTCATTTTTGGCATCTCTCTGTTATTTTAAATTACCGCTATAATTGCTCTTTAATATCTTGTGGTCAATAAAGACCCCTTTTTACTTTTTCTTGGAGTTGATCATCATCGTCATACGTTTCCCTTCCAATTTCGGCATTTGTTCTACAATTCCGTAATCTTCTAGTTCTTGTGCAAGACGCAACAATAAAATTTCTCCACGATCTTTAAAGACGATAGATCGACCTCTAAAGAAAACGTATGCTTTTAATTTACTTCCTTCTGCAAGGAACTTTTTAGCATGCTCTAATTTGAAGTTGAAATCATGATCATCCGTGTTGGGTCCAAAACGAATTTCTTTGATAACAACCTTACTTTGTTTGGCTTTGAGTTCTTTCTCACGTTTCTTTTGATTGTACAAGAATTTTCTATAATCCAAAATCTTACAAACAGGAGGAACAGCCTTCGGTGAAATCTCAACAAGATCCAAATCAGCTTCGTCTGCAAGCTTCAATCCTTCTCGCACTGAAATAACCTGTGGTTCTGCACCTTCGATGACAAGACGAATCTTCTCAGCAATGATTTTTTCATTAATACGGTGTTTCGCAGTATCTTCTCTACGAACAAAATTCTTTTTATTACGAGGTCTTCTCATTCAATCTTTTAAACATTAACAGCCAATTCTGTTTCAATCGCTTTTCCAATAAGTGATGCAAAATCTTCAACGCTCATTGATCCCAAATCTCCATTCTCTCCTCTTTGGCGAACAGAAATCATGTTGTTTTCTGCTTCTTTTTCACCAATGATGAGCATGAAAGGAATCTTCTTGAGCTCTGATTCGCGTATTTTCTTACCTACCTTTTCGTTACGATCGTCAACGAATCCGCGAATATCGTAATTATTTAGTAATTGTAAAAGCTTTTGACTGTAATCGTTGTATTTATCGCTAAGCGGCAAAATTGCCACTTGATCAGTTGTAAGCCATAATGGGAAATCTCCAGCACAATGTTCGAGTAGAACAGCCACAAATCGCTCCATTGATCCAAATGGTGCTCGGTGAATCATTACTGGCCTGTGCTTCTTGTTGTCTGAACCTGTATATTCCAATTCGAAACGCTCTGGAAGATTGTAATCAACTTGGATAGTTCCTAACTGCCATTCACGACCAAGAGCATCTTCTACCATGAAATCCAATTTAGGACCATAGAATGCCGCTTCACCATATTCTACAATAGTATTGAGTTTTTTCTCAGCTGCTGCTTCAATGATAGCGCTTTCGGCTTTCTCCCAATTTTCATCACTTCCGATATATTTATCTGGATCGTTTGGATCTCTTAATGAAATTTGTGCTCTAAAGTTCTGGAAATCCAGCGTTTTAAAGATGTACAAAACAAGGTCAATTACTTTCTTGAACTCATCTTTTACTTGTGCTTGCGTACAGAAAATATGCGCATCATCTTGTGTAAACCCACGAACACGAGTCAAGCCATGTAATTCACCTGATTGCTCATAGCGGTACACCGTTCCGAATTCTGCAAAACGGATAGGAAGATCTTTGTATGATCGAGGACGGGCATTGTAAATCTCACAGTGATGTGGGCAGTTCATTGGTTTCAACAAAAATTCTTCTCCTTCGTTAGGAGTTCCAATCGGCTGAAATGAATCCGCTCCATATTTCGCATAGTGTCCAGAACAAACGTATAATTCTTTACTTCCAATATGCGGAGTAATTACTTGATCGTACCCACCAGCTTTTTGTGCTTTCTTGAGGAAATTCTCCAAGCGCTCACGCAATGCAGCTCCTTTCGGCAACCACAATGGAAGTCCTTGTCCTACTTTCTGTGAGAATGCGAATAAATCCAATTCTTTCCCTAATTTTCGGTGATCGCGTGCTTTTGCAAGCTCAACGTTTTCCAAATATTTAGTTAACTCAGATGCTTTCGGGAATGTAATTCCGTAGATACGAGTCAATTGCTTGTTCTTCTCATCTCCACGCCAATATGCACCAGCAATGGAAGTTAATTTCACAGCTTTAATAACACCTGTATGTGGAATGTGTGGTCCACGACATAAATCCGTGAATTCACCTTGAGTATAGAAGGTAATTGTTCCATCTTCCAGGCCTTCTAATAATTCCAATTTGTATGGATCTTCTCTTTCCTTGAAGTAAGCAATAGCTTCTGCCTTTGAAATCTCTTTTCGAACGAACGTGCTTTTTTGTTTAGCAAGTTCTTTCATTTTCTGCTCAATTTTCTCCAAATCCTTCTCTACAATCGAGTAGTCCATGAAGTCCACATCATAGTAGAAACCATTTTTAATAGCAGGTCCAATTGCTAATTTTACGCCCGGATAATAAAATTCGATTGCTTCAGCCATCAAGTGAGCAGATGAGTGCCACATTGTCGTCTTTCCATCTTTATCGTTCCAGGTGAGTAATTGCAAGGTTGAGTTTTCAGTGATCGCGAGATCAGCATCAACAACATTACCGTTAACCTTTGCAGCAAGTACATTTCGGGCCAAGCCTTCAGAAATTCCCTTCGCGATATCCATCGCTGAAGTTCCATTCTCGACTTCTTTTACCGAACCATCTGGGAGCGTAATTTGAATCATAATTATTCTTTCAATGAATTTGCAAAGATAATGAAAGCTTGGAGAATTGAACGATTGATTGGTGCCGAATTCGATGAAACCCTAGAAGATTGATCTCAGACCGAGGAGATTTACTTTTTTTCAATATCTAGAAACTGAAAAATCGCTGAAAGGACCTTCTCTTTTGTTTCTTCTGTTGCTATATCTCGCAGGTAATTGTGATCAACATTTTTTAATTCAATGACCGTGATTCCATTCTCTTTTTGAGCCTTCTTTGGTGGAAATACACCCTTGTCTGCTTTGAATTGATCTGCACGAAAAGACAGGGTTTTGAACTTTTTTGTAAGCGGAATTGGCATTCGTCTGTGATCAAGTGTGATTAACGACAGTGTTTTCTTTGGATTCCGAGCAGCAAATAAAACTGAAATATCACCGCCGTTTGAATGTCCAATTAGATGAATTTTCTTCGTTGAAATGATTGGGTTTGTTTCTTTGACATAGTTCAATACTTGCTCTATGCTTTTGATTCCTTCATTCCAATTTGGCGTACGAAGTTGAATGATGTCATCTCCTGAAGGAAGCATTTCATCTGTTTGGATCTCGTGCTGGATCGATATTACGTAGTAACCATTTTTAGCTAGTTCCTGCGTGATGTATGTATATTCAGTGTTGCTCGATCCATATCCAGCGCTCAAAAGAACTAATTCTCCATTCCATTGCGAGGAGTCGGAAAGAGAATATATCTGAATTGGAATTTGACGATTTCTGTTGGAATCGAAGACGTATTCATTACGACTAGTAACAATTGATTCGTCCTTTATTTGGCTTTCTGAACAAGCGAAAAACAGTAGAAGGAGTAGGATTGAAGCTAAAATTTTCAACATGAATGAGTGCTATTTTTTTCGTCCTAAAAGGATCAAATGTATTTGTTCCGAACCATCCGAAAGTGGATATGGAACGCGAATGGATTGAATTGGTTCTATCGAGTTTGCCTCAAATAAATCGTTTACCTCTGATTCCTGATAATAGTGAACTTTCATAGAATCGCCTGTTTTTCCTATTTGGATTTGAGAATCTGAATAATCTCCTTCGATAAAGCTGAGATAAATGATTCCTTGCTCATTTAGAAGTGAGGCCGAATTTTTAATAAAGGATTCAAGGTCAGATTTCTCTAAATAGAGAACACAGAATCCGGACATGATCGCGTCAAATTTTTCTTTCAAAGAGTCAATATCCCTCGCATCGAGGACTTCGAATTGAACATTTTCGACGTACGTTTTTGCAACTTCTATCATTTCGGTAGCGACGTCGGTAGCCAGAACTGTTGATTTTGGGAGGCGTTTTCTCAACCAACGAGTTACGTTTCCTGGCCCACATCCTATTTCTAGAATTGAAGGATCTGATTTACCTATTTCTGAACAAAACGCCTCGTAACTCTCATCATAGATATTGAAATCCATGAATTTTTCCGCGTACATTTCAGCTAGTTTTTTCCACGTTTGAATCGTGATTTGATAGTGATCAGTCATCTGAAATTGTTTTTAACCAGTGTTCTCTCTGAATCGAAAACACATTGAACGGAGCATTGTGCAATTCAACGATCGTTTTTTCTAAGGTCATTCCATTCTTAACTGCTACCCGTTCTGATCCAATATTGGCTGGTTCAATAACAGAGACTAGATTTTCAGACCATTCTTTTTCAAATGCGTAATTCTTACAAGCGTTCGCAGCTTCGTATGCAAATCCTTGTCTCCAGAATTCAGGAAGAATTGAATAACTTACTTCTAAGCGTTGTTCATCTTCAATTGTTTGGACCAATAATCCACTTTGTCCAATTAATCGCTTTGATTTCTTGTCGATCAAAGCGTTCATGCTGCCCAAGTTCTTGTCGTAGCGATCGAGTGTTTTATCGAACCATTTTTGGGTCAATTCCTTTACAGAAAGTTTAGGATCAAGCCCTAGGAATATAGCAACATCGTCTGAAACGAATAATTTCGTCCACGCATCGAAATCATCCCAAGTTACTTTCCTGAAGAGTAATCGTTCTGTTTCAAAATTTTCAAGAAGGTAATTGTTGTGATCTATAGGATTCATTTTTACAAGAAACGAGGAATTTCTGGAAATCAATATTATCGAACCAACATTTTCTTGGGGTATCGTAGAATGTCTTTCAATTCGTTAAACACGATCTCAACTTGAAAACCTCCTCGATCTCCCCAGTAAAACACAATTTTGTAGCCTTCAATGAGGAAATTGCTCTTCAGTTGTTCCAATTTTGACTCAAGGTCTGTGCAGTTATCGCCAAAGGCTTGAATTCGAGTTAACTCTGCTGTTAAGAGTTTATTCAATTTTGCTACAGAGGCTGGATCGGTTTTGATAATGTCATCTAGATCAATCTGAACCAAGTTGTTTCCTACAATTTTATAGTTGAATAATTCACGATTTTTATACCGATCCTCGAGTCGTCCAAAACTGGAACGATCTGATGACCAACGCAGTTCCCAAGTCAATGTCATCTCGCAATAAAAATTCTTGTTGTAATATTTGGGCCTTCTCTGTATTCGTGTAGATGTCGGATTGTGATAAAATTCTAGGTTTTTAAGTCCACTTGGTAAATTCTGACGACGTTTATCGACATGGGAATACTTCAGTAGCTCATTTTCCGTTGAATTGTAATAGGCTTTTTCCAGAATATGATAATTGTTTATTGTGCGATAGAGTTCTTTGGGTTCTCCTAAAAAGATAACGTCATGGACACTGTGTCTCTTTTTGTAGTTGTAGTGTCCCGAATAATTGAGGAGCTTAACAAGGTCGTATTTCTTTAGAAATTCAGCAGAATCAGTAAGTGGAACTTCTAAATCAAGGGAATCGTTGAGGAGGCCGATTTGACCATCCTTAAAAACGAAGCGTAGCTTGTTCTTTTTGTTGAGTGCGACATGATCGAATTCTTCAGATACTCTGTTCGAATTTCTATCGTGAACGCGCCAGAATCCATCTTTATAGGTGAGCGGACCCATAGGATAGAGGTAATCAAATTCGGCGCTTAAATATTGGGTRTARTCACTGTTGAAATAACCAAATTTCCCRTTTTGTTTGAAAGCWCCACCGTRAAAATCAGTCTCTTTTAATGGGTACTCGAAAGGTTCAGAGTAGAGRATTTYGCCATAGCCATCGTATAAAAACCATTCATWGGGCTTCTTAGTGTCATGCTGTTTCCAGRTAAATTGCTTGGATAAATCAGGATCTGTTCTTTGTTTTGTTTTTCTAATTGGAACAGGATATTCATCTACGTATTTTGAACATTCGCTTGGGTAGTCTCTCTGATATGACACATAGAATTTGGAAATCCCACTTGGTTTATGTGAAATGATTTTTCCTTTTTGATCGATCAATATCCACTGATGGAAGTAGCAGTAGTTTTCTGTGAAATTGAAAAAGGTCTCATCAAGAACTTCCAGTTTACCATTGAAGTAGCTATACAAATCGTCATCTTTTGTGAAGTATGCGCATGTCATTGGTGTAAAACTACTTTTGCCTTTTTCACTGATACACTTTCCGAATTCGTCTGTTCGTGCTTGAAAGTTCCAGGAGTCAATGCTTTGGATAATTTTGTTGCCCTTGGTATCGAAGATATCGTATAGTCCATCCTCTCGCAAAGCTTGTATAAGCTCTTGATTATAGACTAGGCGTTTGTACTTAATTGGAACAATGAGCTTTCCTTTGTCATCGATTACTCCAGATAGCATCTCGGTTTCCACGAAAAAAATGGAATAATAGCTAGAATACGTTTTATCTGTCGGGAAAGTAAACCGCTTGCAGTTCTGGTAAATTATCGGAATGATTTGTTCTCCATTGTGAGCGATTACTCCCCATTTTTCATTTGACTCTATGATTACTCCCTTCTTTTTGGCGTCGTGATAGGAAAACTCAAGGTCCAACCCATTCTCTAGTTTGTTTAGAAGTTGAAGATCAGAGTTGTAGATGTCTAAATTGAGCAAGTCTGATGTGTAACTATGAGATTCATCTGTGTAATTGAAGGCCCAGTAAAGTGTTTGATTATCCTGTTTCCAGATTTCGATTTGCTGATATTTAGCTTTGATTCTCTTTCCTGTTCGAAAATTTACCAAACCAAATCGTTCTCGCTCATTGTCATCTTTCTTAGTTGGTTTAATCTCCTTGCGCGTAATCAGTACGCTGTCAATTCGGTCATTATAGTATTGATTAAAAAGTATTGAAGCTCTTTCTTGAGCAATAGAGATTTGTGGGGACTCGAGCATGTCTGAAAGCCAGTCTTGACTATATCTTGGATAGGCCATTTGTTTCAGCTCAACGAAACCTGTGTCAATAACTCCCCATTTTTTCTTGTCAAAGAAGATTGAATAGCCATGTGCAGGATAAATCTCTAGATGCTCATTTGAATACTTTCCCGTTTTTAAATTGAGAATTTTCATTTTTGAATTCTCCTCGATATACGCGAATTGGTGAGATTTCGTTCCGCAGGAATCAAGAGGAGTAAGCTCTATCCGAGAATACCGTGGATGATTATATTGAAGTATTGGGATACCTGAACTATTGATGATCCGGGTTTCAGGACTATCATTATTGCTTAGGTGAAAAATAGCGTCACTTTCTTGACAAGATACAATCCAGTTGGCGTAGATGTAATCTGTTGTCCACGGAACAATCCATTTGTTTTGAATGAGATCGAAAATGCCCTTCTCTTCATCTTTTTCAATCCTCAAGAACCGATTGGAAACTATTTCTTTGTATGCTTCCGCTCGGCGTTGAATTTGACAAAAACTAATTTGATCGTAGTCAGTTGAAAGAATCTCGTTTAATCGAAAACCCGTAAATCCAAACTTCCCTTCTCTTTCAATGATATAACCTTTGGATGTAGGTCGAATCCAAGAATAGCCGGACAATTTCAGGGTCATTTCTCCAGTGGAGGAAAACAGGTAAGCTGAACTATCATCTGACGCAATAATCCCATTAGAATAAGCCGCAAATCGTGAATAGTTAAAAGGAATAATCAATTTACCGCTTGGATCGATCAAACCGAAAGAACCATTTTTTTCAGCTACCCAGAAATAGTGACGGGGGTAAGTAGCGTAATTGTTATCCCATATTTGTTTGAGTGATTCAAAATCAGCAGGCCAGATAATCTTTCCTTTCGCGGACTTCAATCCTTGATAACATGAACCATAATTCGTGAATGATTTAAGAGCAGCGTTTGTTTGAGAATCAACCCAAAAAACCATGGGAAAGATAATGAGAAGAGTAAGATAGAATGATTTCATAAGCGCAGTTCGCACATTTAGAACGGTTTATATCGGTTAGTCACTTGATTGTTCGCTACAACATTGTAGTTGGATACAGGAACAAGTCTTCCAATTCATTGAATAATAATTCAATTTTGAATCCTCCCATCTGGCCCCAGTGAAATGTAATTTTATTTTTGTTAATGATGAAGTTGTTCTTCAATTGCTCTAATTTATCTTCAATATCAGTACAATTATCTCCAAAGGCTTGAATTTTGTTCAATTCGCGAATCATGAGCTTGTGTAATTTACTTACAGAGTTAGAATCAGTTTTTAGAATTCCCTCTAGTCCAATTGGCACCAAATTATTTCCAACAATCTTATAATTGAAGAGCTCACGAAATTTCAAACGATCATCGTTGTAGGTGTCATCCCATCGGCTCCTTGACCAACTTTCTGTACGAGACAGTGTCATTTCTGAATAGAAAAACTGATTAAAAAAATTAGGCCTCCGTTCTTTTCTGAGTGTATTGGGTTTATGATGAACAACCAAATTCGTTAACCCATAAGGCAAATCAGTTCGAAAGCGATCGACAGGAGAAAATTTCAATAGATCATTCGCTGTAGAGCTCAAAAAAGCTTCTTCAATAATATGAAGGTTATTGATTTTCCGATAGACATCTTTCGGTCCTGTGAAGTAGATAATATTGTCCTTTTGATGACTGAACTTATAATTTTGATGTCCGTGAAGTTTTAAGAGTTTAACGAGATCGTATTTTTTAATAAATTCAACGGAATCCGTCAACTTAATTTCTAATTCTAGTGAGTCGTTGAGCAAACCAATTTTCCCTTTGTGAAAGACAAAACGGAGTTTATTTATTTTGTTCAATGAAACCTGTTCGTACCCATTGGAAATTTTTCCTGCAGTAATGTCGTGAATTTTCCAGAGCCCATCCTTAAGTGTTAGTGGATAATAGGGGTAGATGTAATCGTATTCCGCTGGAAGATGCTTGTTGTATTGTGCATCGAAATATCCGTATTTGTCATTTTGTTTGAAAACACCACCGGAAAAGATGCGTTCTTTTAGTGGATATTCGAAGGATTCAGGGTAGAGAAGCTGCCCGTCTCTGTTGTAAAGAAACCACTCCTTAGGTTTCTTTGTGTCATGTTGTTTCCACACGAACCTTTTGGGGCGGATGGTATAATCTTTTGGGACAATTTTTGAAGCTGATTCTTTTTTAGGGATGGGATATTCTTCCAGAAATGTTGAGCACTCATTTGGGTGACCGCGACGATATGTGTCACTCATCTTTGAAACTCCTTTGGGATCCATCGTTACAATTCTTCCTTTTTGATCGATTAAGGCCCATTCATGGAAGAAACAGAATTTTTGTTTGAATTCGAAGAAGTCTTCATCCAGCAATTGTATGGAGTCATTTAAAAACATATAAAGTTTGTCACTTTGTGTGATGAAGGTGCAATACCCAGGCATAATTTTCGGCCAATCTTCCATTCCAATACATTTCCCAAATCCATCTGTTCGCAAGGCACCTTTGAAATACCTCGTTCCTCCAATAAGTAACTCTCCTTCGGAATTATAGAGGTCAGTCAATCCCTTCTCATTTTCAGCATAAATGAGTGCTTGATTAGTCGTAATCGCTACATAGTTTTTCGAGAATAAAACGTTTCCATTAGTGTCGAATACTGTTGTTTGCTTATCCTTCTTAGCGATGAGGATTTTTTTGTCTTTCGCTAGATTCCCTTTTGTTTGAACTTTAAGACTATATAATTCTGAATACTCAACAGGGATTATTATTTCTCCTTTAGGATTAATTACACCATATTTCTCATTGATTTCGATAGTCCAAATTGATGTTTCTCCTCGCTTTGAGAGTGGCTCTAATAGTGTTTCTTTTCCCAATCTTTTCAGTAGTGTTAAATCAGAATCGAAAACATCTATATACGCGTATTTCTGTGTTTCTCCCGAATAATGGCTTTTGGATTTGTACGCCCAGTAGAATGATTCTCCTCCATGATTAACCTTGCTGATCCAGTGGTAATCTTGCTTGATCTGTTTTCCTGTTTGAGCATCAAGGAGACCGTAGATCTCACTCATTCCTAAATAATCGTTGTCTTTAGACTGATCTAGGCTTTCTCTGGTGATTAATATCTTATCAGGTTGCTCGCTGTGGTATTCTGAGAATAGGACTAAAAAACGCCATCTTGCAACTCGATGAAGTTCTTTTCCTTCCCATTTTCCCATTTCATCCTTTGCACTTTTGGGATATGA
This sequence comes from Fluviicola sp., assembly GCA_002733985.1. Classification (GTDB taxonomy): domain Bacteria; phylum Bacteroidota; class Bacteroidia; order Flavobacteriales_D; family Crocinitomicaceae; genus UBA4466. The sequence continues at coordinate 594 of NVXP01000059.1, read as the reverse complement.
GAATCTCTTTACTTCGTTGAGATTGGTGTCTAGAATTCCCCATTTCTTTTTTTCAAAGAAGATGGAATAGCCTCCAACAGCATGTATTTCTGGATATTCGTCTGAAGTTTTCCCTGTTTTCAAATTAGTCACCCTCATTTTAGAATCATTAGCTAAGTACGTCATCTGAAGAGATTCAAATCCGCATGAGTCGATTGGCGTTAGTTGAGTGCGGAAGGAATTTCTATCGATATTCGTTAATGCCTGAGTTCCTGAGCTATTGATTACGTCAACTTCATTTGATTCTGAATTACCAAGGTAGAAGACGGCATCTGTATTTGGACAAAAGGTTACGAATTCATTTTTGATTAATTTAGAAGTGAACGGAATAATCCATTTGTTTTGAATCAGATCAAAAATGCCATTTTCTTTATTTTGGGTGACCTTCAAAAAGCGATTAGAGAAAACCGCCTGTATTCCTTCCCCTTGATGCACAATTACGCAAAAGCTTAGCTGATCAAACTCTGTAGGAAGTACTTCGTTATGGTTTAAATCCAAGAATCCAATTTTGTCTTCTTTCTCAACAATGTAACCTGTTGAGGTTGGGTGAAGCCA
>NVXP01000058.1 GCA_002733985.1 Fluviicola sp. | reverse complement strand
TTAGAGCACCTGCCTTACAAGCAGGGGGTCGTAGGTTCGAATCCTACATTTCCCACAAGATAAACAAAGGGTTTCAGATTATTCTGAAACCCTTTTTATTTTTACTTGCGTGCTTTTGTTTTCATTTTAGATGCGATCCAAGCTTTTTCTGTTCCTTTCCAAGAATTCCATAATACTCGATCTGCTGTATCGTATCGTTTACTGGAAGTTGAGAAGTAAAAATAGCAGTCCCTTTTTCATGCCTGTCTTTAATAATTTTAAGTAAAGCCATCCTACATTCTTTTGCCAGCGTAGTCAATAAACATAATATCTCCAGCTTTAGGGTCCATGTTTATTCTCAGACTTAGCGACGATTTAATTTACCAGTGTTCAAAACGCTTATAAAACGTCAATCGACCTAAACCTCAAAGATGTTTATCTACCTCTGCTTCTGAAAATTGCCAAACTCGTAGCCATAATTAGATGTGGTAAATTGACTGTATTGATAAGATATGCACAACAACGTAAATGAACAGTTAGGCGCTTTTTAGAAGAATTTTTAAGTTAGTTAGAATGAAAATAACCACCTAGCGAAAAATGTAATAAAATGGGGTACAAACCAAATATGGCTTGTACCAATTAGTCTAAAGCCCGCTTAAGAGGCTTTAGACCTTGTTATCAAGTAACTTCTTTTTAATTCTTCTCCCAAAGTGGGAGGTATAATCGAACTTAACTAGCTATCCAAACCAAGCTAGAAGCACCTGATAATGTTTCGGATTGTAAATTTATGTAATCAGTTAAACCGACGTTGCCAGAGTTACTACCCATAGTATAAAGAAGTGTGATTTCACCCGCTGGGCAATTTACCCCTCCAACCCCAGCAAATTCTGCAGTAATATCCTTTTCCCAATTATTATTCAGGTAGATATTGGCAGTTAAATTTACTGGAACTTCGATACTCTTAGGTTCTAAATTCCCTTCCCGCGTTAAGTTGAAGATTGAGTTTGTGGTATTATTTGACATAATATTTATTTTTATTTCTTACTCTATTAAAAAACAGGCTTTTCGGATTCCGCCTCAAGAATCAAAATTTGATAGTAGATACCCAATCGGGTATCTAGTTTTTGATTACTCCTTCAAATATTTGCAAAAATTGACTAAGAAATTAAAAAAATGACGCGAGGGAGGATATTCTTGTCATGAGGCATAGAATTCATACTATGAAAATTTCATAAGACATACAAAATTGGCGTCGTTTGTTTCCAAACGACGCCAATCAATAATAAATTTAAACTTGTTTTAAATCAGTAAACAATTAGTTAAAAGGAAATTCAATCTTAACCATATCATTACCCGAAAGATGGCAAGAAACACATCCCTTCACTCCATTTCCCCAAGCTGCTTTCTTAGTAACATCTTGGTCAGAAAGTACTTCATACCAAAACCAACCATCTCCACCAGCTGAATCGTCCTGACTTTTAACCATTACTGCCCATCCAAAAGATTCTCCATCTTTATATTGCTCTTTAACTGCAATAGATCCAACAGGATGATTTTCATTTCCAGCATTAAGCGACGCCGCTAACTTATCATTAACAAATGCTCTTACCGTTTCATGAGGTCCCAATGAGGCATGTTGACCTTTTTCTTGGTTCTCCCATTTCTTATACTCTCCTGATTGCAACCATGCAAACAATTCCTTTTCATCTAAAGCCAAACCATCTACACTTTCTGGACTTGGTGCTGTAGGATCCCAGATCCCAACGACCTTTTCCATTGAAGATGCAGTTCTCTTCGCCGCATCCTCAGGATTTACCCCAGCGCCAACAGCTTTTGCAGCTCTCAATACTGGATAATACTGTGTAAATACAAAGTCATCGTCAGCATTGGCCTCATGACATGAATTACAATCTGCTGCAGGAAAGGCAGTAGCCTTATCCTTCAAAATACCAGTTGTCGGGTTAGTAAAACTAAAAATTGCCCAGTTTCCTGGTTCATTTGGATAGTGTTCTTTACTTTTCAATGAAGCTTCAAGTCCAATAAATTCACCTTCAAAGTATCCTTTACCACTCACGGCTTCTGTTGCTCCTACGCTTGTCAATTCTTTCACCAAGATTGTCCCTTCTGGAAATTCTCCCGTTTTCTTATAATGTTTATAACTAACAGGATCAATGTAAACGTTGTGCATTTCAGGGAATGCTGCTTTTCCACCATTTAATTCGTTCGGTGTTACAGGAGTTCCAATATAAACCCAAGTTCTATACCCTGTTGGCCTAATAAGATCCCCATCTTCCATTGTAAAGTAGGTCATACCATCTTCTGGAGTTTTATCCCCATCACCACATGAGGCTAGTAAAAGTGCACTAAAAAAGAATACACCAGTCACCATTTTATTAATTGTAAATTTTATCATAGTTGATTTTTTAATTAGTAAACTTGGTTTAACGATGTAACAAAAGTAGACGATTGCCTCCTAACGATACATAGCTTTTCTTCGCTAAAACTTGTCTATATTACTTTTATATCCTCTAGGGGAAACGCCAAATATTTTTTTGAAAAATCGCGAGAAGTGTGCAGCATCTGCGAATCCTAATTCATAAGCAATCTCCTTAAAGTTTTTATCAGAAAATTGGATTAATCGCTGAGCTTCAACACTGATGCGGTTAGAAATCACTTTTCGCGGTGAGAGCTTGCTATATCCAGAAAATATATTGGAAAGCGATTTTGCAGGTAGATTTAATAGCTCCGCATAATCTTTCACTTTATGCTTTGTCCTAAAGTGTTTTTCAATCAACAAATTAAACTCTCGAATAGTCTCAATTTGCGCATTATTTAATAGTTGCACTGGCCTGATTTTCTGTCTCAATCGAATTGAAGTAATCAGTATTTGTTTCAATAGCGTTCGTAACATTTCCCCTTGCAATTGTTCTTCTACTTTGAACTCTTCAATGATCACGTCAATGATCACCATAACACTTTTTGAAAGTAATTCATTCAATTCAACGCTTACTGGTAATGATGATCCATAAAAAAGTACTCCGTTACATGAAACTTCTAAGTCATGATCCTGAATACAATAAAATTCTCGATTAAATGAGAGTAAAACAGCGCCGCATGAAGACGATTCTATTTTGAGACGATTTTCTGGTGTAAAGAACATTAAACCGTTTTTCTTTATCTCCACAATGGATCCATCAACCTCAACTTCAACATTACTATCTCTTCCCCAAACAATTTTATATTGATTTTCCTCCTTCAAGTAAGTCTGAATGTTTTCTGAACTAAAGTCGGTTAGAACGAAACAGCTCATTTCTAAATCTTTTCGATATTTGAATTCCATACTAGTGTTTTTAATTATCAGATAGATTGTATTTATTCTGCTTTATCGTCGCAAATAGTATTAATAGAATTACTAATGTGAACCAAGTCCATATTTCTATTGGTATTGGTGCCGATTTCCCAGCAGCATAGGAATGAAGTCCTGATAACAGGTGGTTTACTCCAAGATATGTCATCAGAATACTGCTAAAGGCTAATGCTGCTGCACTATTAAAAATCAAATTACTTCTCAATTTAGGAATCAATCGAAGGTGAATAATAAAAGCATATACCATAATACTTATCAGTGCCCACGTTTCTTTGGGATCCCAACCCCAATAACGTCCCCAACTTTCATTCGCCCAAATACCACCTAAAAAATTCCCAATAGTTAACATTACCAAGCCAATTGTAAGTGAAAGTTGAGAAATTAAGGTGAGTTCCTTAATAATGGCATTCATTCGTTCTTTATTGGATTCTCGGGTCAACGAAAAGAGCATGAGATTAATCATTCCTAGAATCATTCCGATAATAAATGGTCCGTAGCTAGCAATAATTATGGCAACATGAATCATTAACCAATAGGAATCAAGAACTGGCTGGAGATTACCGATAGTTGGATCCATCCAATTCCAATGCGCGACCATTAGAATGATTGACGTGACAAACGTGGTGGCTGCTAATGTTAGTCCAGATTTTCGGCCAATAATAATTCCAAATAACAAGCTTGCCCACGCAACATATATCATAGATTCATATCCATTACTCCATGGAGCATGTTCGGAAATATACCATCGGAGAATCAAACCGAATGTGTGGTATATGAATAATAAAACTACAGCCCCTTTCATCATTTTCACAAATCCATTGACAATTTTGCTTTTTTTGACAAAAATCTGAACGAATACAACGATGAACAAAGCGACACTTACCAGCAGATACTGCCAAAATAGATTTTTAAAAATATCGTACTTGTTATAGAATAGCTCTAATTCTATTTTTCTATCCGATGGTCGAACCCTAGCTCCGTTATTTTTTTGAAATGCTTCAAGCTTAGAAAAGATATTATCTATTTTTTGAGTGTCCCCAGTTTCCATCCATTCAATTGCGTACAATTTATACGAGGAGATCAATAACTCCATTTCAACGAGGTCTTTCGCCTCATATCCTCGTTCACTAACCTCCCAAGCGGAAATCCATTTATTCTCCTTATTATTCTTTATAGGAAGAAGGCTAAACAAATCTCCACGTATTACTAAGTACATCAGTGCTACTCGACGGTCAACATCAAGGACACTTTGCTCATATTTTGTTCTAATCTTTTTCTTGTACGCTTTTGTTACGTCCTTTTCAAGTTTATAGCTTTTATCAACGGTGAAAAAGTCCGACAATCGCACATATTTTTGATTTATTGGAACTCCTAGTTTTCTTCGAAGTTTTGTGTTCTCTTTTTTTATATAGATAATTTCTACATTTTCCCATACTTTGGGAGTTAAGAAGATAGAGTGGATAAATTGACTGGAGGAGATCTCTTGAAATTGATTTTTTTTTGAAATTTTCCGCAACAACTCTGAGCCGAACGTATTGATCGGTTTCATTCTTCCTTCGTCATCTTGGATTACCAAACGCTCAAATCTCTTTGTACTTGCAATGAATAACTCGCTGGATAATGAGGACATGTTCAACTTTTGACTGTGAAGAGATTCTTGTCCAAAGAGATTCGAAAAGCTTGTAAAAAAAATGAAAAACAGCATGGCTTGTTTATTCGTCATTCTCTTTAAACGTTTTCGTTGTTGCTGAAAATGCGAATTAGGAGCAAATAACATCGCTATAAGTCCGAAGAACAACAGTGCATATCCAGCATAGCTCAGCCAAGTACCAAGCCAATCGTGGTTCACGGATAATAGGGTTTCTTTTACTGTCCCTGCATCATTATAGCTCGCTTGAAAAAATCGGTAACCCTTATAATCTAGAACGTTATTGGAAGAGATACTGAAGGTAAAAGGGGATTTCTTATCGTCAACCAGCACCTTACTAGTAAATGACTTAGGGCTATTTGAACCTGGATAATGTTCTAATTTAAAATCTTCCAATTTAATGGAAAATGGTAGTGGAATTTGCTTTGGACCGTATGCCACAGAAAAGTTAAGCCCTTCAAGTTGCTTTGTTTGAAACCTGGCTTCCCGAGCACTTTGCATAATCATCAACATGGAATTTTCATGTGGAGTTAAAATATTAAGCTTTAACATGTCCGACGGGTAATATTCAGGGTCGTCTGAGACGTATTCAATTTCCCCTGAAACAATTCCATCTGGAATAATGAATTTCAAATTGTCAAAGGAATAAAGCGCTCTGGAGAGTAGAGGTGTTTCTACATTTGATTTCACTACACCGTTTTTCTTTGTGTCCATGACCGTGTAAGGCAAGGGGTAAGCAGAATTAATGAAGAGCACCTTATCTATTTCGTACAAACTTATTCCATGAATGATTTCACCCTCGAAGGAGAAATCAATTTGGTCCAACGACAATGTCTCTCCAGCCCCCACATAATGATCACTCCTAATCGTTCCACTGGTTTCAACAATATGAATGTGTTTTTTTCCTCTATTGGATTTCGCAAATTCTATCTTCGCGTTCGGCACATAATCAACATATTCAATACTAAATGGAGTTCCATCAAAACTTGAGTTAATTGTGAAATCATTTCCCCCCCGGACCCAATCAAGAAATGACGCACAATATGAAAGTGCTCCTGTTTTCTTAGACATATCTGGAACAAAAAGAAAATGTTCATTTATTTCCTTTTTGTTTAACTGATTGTCCACAATTATAGAGACGTATGCTTTTTCTGACTGCATAAAGCTTTTACGTTCCCCTTCTTTGATTATCATGACACCTTCATAGCTAAAAAAATGTGTCACCCCTGCGCCGATAATGATTAGGATAAAACCGAGATGAAATGCGAGCGTTGAAAGATTGCCTTTTTTCAATAAACCATATCGTTTGATATTCCCTATGAAATTTAGCACAAAGACAACAAAAATAATTTGAAACCACCAAGCGTGATAAATCAAGGCTTGCGCTGATTGTGTACCGTAGCTATTTTCAATAAAAGTTGCGATAGCCATTACAGTTCCAAAAAGTAGGAATAGTACTGTAGTTAACTTGATGGAAAACAAAATTCTAATTAGTCTAGCATTGATGGGGAAGTTCTTAATCTTGAGCATAATTATAATTATTAGTTTTTGAGATTACCAATGATGGTCGATCAATTGTACTGATCCAATCAATAATTTCTTGCCTCTGATCGTTTGATAACTCAGCAGATTTATGATATTCCGTATAGTTTTTGGGAGGCATTTTACTCGTCTTTAAGTCAAACTCTATGGCTGACAACAGGTTTAGTTTGTGCCAGCCCTCGTACTGTTCCCAAACAGAGAAATTTAAGCTGGTCTTTCCTTTTAATATTGTATTATCAACCCACCACCCTATAGGCATTACGTTATCGAACCATGTATATTTAGTTGTGTTTGAATGACAATCATAGCAAGCATTAACAACGTGTTTTTTTACAGATTCGGGGGCGTCGAACGACAAGAAGAAGTCCGTACTAGGAGTCACCTTTGCATCATTTTTGTTAGGCCTATAAAATTGAATGCTGATGATTGCTATTATCAAGAGAAGCAATACCCATCTTAGTAGATTTCTTACTGAGAACCTAAAAATCAATCTATTAAGCTATTAATCCAATTTGTAATTTTATTTTTCTCCTTTTTTGAGAGATTAGCTTCACTATGCATGATTACATATTCTTTCAGAGGCATTCCCCCTTCATACATTTGATGCATAATTTCTCCAGCCAATTCAATCTTTTCCCCTAAAGTATTTTTCTCCCAATTAGAAAAGTTTAATTTATTTCGACCTTGACTTATATCCTTATCAATAATCCATGCCAATGGGGCAATATTACTGTACCAATAGGATTTAGTTTCATTTGAATGACAGTCATAACAGGCATTTTTCAAAAGCCTTTTCACCTCATCGGTCGGTTTATTAAAGAGAATTATATCATCCAAAGTAGCTTGTTGAATAACGGGTTTATTAGGACGAATGAATTGAATTCCAATGATTACTATCAATAAACCAATGCCTACTTTGCGCCTATTCATTTTCATTGATGTTACTTTATTAATGATGTAATATTCGACGTTCTTTTCTAGAGTTCGAAACCAAGATGCACCCCAACGTTCAACTCAAAGTGCTCACTGTATACGGTTCCAATCACAGGACCAAAATGAAACCAACTTGTTGGTCGAATGTTTATTTCACTTTCCAAATAGGCACCAAGACGAAAATTTTCGTGCTCAGATGGTAAGGAGAAGTTTGGTCCGAAATTGACTGTTGCCCATTTCAAGGGGTTCCAACTTCCCAAGAGCGCAATTTCATTTAAAACTGTTTCATCTTTGAATTTTGCCGTATACGAAATACCAGCTCCCCACTTATGGTTAAACCAATATGTGAAATGAAATTCTGCGCCTACTTCTCCAGTTTTGTCATGGAATGAATAGCTATATATGCCAGAACTTATTARCTCATAAACTCCTCTTTCCTTATGCTCTTTATTCGTTTCTTCATGTTGACCGAGAACAACTGTCGAAACAACAAGTAGCAATATTGATACAATAACTTTTTCTATTCTCATGGTTCGTTGTTTATTAGTTTATGTTAATCCTACCGTTGATTCAGGAAGTAATCCACTCCGAATCAGTTATTGAAATTTCACACCTTAAGTATTGAAACTTAGGGTGTAAAATTACCATTAATGAAATTTCATCTCTTGTCTAAAAGGGAAAAAAACATGTACTTTTTGATTTCCTTTCATTCATATGAATCCAGTGCAGTAATTCGATCGACGGTTTGGCGAATTCCTTAGATTAAGAATTGAACCTTGTCAGAAAAAAGGAGCATGAGTAATAATAAGGCTCTAGATCATGAGAATAATTTAAGAAGGAGTTTAGTGTGATTAGGCTATTAAACCGTGTCCGATTTTCTTACTAAAACAAGGTTTACCGTATTTGATGTTATTACAACAGATGATTGTTCTCAAATTGCATCTGACGTATATTAATTGTTTTGAAGGCATAAACGACCAATAATACCAGAGAAACCAAGACGCATGCTGTTCCGAAAAATAAAATCGAATGGGAAATAGCATTGTACTGAGAAAGGACCGCTCCAATTATTCCCGATAAGGTATATGATCCTGCTGCAACGTACAGTAGAGTTGAAGCATACGTTAGTCTTTTTATTTGCTTGATTTTCAGTTTTGCAATGTTGTGATCAAAATCTGAACACTTGTTGGATAATAGTCCTCCTACTTCCGTACTTATCGTCATCATTTGACTTGTTGTTGAGAAGATGAGCATTCCCAATCCTGGTAATATTGTTATCGGTAGGTACCATTCCATATTATGCTTTGTATTTAATTGTTTTTAATCGTTCATCTTTTAAAATAGATGAAGTAAATCGCACGTACTCATTCATTTCTGAATCATATCCTAGTCCGTTAAATGTATGTCCATATGGGCATGGAGGGAAATCTGGAAACTCCTTACGTAATTCATAGCGCATCGGATCAAAATCATTTTTCGTAATTTTCCTCATGTTGTATTGCCTTTCAATCTTAATTCCTGAGACGCTCTCATCGTATGATTTTAAGCTGAACAAAGCGAACATGCTTTCATAACCATTTGTTCGTAATGAATTATAGTCAGCTTTGGAAGTAGTCAATGTTCCTTTAATGCTGAAAAGAGGAGAATTAATTGCTAAAACAACAAACTTTTCTTCAATAATAAATGCAGCGTCAATGAAGAACAAATCAGAAGGTTTCAGCACTAAACTCTTTGGCATAAAGTAGAATTGATTCTCTTGAATTTCCAATTTTTGCCTGTACCCTAAATCGTCCAATTCAAATAACAGATCTGACAATAAATCATTTACTTCCATGCCTCCAGATTAAAGTTTGTCTGCGATTTTTTCTGGTTGAATGGAATGATGAGTAGTCGTATACACCACTTTTCCATTCTTTAAGACTATAATTTGTGGGGAATGGTGCACGACATCCAACTCTTTTGCAATTAGACTAGATATAGATCTATAAGCTAATAAGTCAAGATAATTGAACGTTGCTTTAGCAGTCATCGCCTCATTACCTCCTTCTAATCTTTCTTTGGCAAATGCGCTTATGCCGCAACTTACACTGTCTTTAAAAATAATCTGAGGATATTCTTTAGATTTTTCGAGTATATCGTAGAAGTCAGATTCTGACTTTATATGGTTCCAGTTTTTCATGTTCTATTTAGTTTTAGAAGACTCCCATTTAATGAATGGATGTTTCTTTTTAACAAAAATAATATGCCCTCGTCTTGTTACGGTGCTCAATTATCTAATTTTGGTGTTCATTTTTCTGTACATGCACACAGATTAATCAATTTTCTTCAAAATAAGGAGTCTCGCCTTGAGCCAATTTTAACCTCGTCCAAACGTTCATATTTATGACGATTGCGGCAATCTCAGCGATTTCTTTCTCACTGCTGTGTTCTGCTAAATTATCGTGAACCAATTGAAAATTCTTGTTCGTTCCTTCCGTAAGGACATCACAATACTCTAAGACTGCTTTTTCTTTGGGTGTAAACAATTCACTATTCCACCACGAGGAAATATTATCAACTTTCCCCTCTGGAATTCCTATTTCTCTAGAAGTCTTGGCGTGTAAAATTACGCAGTAGGCACATTCATTCTTTTGGGCAACTCTTAACCTGAGAAGCTGAGCAATAGTTTTATCTATTGTTAAATCCGCGGTATACCCGAATGCCTTTGCCATTTGTTTAGCTAAACCCAAGAATGGTGTTTGCTCAGGATTAAATCGGGTGTCTTTATATTTTATTTCGTTCATAAATACAATTTAAGTAGGTAAAGTTCTTCCTCTTTTGGTGAGGTAATGATGCCAGAGGAAAAATGTTGCCAAGGTTCTAACTGGGCGCCATTCTTCTGCTATTGCAAGCATTTCTTCAACGCTTATTGCATCTGTTAGCTCCATCAGCGTGTTTCTCAATGCAATATCACCAATTGGAAAGATGTCTTTTCGTTTTAGGCACATCATTAAATACACATCAGCTGTCCAATTCCCGATCCCTTTTATATTCGTTAATTGCTTCCGAACTTCTGGTTCTGTTAGCTCTTCGAGCATTTTAAAATCTAATTCCCCAGATAAAACAGCCTCTGCAAGAGCCTTTACATAGACCTTTTTTTGCCTACTTAGATGACCATCGTTCAGCTCGTTTTCAGTGGCTTCAGAAATTAGTTTTGGAGTAATTCCTCCGATGACTTCTTTGAGTTTATCAAAGTGAGCCTTTGCTGAAGAAAGGCTCACTTGTTGTTCTAATATTATTTTGACCAACGTCTCAAAGCCCGATGCTCGATCCCACTCTGGTGGCATCCCATACGAGTCATAAATACTCTTGAACAAGACATCTTTACTAAATAAAAACTCTACGTCCAGTGTATTAATAATGTTCTTGTCATTTTTATGCATTCTTTAGGATCTATAAGAATGTTCCAAATCGCTCAGAATGACATGTGTAACCATTTGGATGTTTTACTAAATAATCCTGATGATCCGGCTCTGCTGCCCAAAATGTAGAGTATGGTTCCAATGTTGAAACAACTGGGGCTTTCCATCGATTAGACTTGTTCACGATTTCAATTACTTCTTCAGCCGTTTTCTGCTCTTCATTATTTTGAATGAAGATAGTAGAACGGTAACTCGAACCTCTATCATTCCCTTGTTGATCAACAGTTGTTGGGTTGTGAATTCTGAAGAAAAAGTCTAAAATTTCTCTAAAAGAAGTTTCGTCTGCATTATAGGTTAATTCTATTCCCTCTGCATGTCCGGGATGATTCCTATAGCTTGGACTTTCATTCTCCCCTCCTTGATATCCTACTTCTGTATCCAAAATGCCTTTTCTGTTTCTAAACAAATCTTCCATTCCCCAGAAACATCCACCTGCGATATATGCTTTTTTTATGTTTTCCATTTTGTTGTTTTTGTGATTAATTAATGGCTCAATTAATACTGACCTTAAGTTCTTTACTAAAATGCGGTGCGAGCTTTACCTTGAGTAAATATTTCTTTCATTAGATCTCCTTATCGCACGTAGTACAAATCCGTTTGTTTCCGTGTTTGTGTGTTGTTTTTACGTGTTTGTCTACGATCTTACTAATGAAGCTATCGTAACGACCATCACCTGGGGTTAAATGCTTATCACGGATAACTTCATAGTATTCTCCATCCCATTCGCTATATCCCCAGCATACAGGGCACATTCCTTCGGGTGCGGCATTTACATGTTCTCCCTTATCTTTTTTAGAGAAAAAATCGTTAATATTTTCAAAAAGCGTGCTCATACTGTGTAAGATTCAATTGATTATCGTTTTCCATTTAGGATGGCGCTTTGCTACAACCTGAATATAATTACAAACTGCCGTTGCTTCAAATCCTTCTTCCGTTAACTTTTCAAAAGTTTCCAGTACGAGCTTCTTCCCTATTCCATTCCCCCTCAGTGTATATGGCACTTCAGAATGGACCAAACGCATACCTGAACAACTATCGAGGGTATAATTAATTATTGCTTTTTGGCCATCTTCCAAGTGAAGAACAAATGCCTTATTTTCTTGATCATGAATAATTGCCATCTCTAGTTAGATTTTTTTTAGGAATTCAATTGCCCTGTCAGTGTTAATATGATAATCTGCAAAAATGACATGGTCACTTTCATCAATAAAAATAAACCACGGTGTACCTCTTGTATTGTAATCTTCCATAATTGTCGAGCGATCATTTCCTGGGTCATGACCAAATGGAATTTTCAGATCATATTTTTCCTGAGTTTCTGCAATTCGCTCGTAGGTATTAGATTCCTGTCCTTCAAACACAGTTTGAACTGCAAAAAACGCAAACTTGTCGTTTTCATTAAATTCATCAACAAGTCTTTTTAGTGATGGTAATCCAACGCTATGACATCCAGGGCACCAATGCTGAAAACAGTAAATTATTTTAAACTTACCCTTGTAATCTGCCAAGCGAATAGGATCTGTTTTTTCACCATTCGCATCAATCCATTGATCAACTCTTAATTCTGGAGCTTTTTGTATTGTTTCTTCTTGCCCGTTTTCCATAATATTATTTTTTATATCCTCATTTGAACTACATGAAGTCATCCACAAGAATCCTATTAAGATGTAACTCAGTAACTTCATATTCATTCGTTTTTACTGCTGTTCTGTCATTCATAATTTGAATGGTTTATGCACCTACACGACAGGCTCCATAATAATCTTGATGATATGCCTCTGCCTCATAAAACTTCTCTATTGGTTCAACTTGAGTCGTGATTCTTTTCTTTCCACTATTAACTCTTTCAGTAAAGACTTCACCAATTATGTCCTTTTGAATTTCCGTCCTATACAAGACGATTGACCGATATTGAGATTGACTCTCCAAATTATTAGTCAATGTTACTCCGTAGGATTTAATGAACAACAGTAACAATTCTGCATAGGTTATTTTAAGGGGATCAAATTCAACATTGACTACCTCTGCATGACCTGTTTCCCCACCACATACTGTTTGATATGTTGGATTTTTTGTGTCCCCCCCAGCATAACACGAGACAGCATCAATGACGCCAGGTATTTCCTGAAAGAATTTTTCAACTCCCCAAAAACACCCTCCGCCGAATGTTCCAAATTCCGTTTTCATTATTTTTCTTCTTTTACTAAATTAATTGCCTCTGAGTTCACACAATACCTCAGGCCACTTGGCTCTGGCCCATCTGGAAACACATGTCCTTGATGTGCATCACATGTGTTACACATGACTTCCACTCTAACCATACCAAATGCTATATCTTTTTCATACTTAATTGCATTTTCTGTAATCGGTTGAGTGAAACTTGGCCATCCAGTACCGGAACTAAATTTGATTGTAGAATCAAACAAAGGTGTATCACAACAAATACAATTGTACTTCCCTGCATCGTGGGCATGACATAATGCTCCAGATCCTGCTGCTTCGGTTCCTTTTTTTCTAGTAATTCTAAATTGCTCTGGCGTGAGAATTTCTTTCCATTGCTCTTCCGTTTTTTCTACTCTTCGATCTGGAACAGGTGTTCCGTTATTCGAAAATCTTATTACATCGTTCCAATTCAACATCTTGCTTATTTTTAATTGTTCTTTTATTTTCTTCCAATAAAGTTACCTTAGGTTTACCATAAGAACGTGTCCCAATTTCATAGTATGGTGTTCATTTTTCCACGACTAATCGAATGACCAACTATTCTCAATATAAGAAGATCGGTTTCCCTTTTGCTGTACTTAATTTAAGTGCTTCCTCATAATTTCTATTCCAAGATATTTTCCCTAATTCTGTTGTCTGTGTTGCTGCATTTTCTGTACTTAAAGATTAAGTTCAATTGATTCTGCAAGAGGAAGTAGTTTTTCTGCTGTTAATTTCTCCCCTGAAGTAAAAAGCGAATAAATAAGGTTATTGAATACTCGCTTAATAATCATTCGGTCATTGGCGATTAACATCTCACGATGCTCTTCCCCCCTGTCTTTGGATTTTAACCAGCTGATAAACTCTTGTTTTTCAATAATTCTTCCATTATTGAATGGATCTACAAAGAAATCAATCCGTTCCAGCGTTTCTTCATTTGTGTCGTCGCCTTCATCCCAAAAGCCCAAAACAAAGTGCCCTGGAGAGTTAATTCCAATCATTGGTAGATTTAACTCTTTAGCAACTAACAAATAAATGATTGATAACCCAATTGGGTTACTAACCTTCAGTTCAAGTACTTTGTTAATGAATGAGTTGTATAGATTATTGTATTCTTTTAAATTCCCATTAAATCCGAAATCATACAGGATTACTTGGTTCAAAACATCCACCATTTCACGAGTAGATTTCCCTTCCTGTTTACTCCTTACGGCATCTACAATCTCGTCAATTTGATCAATGATTTTTACTCCATCAAAATTTGGGTAACCATATCGTGCGATGGCAAGCATTCCATCGATAAGCTCTGGATGTTCTTTTTTGTTCCACGCCGTTATTGAAGCATCTAATTTTTCAAATTTAAGATGATCAAGAATTTCTACTATTCTCTCTGCCTTTAATTCATTACTGGAAGATTCCAATGCTACTTGTAATTCTGGGATTGATTCGACTAAATTGAATAATTCAGTTCTTACATTATTATAAACTAATTGATCCGAATCATCTAAAAGATTTACTAGAGCTTTGATCTTCGCCGTGCTAATTTCGTTCATCATATCCATACTAATTTTGTTCGTTACTAAAACAAAATTAAGGGCAATGTCTAGAAATAGCGTGTCAAAAAATCGTGGGTATGTGTTCCGTTTTCTAAAAAAACAGATGAACTGAATTTAGAGTGAAATTATAAACTCAAGAGAGGTAAATAAGTAATAATAGGGAGCTGTTGTCTTATTTATTTCTTGCCTCTTGTCGAAATTCGTCAGGTGAAAGACCATTTTGTTTCTTGAAGAAATGGGAAAAAGTTTGGGAGTCTGAAAAATTCAAATCGTATGCGATGTTTTTAATCAATTCATCGGAGTAGATGAGTTGTCTTTTGGCATAAAGATTCCTTCGATCAGCAATTAGTTCACTTGCCTTTCTGTCATAGCAGCATCCAAACAACTCAGAAATTTTCTTTGGAGAAATTTTTAATATCTCAGCATATTCTGAAACCTTCGTTAATTCTTTAAAATTGGTATTCACAAGGTGTTGAAATTGTCGAACCACTCTTAAATCTTTGAAATCAATGGCAACATCAAACTTTGTTTCCATATGAATCTTATTGCAAAGCAATAGAAAACGTTGGAAAGAATTCCTTAGCAAGGACTCCATAACTGGATTTTTTGCTTGCTCGTTCTCCAAGATCAAGTTCTCCCAAGTAGTTTCAAATAAAGGCAACTCTTCAGCTTTCAATGTAATTTTAGGAAGGAAATCAACAGCGTGCATTCCATAAAAAATCATCAGGTATTCGTTTGCCTGAAGATCCGAATCAAAGGGATTTAAGAATATTTTATTGAACTGAATTAATCGAAAATCAGTAGAGTTTGTTTCAAGTTTCATGAAAAATTCAGAAACAAAAATGATACAATTGGTATCCACCGTAACCGTTTCACCATCAATATTAATTGTTGTACACTCTCCAATATTCCAAAGTATACTTAATTCATCCCTAAATTCATTGGGCATAAGGCTAATTGGAAGTTCTTTGGGCTCAAGTATTTTAATTTTCTGTAAAAACATCAGGCTTGTTTGATTTATCGTTGGATATAATTAGTGTAAAATGCACAAATTAAGTTGTTCCAATTTTGAATTAATTTAGATTCCTTTCGTCCAAACTTGAAAAAGCCCAATGGCAAAACATGGGAAATTTAATTTCATGACACTTATCTTTTATTTTTTTGACAGGAGTCTTCAAAGTTAATCCCTGTACGAGAATGGAGAATACGACAACAATAAATGTAACAAGAACTATCTCATTTCCGAACTGGGTACTCATCCCAATTCTCAAGAGCTTCCCAATCAAAAGCTACATCAAAATCCATAACTAAGGATTCACTTGGTATAAATGGAATAATATGAAGGGAAAACGCTAGTGGATTAAAACCATGTAAAAGCTCTATCATTATCAAAGGCTTCCAAGTCGAATGAGAACAAAAAAAATACAAATTTGAATGAAATCCAACCGATCTCCAATTTACATTCTCATTTGCATCATTCAACATATCGCTATCAAACGAATCAAGATAAATCTCAGTTAACTTAGAATTTGGATGTCCCAATCCTTCTCCAATAACGGAAATTGGGATTATTTTACACTTAGCAATTGTTTCCGGGTACGTACCATCCAATTTTGTTTGCCTTTACGCGTGTCTAGTCCTAGTTTAACCTTTACTATAATTCACATACACCTTTATTAACAAGGGTCTTTAGGAGTTTTTAGTATTTGTTAGATTTACACGAAGTTGCCTTACAAGCAGAGGGCGTATGTTCGAATCCTACATTTCCCCCCNAAGAAAAACACTAAATCACCTTGAGGCTAATGYTGGACAAACTATCTTAATACGTTCACATGCCCTTTAAACGWATGCTTATCRTCATTTAAAWRATCCTTAGCAGAGACAACCCATATATACGTTCCTGTTGGGACATTRTTGCCATTATACGTTCCGTCCCAACTTTGATTAAAGTCATTCGTTTCCCAAATARTTTCCCCCCATCGATTAAAGATCTTTAGGTTGAAATTRTAGGTGTCAATCCCTTCCATATARACCCTCCAACCCTGATTAAACTCATCACCATCTGGTGTGAATGCATTGGGAGCGTAAATAAGAACTTCGGGGTAGACCTGAACGTCCAAGATCATTGTGTCTGAACAAGCAAATTCGGAAATCACGATCAACTCCACTTCGTAAGTACCAATTACGCCATCTGGAAAATTAGTTGTAGGATGTTCAATAGTTGACGTAGCAGGATTGCCTTCCTCAAAGGTCCAAATGTAGTCTACCGCTCCTATTGACCCATTGTTGAAGACAACTTCAGTGAGGAACATGGTCGGTGGATTTGGACTGAATATGAAATTAGCAGTAGGAACAGGATTCACGTGCAATGCCATAGGGTAATAAGCAGAATCAATACACCCTTGTGGAGACACTACAATCATAAATATATCGTAGTCACCAGCCATCCAAGGCCCTGTAGTGATCGTATCTTGATCTATAAAAAATTGTTCATCATTAATAAACCATGAAACGTTTTCACTTAATGCAGGATCTGTAGTGTTTATAATATCAAAGATCGCTGGTTCACATTGTACAGGATTCAAGACCTCAAAGCTTGGGTCTGGTAATCCTGCTACATTAACGCTAACAGTCATCACCATTGGTGTGGATTCACATCCATCCGTCACCGTTAAGGTGTAGAAAGTAGTATCCACTGGGGAAACTGTTATCTGATCTGAGCCATTGCTTATGTTATTCGGACCTGGATTCCAGCTAAATGTAAATGGAGCACCATTTCCACCAATTGCGGTAGCTTCAAGGACGACATCAAACCCAGGACAAATGGAGACATCTGGAGAAATTGTTCCGGATAAAGGATCAAATAATGTAATTTGAATGCTTGCTGTATCTGAAGCGCATCCAAAGTTATCAATCACTGATACACTATAGGTCGTGTCTGTTATAGGAGCAATGTTTTGAAGTGAATCATTGGAAGTTGTGTGGCTCCAATAATACGTATAAGAATTAGCGCCATTTCCTTCGCCCCAAATGTCAATTACGGCATTTTCGCAAATCGTAGTATCCATAGAAGTGACTACAGTCGGGTTGTTATATACGATAAGAGTTTCGGAGTTACCAGGTACTGTATACCCACAACACCCAAAGATCCCTTCGTTAAACGCTGTATATGTAGTTGTAACAATCGGCCAGACATAAATCGTATCACCATCTAAGGTATTTGGAACAGTATATGTCGTCGCTCCATCGCTGTATGTAAAATCGATAGGTAAAATACTCCCACTGATGGAAACAATCATTCCAATAGAATCATCCAAACATAGATGACTTGCAAAAGGAAGAATGGCTGCAGGTGCATTCTGAACTGCAAATGTAATATAACGTGTGCTGTTCATTGGAATCATTGTATTAGAGATGTCTCGAATTGTAATTCCATCAGGCGTAATGATAAAGTCAATACCATCAGCCTCAGAATATACCATAGCATTCGAAAAATCGCCATCGTCATCAACAAGTAGTCTCAGCTCACTTTCCAAAGAAGCATCTGCAATTGCGCAGGCAGTTACCTTGAAATCTCCATGGAATACCTGATTAAAATTGGTGTTGGTGATTTTCCATTCACGTTGTAATCGTGCAGCAATATTCACAGGCATCTCAAGTGCAGCAATAGCATTGCTACAAGAACTTCCCGTATCATGCCCAACAGTGATGTAGGAAACGTTATTGATAATATTCCCACCGTTGGAAACATTGTTTGCAGCAAGGAGATCAACATAAATTCGTGAGTCATCGTCAAAACTATGTGATTGAAGTTGATTCAAATCTTCATCATCGTCTCTGCCAATTCCAATCACATCGTTGTGATAAGTTGGGTTTAGATCAGCATCCCAAATCAGTGTGCCCTCTGTAGCGTAATAATCTCCCTGTGCTCCTCCTCCTACATTTTGCAAAGTAATACCATATTTAATCGCCAAATATGTATGTACTCGTGCCATTTCCATTGGAGTCAGATCTTGATTGTAGAAAATATATTCATGCACATAACCATTGTATGGGGATGTGTTAGCATTTGGTCCAGTTCCAATATACATTCCAATAGCGCCAGAAGATTGGGAGGCACTGCTTGCTGTGGAGAGTTTAGAATCTTCAAAAGCTTTCATTGAAACACCACTTGTTCTATTCCCTTTATAGCTTATGATAGTTGGTGTGAGTGTCTCACTCCAATTCCGGGTTGCGTTAACATTTGCTCCAAGATTACGCCCAATTGCCAAACGACCAGAAGCATTCAGGTTTCTAAGTTGAATTGCGTCGCTCCCACTTTCATTATAGAGAAGCATGTGGTCATTCTGTGTTGACGTTGGCAGATAGTAAACGCAAAAAAAGGTTCCTTGATCTCCTGCGCTGGCATTGTCTAATAGATCTAAGCTACCTGTGTTTTTTAGAACCTTTAAAGATACATTTGTGTTATTATTAAAGAAGAGTGTGGTATTGTAGTTTGAAATGGCATTGGCTGGTGTATTGGTCGCCTGAGGGTATGGAGCTGAGCCATCCGTTAATGAAATTGTTCCCATCCCTACTGAAAAAGTCGTTGTCCAATTTGTAACATCTCCAATCGCAAGAGCATCCGGTTTCCACCATCCAGTCAGGTTCGTAGTACCAACATTTCCAGGGTTGGCCTGAGAAAACAATTCACCTGACAGTAATAAATAAACGAATAATATGAGTGAAATTTTACGCGTAATTAAATTCCATTCTAATACAATTTTGAACTTCACTTTATCATTCATCATTTACTTGTTTAACGCAAACTTGCTATAAGGTATTCTAACTTTTAGAACTTGGTATCTGTTTTTTTTGCGGTGGAAGTGCTACATTAAAGTGGACAGTGAGTTAAGATGCTCTTACTGTTTTATCTAGTGTATTACTATTTTGGACACTCCTGTTCCCTGATTGTTTTCAACACTAATAAAATAAACACCTCCTGGAATATCTGATACATCAAACAAGTAGGCATTCAGTTGGTCCGTATTTTTAAAGTAATACGTCTTTACAACCTCCCCCGATACTTGGTATATGAAAACACGACATTCTTCTATTGCTGTTGAGCTATTGATGTTGAAGATGCCTTGGCTTGGATTTGGATAAATCCTCAAATCATAGATCAATGAATTATCGATAATGTCTATCTCATTTGTTGGATCTACAAATGGAGAATCACTAAAGCTGATCATATGTCCATCGACTTCATAAACAGCTTTGTAACCATCATTGCAGTCAGGACAGGTTGATCCAGTTATACAGCCCGGATTGTTTGGATGACAATAATCAATGTACGAAGGATCAAATCGATACGTTAAATCAATTGTTCCCGAGTTTACATATGATGTCATATCGATGATATTCGGAGGAGCAATCGTTCCAGGGCACCAACCCGCTCTATTGTTTGTCCATGTCCCCATCTGTCCTGTACAATTATCTGGGTTTGGATTACAAATATTCCAAAGATCTTGTGTGTACTCCTCAACTCCATCAACGTCAACGTAATTTATTGCATGGTAAAATTCTGCGGCATTTTGCGAATTGTTACTTCCCCAACCATGTCCCGTAGTTGATAGTCGTAAATGAGAACTAAGTATTGAGCTATTGTAAGTGTATGCAACGGTATCAACTGGTTGTAAGTTGTCTGGATTTCCTAAATCAAACAATCCGTCCCATATTTCAGTAACATTAGAGTATAGGTATTGTGGAGTTCCTTGTTGATGATCAAAATCAAGTGTGACTTGCCATCCACCCGTTCCCCAAGTATCAATAAATATTTTGAAATCAAATTCACCTTGCAGTAATGATGCATAGTCGGTTAAATCAATTTGGTGATTACAGGCTACTCCATAAGGCGTTATGTAACGTATGATCTGAATCCAATTCCCATCAGGAGCTTGAATGTTTATATACGCTTTTCGATCCCAATTGTCACAATCTCCATTTGGACATTCGATGGTTAAATTTGCCACTATTTGATCATACGCTCCTACGTGCTGAGGCATCGTATATGTACCGGTATACCATCTATTGTTCACACCGCCATATTCAATCACCACATCTTGCATAGTAGCCACATTTTGTGTTGCTACAACGTCCGTAACGGTAATGTTTTTTGTTATCGTTGTTTCATTTCCATTTGAACCTGTTGCTGTAATATTGATAGCATACGCTCCGTTGGCAGGTGGTGTCCACATCAAGTAGAAATGCGTTCCTGCATCTGTAGCCTGATAAACAGTCCCATTAATTTCCATTTCCATTGAACTAATTGAGAGTAAGTTTGGTTCCTCGATGGATGCGTTAGCGTAAATTGTATAAGAGTTCAAGCTTGGCATTTCAATCGGGTAATCTTCAGTCAATCGCGTTGATACAATTGGATAAAATATATTAATATCAATTACTTCGAACGTCTGTGTAGCGATAACACCGTAGTAAGTACCATCACCAACTTGTTCTACTTGAACAACTACAATCCCTGCTGTTCCATTCAATGTAACTGTGTTTCCAACAAGTGTTGCAGGTCCTGAAACGACACTGTACGTAATTGGTAATCCTGAATTTATGGTCGAAACGAGGTTAAACGGTACGTCTGTGGTGTATTTTTGTGGTACCGGATCAAGCGTCAAAAGTTGATTTATTTGACCTGTAGCAGGAGTGCTACTTTCGTAAATCACCAAATCACCAGTATGTATATTTCCGTTGCTCGTATTTTGACTAGAGGTGTAAACGACTTTAACAAACTGTGCGCTAATAGCTCCAAAATAAATATCTTTTCGCGATACATCTGTTAAATCAGTCCATTGAAAATCTCCAATAATTTCAGCTGTACCCCAGTTCATTCCATCTGCGCTCAAGTAAACTTCATATCCAATGGCTTTTTCTGTTGAATTTGCTGGATTTGGCAAATAACTAATTCCATTGACATCATGAAATGCACCTAAGTCTAATTCCACTACTCCGGGAAGAGAGAAACCGTTAGCATCGTAAATTGCCCACCAAGTAGTTGTGTCATTGTCGAACGCATGGTCCACAGGGTGATTCGTATTGTCTGAACTAAAAGACTGAACCGTATAATTGGTTTGTGGAATTGGAGTAGACGCCGCATGTGAATAACACATACCAAAGACTAGAACCAATCCAACGAGAATTCGATTTGTCATATTTTTTTGTTTTAAACTGAGTGAATTTTGACGATAAAAAAGCCTTCTCCCTATTAACGAGAGAGAAGGCGATTACCTAATTTTACTAATCTAACCACAAAGTAACTACTACTATAATTAGGCTTTTGACAGTAGTTGGTACTACTATTGTTTTACTATTTTTTTTGTAATCGATAATCCATTTTCAAATACTGAAACGTAATAAACTCCATTTGCTAATGCGCTTAAATCGATTTTAGTAATGTATTGGTTTGATCTCTGACTAATTAATACTCTACCAGCTTGATCAAGGACTTTGATTTGCATTTCTGAAGCGTCTTGGTGTTTAATGCTAAGGACTTCTGAAACTGGAACTGGGTAGAATGAAATGTTGTTGATTAAATTCAAATCATTCAATCCAACACCTGCAACAGTATAGCATTCAGAAGTATCTGTACAAGACCCGTCTGTAATGATTACAGCGAATGTTCCGTTTGCTTCAGTAATGTATGTAGCAGAAGTCGCTCCAGCAATTGGTGCATTACCATTATCGCAATCCAACCATTGGTATGTTGCACCAGTCGCATTCGACGTTAAAGTATCGAAATCTTGAGAAAGTGTTATGTCAATGTAATTGATTGTCAAATTCAAGGTTACAATAGAATCACAACCATACATTGAACTTAATACTTCAGAGTATGAACCACTAGCAGTATATGTTGAATCATTCGTTGGCCACGTGTAAGCACCGCATGACAACAAGTCTTCAGAACTTGAAATAGGCGTATTACAAGTTGTTTCTAATTTGAAAACAAATGCATCTGTTGATGAACCATTCGTCAAAGAGATCAATTCTGTAACACCAACTCCATAATCAAAATCAATTGTGTCTTTGTAGAATCCAGTTGTATAGAAGTTACCAGCGTCATCTACATAACTTTGAAAAATTTGCTCTCCAAATCCTGAACCGATCGCTTTAACCCAGATGAAGTTTCCATCAAGATCCAATTTATCAACGAAAGCATCTTGAGATCCAAAGTAAGCCGTAGTGTCAACTCCTGCTCCTGGATTATAATCAACTAAACCTCCTACGCATGTTCCTGAAATGTACAAGTATCCAAAAGGATCAATATTCAAATCTTTAGGAAACGTATTTGCTGTTCCACCGATTCTTTTCGCCCAGATGAAATCACCTGTAGAAGTAAGTTTTTGAATGTAAACGTCTTTGTTTCCACCACTTGTTAATTCATCTGTTCCTAATGATGAGTTGAAATCGATAGTAGCACTAAACTGTCCTGTAATGTAGATGTTATCATCTTCGTCACAAACAACTGACCTTCCTTGATCTGATGACCAAGAACCGTGTGTTTTGGCCCAATCAACATTTCCTGCTGTGTCAAGTTTTGCATATAAAATATCACGATCTCCTACAGAACCAGCAACCAAACTTCCCGATGTTGGGTCAAGGTCAACTGAGTTTTCAAACCATCCAACTACAATCGGGTTTCCATTCGAATCCAATGTCAATCCTTCAAGTCTACACTGATCTGAAGCACCGAATTTAATGGCCCAAATAAAGTTTCCTGCAGTGTCCATTTTGGCTGCAATTCCATCTTCGTTTATCCACGTAGAACTTAATGTAGTCGAACCAAAACTTGATGTTCCGTTGAAATGTCCTACTAGGTATAAATGTCCCATTCCGTCAAGAGCAAAATCATTTGGAGCATCTCCACCTGTTCCGCCAAATTTGGTAGCCCAGATAAAATCTCCTGAATGATCCATTTTTAAGATGAACGCATCGATGTTTGTTCCTGCAGAAGTCAACATAAATGTTTCTGTCGCCGTTGTATCAACATCAAAATCTACAGTTCCTTTAAATACTCCACCGATATAAACACCTGAAGTGTCAGCAGTAATTGCTGTTCCGTAATCAGCTCCAGTTGTTCCTCCTAGTTGTTTTGCCCAAAGGAAGTTACCATCGTTATCCGTTTTTGTGATATATGCATCGCCTGAACCAGAAGATGTCATTTCAAATACACCTACGCCAGCATCGAAATCTACAGTTCCTGAAAATTTACCTGTCGAATAAACATTACCGTTGTCATCTACCGTAATGGCACGACCTTGGTCATTGTTTGTTGTACCGCCTTGGGAGTTGGCCCACATGAACTCGTTCTCTTGAGCGAATAGCGACCCACTTGCTAGAAGTGCGACAATAGAGCTCATTATGTACTTATTTTTCATTTTTACTATTTTAAAAATTGAACTAGCACAAATGTATGTCGAGCCCTTTCTATTCAATAAAAAGAGTGAAAACGAAGCATCAACGGATACGTTAAAAGCGTCAACAAAGTGTCAACTTTTTGAGTTACGGGAAAGAAAAACGGAAAACATTAAGGGTGTAAGGTGTTCTCTACCCTCAGGGTAGATCAAATTGACCTCTTTGTTATAGGTTTTTGATAAAGTCGAAGAGTTCAAGCTCTCTAGGGATATTCATCTTCACTTTCAACCGATATTTTAGCGTTCGAATTGATGTTGCTTCGGCATTTTTAAACTGAGCAATTTCCTTCGTTGAAAGTCCTAGGCGAATTAGAATTAAGAGTTGCGTTTCTGATTTCGAAAGTTGACTGAATTCCGCGTCAATTTTTTCTCTGAATCCTGATCGTAAAATATCCGATTTTTCTTCAATTAACTTATTGAACTCTTCGTTGCGGTTGATCGTTTTTATGAATTCTAATAATTGGGAGATATCGCTTTGAACATCGCCACCTTTCTTTTTCATTTGCTGAAGTCGATTCGTTACTTCTTCCGAAAGCGATGAGTTGTCTCGAATTTCATTTAAAATCTGAGTCATTTCCAATTTCCGATTCTCTTGTTCCTTTTGGACCATTTGCTTTTCAAGATCGTGGGACATTTTCTTTTCAACTAAAAGATCAGCCTTCAATTTAAGCAAAGCATCGTTTTTCTTTTGCCCCTTTCTTTTTTGAATGAACCATAGAAATAACAAACCAGAAAACACAAGAAATAGGATTGAACTAACAGTGAAGAGCATCGTCAATCTTGCATTTGAAACCTTTAAATCTTTCCTCGATTTCTTTTCCAGTTTTAAGTTGCTATCAACAAGGCTAATTTGATCTTCGTAAAGCGTAGAAGTAATCGTACCAGCTGAATTGGAAAGTTTTAATTCAAGCTCGATTAGCTTATTCGATTCGTTCAGGTAGTCCTTAAAAGCAAGTTTCGAAAGAATACTTTCTCCACATAGGTTATGACATCCGGTTTTTAGTTCGAAGTAGATCAACCGTACGCTACTCGGTTTCTTCTTTTTTAAATTTAACGTTTTACCATAAAGTGCTAAGTACTTTTTCGCGTTTAAGCAGTCATTACGTATTAAAAATGCGCGAATGCACTTCATGAATGTTTCTTGCCGTTGAAAATTGCCAATCGATTTAAAAAAGTCCGCATTTACGATGTTCAATAAGCGCTCTGTTCCTGCTTCTAGGTTGCCGGTTTTTATTTCAAGACTTGCAATGTTGCCTTGAATGACTGCAAAATGGAGGCTGTCAATTTTKGAATTGTTCGCAGAAAAAATCTTCAGTGCTTCGTAGTAGGATTCTTCTGCACCTTTGAAATCATTGTTCAGGAATTTGACGAATCCCAACGAATTAGTTGCGTTCAACAAGTCGATTGCCTTATTCGACAGCTTTTTTGATGATTCGAAAGATGCTAAGGCTAGGGTATTCTTTTTAAGCTTTAAATAAACCAGTCCGTAGTACCTGAACAAAAGTCGTTTCTCATCGAGAGCAATATTCGTTTCGGCCTTTTCATAAAAACTCAAGGAGAGCTGATAGTCTTTAAGCTTGTAGTACGTTTGCCCGACTTTCATCTGTGCAGAACCAATTTCCTCCTTCGTTAGATTGTCTGAATAATAGGAGAGGAGTTTTATTCGAGACTTAAGCCCATTTATTAAATCACTATTTGACCAGTAATAAGAGCGATAAATTCGAAGTTTGGCAATTGAATCATGAATTGCATCACCATTATAGACAAGCTCGCTTAAAACCGAGTTTAATTTTGGAAGACTTAATTCACCAATTTTTTTCAAATGGTAAATTTTCTTGATACTCTTTATATGTTGAGCTTGTTCACGATCACTGTACAAACTCGTCACACGCTGACTTGATGCGTAAAATGTTGCTAGAAGGAAAATAAACGAAACAATTACTTTTAACATACTATTGACTAGAATCCCTTTTTAGTAAAAAAAATGTATGACAAAGTTAAGGCGTATTTATTGTAAAAAGGTCATCTATCCAAAAGCAATGTCAAATACAAGGACGCCAACGTGATATGAATCTAGTGTCTAGAATTATGTTGAAAGTTCAATCGTAGGACCAAAACCTACATTCTCCACAAGATAAACAAAGGGTTTCAGAATGATCTGAAACCCTTTTCTTTTTTACTTGTGTACTTTTTGTTTTCATTTTAGAAGCTATCCACACTTTTTCTGTTCTCTACACCGCAAAGTGCTGAAGGTATAATCAAACAGAAGGACTAAAATGAATTAACTCTTCATTCAAATTAAGTCTTCTATAAATGCATTCTCATTCACTGGATTTTTCGTCGGAATCAGCAACTCTTTCTCTGCCTTTTCTAGCTTTTTCTCCAGACGTTCTCTCTGAACAACGTATTCCGGTTTGTAATAATCAGGGTTTTTCTTGTTCGCTACATTATTCAATTCGTTGGGATCGTTTTTTAGATCGTACATTTCATATTCTTCTTCATACGAACCAAGTGCATCGAAGTAACGTGCATATTTCCAATCCTTTTCAATTACGGCTCGAATGCGGTCGGCAGCATTTACAACTCTCGGATTACTATTAGAACCGGCCTTTACATCATCAAAAGTGAAAAGGACATGATCCTGCACTGGGGTGTCATTTTCGAACATCATGGGAGTGAGGTCTGTTCCAACAAATGAAGAAGAAATATTCGCAGGGTCTATATTACAGAGGTTTCCAATCGTTGGCAATAAATCGACTAAGGAAGAAACGTTCCCTGTGGATTGGTCACTTGAGTTTCCAAAAGCAATTGGATTTGAAATTATTAGGGGTACTCGAATCGCTTCATCATACATATTGAATGCTTTTTGTCGAAGCCCTCCATGAGCCATTCCAAGCTCGCCGTGATCACCTGTTCTGATGACATAACTTGAATCTGCTAACGACGTTCCATTCGAGGAATCGTACAACTCGTCAATTATTGGAGTCATGGACTGATCGATCTTCGTTAGCAAGTGTCCATAGAAATTGATGTAATCGAGCTCCATGTCTTCATTTTTCAGCACTCCAAGCCCCGCTTGCATAATCGCTCTTAACTGAGCATGGGCCGTTGGTTTATGATTTCTCGCGAGGTTTTCATCGTTCGTTGAAGGCAAAGCTATGTCTCGTCCAGAATAATCCGCTTCGCTATAGCCAAAACTTGTTTGATTAGGGTAAGCCAATACATCATGCGGGTTTACCAATGAAACCACTAGACAAAAAGGTTCTTTTTCCTTCCCTTCTTTAACGGCTTGTAAGAATTTCACAGCTTGTTGAACATACGCATTGTCATGATCTGCATATCCGCCTCCAAAGTTCTCCGGTTTTGTGTCCTCTCCTGCATCAGGTGAAATCCATCCTTTGAATCCGAATGTCGCAATCTCTGCTGGCGAAGCATCCTCTGTAGAATCACCCTTACTAAGGTGCCATTTACCTCGATAATGGACATTATATCCTTCATCGCCGAGCATGGACGCAAGGTTCGGCAGTGACCGATCCAATTGGGTTTCCGCCGATGACATAGCTCCTCCGTAAGTCAGCGTATCCTTTACTCCATGATGAGCTGGATAAGATCCTGCGAAAAGTGTGCTTCTACTAGGAGAGCACATACAGGTATTACAGTAATTTTTATTGAATGTGAAGCCATCTTGCTTCAATTTCGTCATGTTGACTAAATTCTCTTCTTCCCATCCATCTGGGAAATGCATTGTTGATCTTTCTTGATCTGTAAGGATCAAGATAATGTTCGGTTGTCCTTCTAATTTTTTGTTTTCAGCACTCATTATTATAGTGGTATAAGTTAGTTACCACTATAAGACTCTTGCTTTAGTGTCTTAATTCAAGTGGCTCATAATTATACGTATAAGTGAAATAAATCTCATGTCTTAACTTCCCAACGTAGTGAGTACATTCTTTAACCCAGCTATAATCGTGCAGCTTTACTGCAATAATTTCATTCAATCCATCAAATCCATCATGATCCATAGGTCACCATGCATACCCCCTGTGCGCAGCGTAACACTTAGTAGATAGAATCCAAACTCTTTCTATCTTTCTCTAGAAAATGAAGACTACTTGATTTACTGTATCTAATGAGCCGTCCGAACTGACTGAATTCAATCGTTAGGTTGTCTCCCAACTTCTGCAACGTTGATTCTATTTTTATTGTTGTTACAGTCAAATTTGGCTACCTTAACAGAACCTAATCTTGTTCATCATTGAATTGAATGAACTTTAGATAAAGAATATCTTATCAAATAAGTAATATGAAAAAAACCAACCACTATTCCTTCAAGTATTTGGGTATTGCTCTCATTGTAGTACTTTTTTTAATTAAAAATTCTATCTCTTATGGTCAATTATGTGATCCACCTCCGTATATTAATGGTGGATCTACGTTTGTTGTTGTTCCCGGGACATTTACAACATATTCTAAAATAGAAGATGGGGTTTCAAGGGACTACTATGCATTAAAATGCAAGACAAATCCCATGCTATTTTACGTAAGTCGTTTTCCTCCCATACAAACGGAAACACGGTACTATGTTGAATTGTATGCGCAGAATTTTGATTGTTCTGGAAATCTACTTGGCACTCCCAATTTGATACTTACAAGACCGACAAAGGTATCTACTAATGGATTTCCAATGTGGGATAATTTTTTTATCAATGTTGAAGAGAACACGTCATATACAGTAAAGATGTATGTAGACTACCCTCCCTATACTCCGTCATGGTACCTTCTGCCACAATTCAATAACATTCGATTTGTCAAATCTGCGGAGCAACCAACACCAGATGGTTTTTTTGGAGACCATGTCAATTACGTATCTCGCACATCAACAGGAACTGGTTGGACAATCGATGTAAGTCAATTAGACATAAACGGACTTTCTATTTTCAATGCAACCCCCTCATCTTGTGAACAAAATTGGCGTTATGAAATATCTGAATTTGATTTAGATAGTTGGACTTCGTCCAATCTTGTAGCATCCCCTGTTATATCAGGTGAAGCTGGATATATCGATATGGAGACTTTTTATACATATGGTCTAGAAAGGGATAAATTATATCTGCTAAAATTAATCGTTGGCGAAGGATGGTATGACGAATATTTTTGGTTTGAAATAAAGCCTGCTAAGATTGACGGGAGCTTAAGTAATAATGGAATAATTACTGAATCCGTTGATGTCGGAGGAGGTGTATTTATTGATTACACGCTGCACGAACGCTGTCAAGACAATCCTATGTATTACAACAAAGAAAGTACGGTTTCCATTGACCAACATGAATTCATTGTGCAACCTGTAGACGCGTCTTATCTGCCATCAGGAGCTTCGATGTCTTCTGGGACGCACATAGGTGCTCCAATCGTAAATACCAATCTTGGTTTTATTTACGGACCATTTACATTATGGCAACGTTATAAAGTGACTTTCATCGTGACAACTCCTGGATGGAGTAAGGTAATGTATTTTCGTTACAGAACATGCGGGCCTGATGATGATGGAACAGGAATGGTAACAACCATTTCTCAACTAAACTCTGACGGACAGTTAGAAAACCGAGGTACTTCAGTATTAAATATTAAGAAAGAATTTGCTGACCAAATAAAAATTTATCCTAATCCAACAAAGCAAAAAGTTTTTGTTGACTTAAATAGCTTGGAGGGATCAGAACTTATTACAATTCAGCTTTTAGATGTTTTTGGGAAGACTTTATCCCTGTCAGAATTCTTTTCCAAAACAGATGAATTTGTTTTGGACATGGCTGAGCGACCAAATGGACTTTATTTTATAAAGGTTTTACAAGGGGATAAAATTTTAATAAGAAAAATCATTAAGAACTAATAGAGCGTCATGGTTATTGATTCAATCATCGCAGCCTAAACTAAGTTCATTGTATTATAAAAGCACTCTATAGTTTGGGTGCTTTTATAATGTTTGTTATAGTTCTTTCCATTCTGCACCCTCGTACCAATTGTTATTTCAATTTGATAAAAGGTTGGTTAGAAAGTGCTGATAAATACCTTATGATTAAACATGCCTACTGAAAATCAGGATTCCTTCTACTAACTTCGACCTATATAGGATTATTTTCCCAAAAAACATTGTTCCTGTAGAGGGGCATTGTCCGTGAGACTTCAATTATCATCAAAATT
>NVXP01000057.1 GCA_002733985.1 Fluviicola sp. | reverse complement strand
ACTAATTCATCGCTATTCCATCTATCTAACGAATGATTTTTCATACTTATCTATTTACAGGGAACAACTGTTGGTTTAGCTTTCTTTCCAGTTTCTGGTAGCTGTATTTTAGGTAACCCACTTCCTTTTGGTGCCGAATTCAATTTTCGCCTAAGGTTTTTACAATACTTACCACCTCTAGGCATATCGTCATTACTTCCAACCTTCATTATTGGAACCTCTACCGGCGTTTTGAGCAGCCAACAAATTAACCTTTAGCGCGAATGTCTCATCAGTGTCACTCTAAAAGAGCCATTCGGAATCGTCAGTTCATCTTCCAATAAAAATGAATCGTCTGACTTGTTTTTTTTAGTGAAAACCGGCTGCCTTCTTACTAACACATTAATGCCGAAAAAGCGCGAACAACTGCTAGATTTAGGCAATGACTATTAGCAGCAGCTGCGCCAGTTAAAAAACGACTAAGAAAGAAGCCCCGATTTTGTCGGGGCTTTGATTTATGAATCAATATTCTTTTCACGTATCATATCTTCTACTTTCGTAGGTGGATGAATGATCCATCTATCATACAAGCTAGTATCACCACTATAAGGTTTTTTCTCTCCACCTTTCCAATGGATAGGCGAACTTCTATCTCCCATTAAAAAAGAAATTTCAGAATAATTAGAATCCTTCTCTTTATCGTAGTTAGGACTTTCAAAAATAAATCTCCATCTTTTCTTACTAAACCCCATCGCAATATGGAAAGGATTAAACATAGTCCCAGAATCAATAATTGTATTTAAATCAGATGGAATTACCCCCGTGTAATTAAATATTTCCACCAAATTACCCGCAGATTTATCAATTTCAATCAATCTCCCAAAAGCATAATTATCACTGATATTAAATTTAGTCCGAGAGTAACTTTTATTGTTGTCTTTTATTCCGTTTGGTAAAAACAGTGGTACAAAAAACAAATTACCCTCCTTTTCTTCTAAATATTCCATATTTAACCACATCCTTTTACTTTATTGTACTCAGCGTTAAATGCCTTCCCTCTCACATCTGTTCTAGTTTTATCGAAAGAATTTATCTTGTTTCCTTTATTATTCGGTCCAATATCTTGACCAATAACACCTGTTTTAGTTCCATGTTTTTCTATCAAGGCTTGTTCGTTTCCACGAGCTTGTTCAATAGTCAAATCACTATGTAAAACCTCATGGTTCGTATTTGCTCCATATCTACCCGTATCCATATGTTGCCCCATACGAGTGTCAACATTTTGCTTAGTAATACCAATATAATATGGGTCTGTCGCTCCGTTTTCATAGAGAGCATAAACAGAATACCCTCCAGTTCCTAATGGGTCTAATGCTAAAGGGTCAATTAATTTGTTACTATCACTTACGTAAGCATAAAAATTAGGATTCTTCCCTGCAAGTCCGATAGGGTCTTGGCTCACATAAACCCCTGAACTCGGATCGTAGTAGCGATATCTATTATATGCCAAATCGGTTTCTACATCTAAATACTGACCTTGGTAAAGGTATGGAATAAAATTCGTTGTTCCAGTTTCCTTCCGTGTTTCACCGTATATATTTAATTGCCTCGACCAAACTTTTTTTCCCTTTTCATCATACGCTTCCGTTGGAGTTCCTAAATGGTCTGTGATAATCGAATAAGATTTTCCTCCTTGAAGTTTTGCCATTGGAACGAAGGTTCCATCTTCAAAAATCCAAGTTGTGAGATTTTCAGGTGCTTTGATCTCCTTTTCTCCTTTGGCATTGACAATTGAAATCGATTCATCTCCTGAAGATGTCCATTCGTGTAATGGGACATTCCCGTCCCAYACAAAATGAGTTGTCTCKTCTTTGAAGGTTTTTGTTAATCTTCTTCCCAGYGCATCGTATGTGAAATCKACKTGTTKTCTATCAGGGCGAATAACTTTTTTCAGCATTCCACCTTGCGACCATTGGTAACGCCACTTYCCTGTGATRGATTCTTTCTCTTTGAGGTTTCCTACTTCATCGTAGCTATAMGTGTACGTTTCATCCTTRAGAAGTTGACCTGCTTTTCCGTATTGYCGGTCTGTTTTYTCTTCTGTTTTGAAGAGGTTYCCGATTTCATCAGGCAGTTTGTAATCCCAACTGCCATCTGAATAACCTGCGGCTGATAAATTMCCGAACACATCGTGCTCAAAATTYACCATCTCATTCTTTAACTGRTCYTCAATTGACCTCAARCGATCGTTGACATCCCATTGATAYTTCTTCTTTGTCTGCTGCTTTTCATTCGCACTCACACTGTGCTGTAYCGGTCGTCCACTTTTATCACGCTCCCAACTACTGGTAACTGCTCCAGGYAAACTCCGCTCRATTTCCAAGCCGACTAAGTTTCGGGTAATGTCTACCTCCCACTTCGATTCTGCTTGACTMGCCTCGGTGTTTAAAATTTGTCCAAGTTTGTTCCGTGAGATTTTAATGTCTGCTCCCAAATTACTCGTCAGTGCAATTCTTTGTCCTAATCGGTTGTACGTGTTTTCAATRAGRATGTCGTTTTGGTATTCCTCCAAGACTTTTCCTACTTCATCACGAACCAATTTAACCTGACCATTCTCATTAACAGCCTCAATGAGTGATCCATTCTTATCGTACGTATAGACTTCTTGGGTTTGGTCATCGTATCTAACGGTGCTCACATTTCCAAGAAGATCATACGTGTAGTTTACTTTTCTTCCATCCGGAGTTGTGGTTTGTCCCACTTGTCCTCCTGCATTTCGTAGGTATTTGCGTTTCAATCCATCAAAGCCACTTTCTTGAATGATTTGACCATTTCTATCTCGGTCAAAACGATACAAACTYTTGTGTTCGTTGGTGATCGCTTTTARTYGATCKGATTTTGTATACGCAAATTTGATTTTCGTCTCATTCTCTTCTCGACTTTCYAGTTTCCCAGTTGGAGAATACTCAAATTTCACTTGGTGRTGTTTGTCTTTTGCATTGATGACATTYCCAACACCATCGTACTTCAAGTAGACCATGTTACCRTCAACTGTCTTGAGCTGTTTTACACGGCCAAGTTCATCGTAATGATAATTGACTGAAGTATCTTGATTACTCACTGCATGAAGTAACTGCCCTTGTCCGTTATATGACCAATTCGTTTCTTCACCATTGGGAAGTGTCACTTTTTCAAGTGTGTTCCCCGAATTGTAAAACAAGTGTGTTTCTTGTCCATTTGCATCAATGATTTGAGTGAGTAAATCGTCGGTATATTTATAACGRGTCGTATCGTTTGAAGGACCAATGCGTTTTGTTAAAAAGCCCTTGTCGTCATACTCCCACAACCAAAGTGCGTTSGTTGCATTCTTTGCKGCTACTAARTTATTGTCTTCGAAAATATAATTYGTACTTCCWCCATTCGGTTTACGTTCTGACGTTTTATTGCCATAATCATCATAGCCATAGTACGTATGCKCGCCTAGTTTGTCGGTGTGACGCATCACCAATCCATTCAAATTGTATTCCCARGTCTCACTATTMCCCAATGCATCTGTAACTTGGGTGATCTCCCCRTTTCGATGCCAGYGCGTAGTTTTTGCTCCCATRCCATYGGTCACAATWGTWTTSCCAAGCTTGTACTCGAASGCRCGTAATTGCTGTCCGTTTTTATTGAACCAGTGCTTTAAACATTTAGGCTCTTCMTCCGTATTCTCGAACTCCCAATGTTGCGTYGCTCCGTTTCGATCTRTTTTTTKGGTAAGTTGTCCCTTTGTATAGGCAAATTGTTCTTCTTGCCCCATAGCATCRCGAACKACWGAAAGAAARCCTTCTTCGTTGTATTCGTACTCAACTAATTTCTTGTCATTYTCTATACTAGAGACCTGAATTACTGCTGTAATTCGTTGTTCATTGTCTCTTTCTATTTTGAGGGTRCGATTACTTGAATCGACAATTTGCTCCAAGCGGGCTGAAGCATTGTAAGAAAATTGAATTTCAAAGCGGTGACGTGTAATTTTTGTCACGCGATAAGTGTCTCTTGACCCTCCTACGAATTCATAATGGTAAAACAACTTCTGATCGTAATCTTCAATCAGGACTTTACCTTCTAAATGCGTGTATATGATTTTTTCTGTTGCAATCACAGCACTATCTCCAATTTCCAAATATGGAAGCGCCGTGATGTTTCCATTGGAGTTTATCCATAGAAACGACCCTTCAGAGCGTTTAAGCTGAAGCGTTTGATCACAGCCTACATGCCACATCTTCCCAAGTAATCCATCCAAATCTACCTGTGTACGATATTGGCGCGTCCATTCTAATGGAATAGGTCCGCTGAGACGGAAATCTTCTTCAAGTAAAACGGATTCTCCGGTGATGAAACTGATCATAGTGTTTTTTTAGTGTGAACGATTCGTTGTTGTGATTAGCAACACCCCTTTTTAAATAATTTCTTTGCACTCTTAAAGAGCTTCCCTGCCTTTTTCAAAAGGAACTTCATTCCTTTCATCATCATGAACTTCATGACAACCCCAGCGACATCGGGAACTTGCGGTCCACCGACCATAACGGGCATTCCCATTGGGATAGGAATGGAAGTCGTTGTGGGTAAATATTTCTCTGGAGAACCTAAGGGCATTCCAATACAGCTACACGTCATTAAGTTGAAAGCAGCGGCGCTTAGAAAAGTCCCTTCTGCTTTTACTGTCATACTTCCATAAAACTGAAATCCTTCATCCGCTATCATTGGCATAAAGCCAGGATGAAAACCTGCTCCCATTGGAATATGTACTACTGACCCCAATAGTGAGGTCGTTGCAGCGTTGGATCTTTTTTGGTTGTTTATATGTACCATCGTCCCTAACACAGGAAGATAATCGAAGGGATCCATAATCGTTCCCACAAATGGATGTGGCAAAGGAACCGGAGCCGGAGAAGGAGGAATGGTAACCATATGAATGTCCACTCCCATGGTAATATTTAAATGTTTGGATGCTAGCATAGTTCGTTCATTCTGTGGTTAATATATTTTCGTACACTTCTTTCTGAGAAATGTCTTTCCATTCATCGCCCCATATCTCGGTTGCGAATTTGTCAATCTCGTTAAGCAACTCCTTGTTTTTACGTTCAAAGGCAAATTCATGATACCTAATACAAATAAGGAGCATAGAGGTAAACTTCAAAATGAGTTTATCATATGGTTTACATACTTCATACGTTTCAGAAATCAAGGTAAACGCCTTCTCTTCATCATTGAGTTTTTCTGACATAATGGATGCCATACGCTGCGCTTCCATGTACATGGCCATGTTTTTTTGTTTGAGCGATTCCTCACTGGCCATTATGTAAAACTCTCGTGCCTTATCGTACTTTTTAGTATAGAGATAAGTAGCAGCTTGAAAATTATAGGTCTGCAAGAGAATTGCTGGAATGGCAATATCTTCTTCCTCTTTCCCTCCGATGGCTTGTTCTTCAGCAGATTCATATAAACGTAGCGCTTCTTTGAATTTTTTCAGCTGATAAAAAGCACTTCCATATGCTAAATATACAGTGGCAACAATACTTTTTAATCCTGTTTTCTCCGCAATTTCTATTCCTTCTTTCCCCCAATGATGAATATCATCTTCGTTCTTATCACTCGCAGCTTCCGAAATATTAAGAATACATAGATTGACGCCTACTGCTGGATCATTTAAATCTCCTTGTCGAACAATTTCTTTTGTCGCTTCTGACATGGTGAGATTAGCAACCAAAGTCGTTACCTTGAAATCCATTGGAATCTGATGGAGCTTTGGTCTGTCTGCCAAATCATATACCATGAACTTCAGGTTTTCTGGCATTATTTCAAGGCACGTTAGTACCCATTCAACAAACCCTGGCTCTCCTAAATACCCAGTTGGCATTATCCCCAACACCAATTGCTGTTTAGGGTCAATGCTTGTAGCAAAGGAGGACATTGCCTCTAAAAAGGTCTTTTCACTGTCTTTAATTGGAGCATCTCGATATGGCGTGTCATCCCAATCAGGAATAACATCTGCATATTCCACTTCCTTGCGAGCGTCTTCGCTGTTCCATATTTCCAACCAACTTGAGAGCAAGTCGTGACCGTATTGTTCTTCGGTAGAAAATGAACTATCAAAATTGAGGAATAAATCAGGAATTTGACCGTGATCAGAAGCTTCCAATAGGCTAAACGCCTTGAACATTCTTACTTCATCTTTAAGCAAGACCCATCGCACGATTTGAGTAGCGTCACATACATTTTCCACCCAATTTTTACGCATTTTTTCAATGCGATACGTGATTGGGTTTTCATCATTAAATGTGCCCATGTCCTAATTCAGGTTTAATATTCCACCTTTAAAATTGGCCATTACTGCTCCATTGACATCMACATTTTGCGCTTCYAACTTATATTTCATGTGTGACTCTTCYTTGGTWGTAGAGGATTCAATAATTTTATCACCACTGRMYAATTCAATTTTTGTATCRGCATTAGCCAAGATATCTTTCGAATTGAAYTCAATATTRTTGTCACCTGTSAGCGTAATTTTATCCTCAGCAAGTAAACTTATTTCTTTCGAACTCATTGTAATACTTGTAGGCGCTGAAATAGAAATTGTTTCATCTCCATTTAGTGTGATTGTGTTTCCACTTGGGTCACTGATAGTGATTTTCCCATCTCCTTCATCATCATCAATGGTAATTGTAGCTCCACTTCGTGTAGTGATACTTTTCGTTTTGTTAGCATCTCCACCACCAGCTCCAGTAGTACCGCTAAACAAGCTTCCCATTACAAATGGTCGGTTAGGATCATTGTATCTGAATCCTATCATTACTTGATCATCAACTTCCGGGATAAAAACAAACCCTCGATTGGTTCCAACAAGGTCACTTTTCCCAGCATCTGGAGACAATACACGAATCCATGCAGTTTTCATCTCTCCTGTTTGCCATTGGAATTGTACTTCTACCCTTCCTTTCTTTTTAGGATCTTCGTTTGATAGTACTGTTGCTATTTGCGATTCTGCTACTGGCATTTCCACACTTGGTTCAGGTAGGAATTCCACTCCTGAAGAAATAGCTTCAAAATGATTAATATATTGATTTACTCCTGAAGCAGAGTGACTAATACTTGTAATGATGTATTCTCCATAGCTCTTACTTTCCGAAGAACCGATACTTAACATAGAAGCCGAAACCTTAATTAATGTTCCAATAGTTAACCCCAGTTTTGTCGACGAAGCTCTAAGCACGTTACTTTTCGCAACTGCACTACCTTGCTTGTTTTTGATGATTGCATCAATTTGATCTTTGTCTTGGACGCGAGCATCCGAAAATGCATTTGGAACAATCCCAAACAATTCTTTTGACTTATTAAATGCAAAGTCACCTAATTCACTAAGTCCACCTACCTTGTCTTTCGTTTTAGATTCTTCCTTCTTATCATCCAATGGATTATATGAAAAGTGATTTTGTTTACTTGTGATCGCTTCGATGGAAACACTTATGGAATTCATATCTCTACCGTATTCCAGTTCAACTGGAGACCCGAGCTCTGGTTTTCCAAAAATCAATTTTACCCCATCATAATACAACCACTCATTGTGCTGTTTTGCTAAACGTTGTAGAAACTGAAAATGCGTTTCTCTATATTGCGCTTGATATTCAAATGGTTTCTTGTAAACAGGCTTCACGTCTGCCTCAACGCCGGCTTCTTGCACAACTTCTTTTACGATACTCCCTAAGTCTTTATCTAAAAAAGACTGAACGTGATGTCCGCCTTCTAATAATATAGTTTTAGAATATCCACTAACCACCAATTGGCCGTTCAACCCGCTGCTGTGTACCATTTGTACATTTACAATTGTCCCGAGAAATTCTTTTTCACCAAATGTTATTACAATCGCTTTTCCTAGCCACTGTTTAGAAGCATCCAAAGTATGTGCACCAAACTTTTCAATGTTCTCCATGTCCAGTGCCACCTCAAAATTATGGTGATCATTTATCACTTGGGTTAAGTTAACATTCTCAAAACTTTTTAAGCTTTCCCCATCGATACTGATTGTTGTCTTATTGTTTGCCATATTTTCTAATATTGTAGGTGACTATTTAATGAACGCAATTCTATTATTCATAAAACGAAACACTTCTATAAGCACCATTTTTTTCTATTTCTTGAGCTATTATTTTCTTGACATTTTGCATCTCATTACTCGTAACATTATTGCTCAAGGACGAAATGAAAAAGAGATTACTCTCTTGTTTGAACCAAATCCAATTAACCGTCATAAAGTGAATTTCTTTTTCTTCGTAATGTGTTAAGCTTTCAAAACAAGAATCTGCAATTTCGGCAGATTCAAAACTCCATTGTTCTATTTGAATACAATTGAATTCCTTATTTTTTGGCGAGACTGCTACGAGATCTATAGTGTTAACGGATTCAAATAAATCATTATCAAAATCCGCACTTAGGCTTTTCTGAAAACGTTTAGCCTCAACATTTTCAATTTTTTCTTTCAGTTCATTTGATGTACTCTTAAATGTATACTTTTCAAATGAATTCTCCAAATCAAGTAAAACGTCATTCAACAAACTAGATGAAGACATTTTTGACGAATCAAACACTACACGATAACTTGGAATCGTACTTGTTCTTTCCTCAATTACACTTACTTTTTTTTCCGTGTTTGAATCCATTAAATTATTGCCAGGATCATAATCTCCTGTACATCCTATAAGGATAAGTCCAATAATTCCAAAGCATATTTTTTGCATATCAGCTATACTTTAATAAGTGGTGGTCTTGTTGCTGCATGATAAAATATCTTAGCAAGTCCTTTGTTACTTACATCTGATTCTGATATACATCCAGATAACTCTATAATTAACGCATTGAATTCTGCCCATTTTCCAGCACCTGTTATCTCAATACATCCAATGGAACCAAAATTTTGTGTTATTGGGTTGTCCGGCCCTCTATGAACGAAAAAACCGCCATAAACTCGCCAAGCCATCTCATTCATGGTCGTGATAAACGACCAATTCAATGTGTAATCTTGTCTATCGGCTAGTCCAACAATACTTGCTGCAGCTGTTACGGTTCTCTTCACTCCAAACCGAATAGCATCAAAATCTGTTGACACACTGTTTCCAGATCTATCATTACCACTTACAGTTACTCGATATAAAGGAACTCTATACTTTATCCTATTCGGGCGGTAAGGGTAACTCGTTAAATAAGCTGTTCCTGTTTGAAAATTGGTCACCGTAATTGTTACTTCACTCATTGTGTTCAACTTATTTAAAGTGCTTTACTCCCTTTTCCTATGCTGAATCAGACTAATTTTGATTAATCTGGATTTGTAATCACCTATTAAATGAATTTATCCTACAATGAGGACACGACAATTCTTAAAAGAAATTCTAATAAATTGTAAGTGACGGAAACAAATAACTATCGAATGATTTAGATATGAACATTGTTTAATGATACTAAACATATATTGTTCCTTGAAAACAAACACTTAAAGTGATTTTTCAGTGACTAAATAATAGTAGTTGTGCAGTAAAGAAAAGGTATCCTATAAAAAAGGGAACTCTTTTGCAAGAGTTCCCTTTAAATTATTCTTTTATATTAAGCATTGTTAGTCCAGTTGCTTACAAGAACTGCAGGACCAATTGTCAATGTATTACAAGTTACTCTACACCAAACACTAGCTTCTTGCTCAGTATCTGCATCGAAAGTTTCGTTGTAACCAATCATAACACAATCTTCCATTACGATAGTCTTCATCTTTCCAGTATGCTCTGCTGCTGAAATATCTACCTCTAATTTAAACGGAGAATGCTCACAAGTAACCATTTTCTCTGCCCAAAAAGTGCTATCATTTGAAGGGATTCTGAATTCAAGAATTCCACCTCTAGTAGTCGTTGTAACTTTACCTACAGCATTGATACCTCTATCAACAGCTATCTTAAACCATCTTACATCGAATTCATTGTCTTCTGATATAACTTTTGCTCTAAACGATCCCATAATCTTTATTTTTTTTATAAATTAATAATTAAAAAGTCGAGATTCTACATAACTAACAACAGTCATTCAATAACTAGTATAATTGAAATCAGCCGTCGGTCACTAAAATTAGTTTTTATTCGTTCTTAGGATTCACACAACACAACTATCCTATAGAGCTGTAAATACATAACGTGTAACTGGGCGAACAAAATAAAGCTTAGATTTATAGTGGCTAAGTATTATTTCTCTCGGCTAAAATATGTATAAGTCTTCATTAAACCAAGCTTTTTACCGAAAAAAATGAGTCAATTTTCACTAATTTCGCTTAAAGTGGAATGGGTCGCTTCTATAGAACAAGATTGCGAATATTAATAGGATGAGGCTATTTGACAAGAACAAGCTCGTGCTAGCGACTTTAAGCCTATTATAGGTCAAGATATTCTGATTTTGATTGGCTAATTGCTCCGATGTATTAAACGTAATTGCCTGGATTAAACTCAATCTTTCCTCTATTATTTCCAACTTATTATCTGTGGTTGCTTCTTTTTCAGATAATTGCTCCAATTTCAATTGTACAGAAACGATTTCATCTTGCAGTTGCTTTGATGGTAGAGTTGTCGTCAAACTACTCATGGAAATTAATAAATAACACGTGTAAGCAAAAAAGCCTGCTGCGATTATTAACAGGATCATATTCACCTTTCTGGTATCGCTTACTTTTTCCGCTGTAACTACAATGTCCTTTGTTTCCTTTTGCTTAGGAATGGCAACTGTTTCCTTCCGCTCTTCTGTTTTGGGAATGTTCACGACTTTCTCAGGACTAGGCTTTGGGACAATCTTTTCTTTTGGAGCTGGTGGCACTACAATCTTTGGAGATTTTTTCTTAGGAATCGTTTTGACAGGTGACTCTGAAACTTTTGCTTTTTTAACTATTTCGGGTTTATCAACCTTTATTTGTTCCAACAGCTCAAAACGATCCAACGAGTACTTTCCTCCTCGATACTCAACCCTACTATGATGCAATAACCATTTTAAGACATCTCCGACTTGACTTTCACGAAGCAGAGGGTCCGAGCTTTTCCAAAAGATATCATTCACTGACAGCTCTGTCCGATTCTCTTTATTCTCCTCAAACATGATTTTAAGCACAATTTCGTGCAATGGAATTTCTTCCTCAGTTGATTTTTTATCCTTCGTGGTATTTCCTGTAGATGCTTCCGAGACTTCTTCTTTAGAGACACTTATACCGCGATCTATATTTCTTCGGTCTAAGAACTCATTGCGACTCAAGGTGTACTTTTCTAAGTATTCCTCTGCTCTTCTTTTGCTGACTAGCCAGTTTAACACTTCTGAAATGTTGCGTTCTATCAAAGAGGAATCAGAAATTTTCCAAAAAATTTCATTCGCTGACAATTCAGCTGGTTTCTCTTTGTTCGCCTCAAACATTAGTTCAAGTACAACTTCATGCAATGGAATTTCTTCTTGAGTTGGTTTTGTCTTCTCCGCCATATTTAAAAGAGATTTCCGACCGGAATATAATAGTATCTAGTAGAGGTATCATACGCCTCCGTCATGTTAATTTCCTTGGTGTAAATTGATTCCAGTTTGTCAATCTTCTTTCGAAGGTCGAGCAACAGTTTTTGAAACACCTCGTTCTCCATTTTCCGTTTATTCGCGACATCCTTTATCTTCAAATCATGGAGGTCCTGATTTCCAACAGGCATACCACATTTGATAAAGATCAAATCAGCAACACTACTCTTAGGGCTCAGTACTTTATTCAAAAACAAATTATTCAGATTTTTAACGTTCACCTGATACAAGCCAGCAACTATCTTGCGTTCATCTTTTGTTACTTCTCCTGAGAAAAGAGGGACCAGCGATTTATAATTATCAATCAGAATTTGTAATTCAAACTCACTCAGCAAATAGGCTGTTGAAAGTTTATTTTTGGCCAAGAGTAATTGTTCGTATCGGTTGTAATTTTCATCCAGGCTGTTTCGAGGAATCAGGTTAGCTTGATCCTGATASGTCGAGTCTTCATCTACATTTTGATTTATAAACTGACTAGGCCTACTTCTTAAAAAACCAAGTTTGCTATTGTACTGATCCAAGGACTCCAAATAAACTCGGTTTGTATTAAGCGTGTGAAACAATACTGAATCAAGGATTAAATCAAATGACGTAGGCACCAACTCCGAGTTGATTTTAGCAAACCCAATCCCTCCTTGGTAATTACTTGAATTTGGAGAGTCATATACGTACAAGTTATCCTGTGCAGGAATCGACGCAAATATGTTCTTATCTTTAACTAACTGATTGTCGACTGTAAAGGATTTAATAAAATCACCGTACTCCAAGGCCACTCTTCCAAGTAAATCTTTCGCTTGAAGAATATACTCCTGGTAAACATCAGCTGAATTATTGGCYAATTGGAAAAACACCAAGCGCGACGATGCTTTAGCTAAACGTTTTGTTATTTTCGTTTTTGTACGAGCACTCATTCTTGTGAACGCTTTCATTCCTGAGATCAAAAGAATATTCGTAGAAAAGTCAATTGAATCCGATGTAGCCAATGCAAAATTGAAACACCTTTCGATACCGATATCGTTGACCATTGTTTTACGAACAGTTGGGTCGTTCAGGAGTACTTTATTGATGTATTTAATCCAATTAGGAAACGATGTCGTCTTTTTAAAAAAGTAAAACTCATTGGAACCATATGAACTAGTACTAAATGTGAAACGATACTCTGAGTAGTCATCATTTTCTGCATACAGCAAATAGATGCGTTGTAAAGAAGCCATTAACTTAATTTGCTTTGGCTTTGCTTCATTACTACTGTCAAAAATGAAATGAAAATTGATGTTTTTGTTTTGTTCTTTGATCTCATCAATTTTACTAATGAGCAACTCATCTCCTTCTACATTGGTCAATGTATTAAGACTGTGATCCCAAACACTCGTTGGAACCATTACTCTCACAGTATCACTTCCCAATGCTACCTTAGGCGAATTTTTCTCTGTATTAAAAATAATAGAAGATCCTATCTCAGAGCGTTGAAGCACTTCTATTTGACCGAAATACGCTGGCTGATAAAAAATTAGACTGTCAATACTATCTGTACTAAACACCTGTTGCTGACCAACATAATTGATCAATTCATTAGATACCCACCCAATGATTCGCTCGGAAGAGTCTGCGTCGGAAATTTGACTTTTATTTGATACTAATACCGCCGTTTGTCGTTCATTCTCTTTGTATACATATACAATTTGATTTATATGCAACGTTTGATCAGACTCGCGCTTAAACGCAGGATCCAAATACAACTTCACTTCGTCCTTTTCAACAAACTTTTCAATATTGAATAACGTACCCAACTCCTTAATCCCGAGGACATATCTTACTGGTCGGTAATTGATTTCACTTGTTTCTGCTTGAGCATAATGCAAGAGGCTATTTTTGTGAATCCAACCAATATACTCAGCCTCTTTTGAATCAGAGAAAGTATAATTTCCGCTGAAAAACATGGCCGCGATTCCATCTGGCTTACCTACCAATTTCGGATCATATCCAACAAGTTCAAGGTATTCGTTTTCTTCATTGATTACGAAATACGGCCGTAGAAATGGTTGAGAGACTCTTCGTTTCTGGGCATACGCATCATCGAACGCACTGTTTTCAGACCGGTCAGAATAGACAATATAGAAGCTTTTATCCTTCTTTTGTGATGATCCTTCAACAGGTGTATGAAAATTAAATGTTTCTTTTTCTACTTTTCTAATGCGCTGGTTCTTTTTGATTTGCGCATGATAGGAATGGGTGAAGCATAAGAATAAAGCACAAATCATACTATTCTTTAGCACAGCATAAGATGGCATGAGTCTCTTTAATGTCTTGATGCTTTGCATCGGCTTCTTCATTTTTTCCTGTTTACTTGGGTGCATT
Organism: Fluviicola sp.; assembly: GCA_002733985.1. GTDB lineage: Bacteria > Bacteroidota > Bacteroidia > Flavobacteriales_D > Crocinitomicaceae > UBA4466. The sequence goes on along the minus strand of NVXP01000057.1, from coordinate 16,785 downwards.
ATCAAATTTCAATTACAATTTGGGTAACCTCAATCTTATCCACGCAGCCACCGCTTCCTCTGGTTACTTTTACAATTTCCTCAATTTTCAAGGTACGTTTACCTCGTCCTTCCAATGAATGAAGACCTTGACAATAACTATACAAGTCATTGTATTTTTCCCCATTGACTACAATCACCACTCTCTCTCCGTTTCCACAGGTATATACTCTTTCCAAGTATTTTATATTGTCGTAAAAACTACTTTTATCGTCAATCCTTCCATCGGCGATGGCTTGCAGTCGTTTTCTAATATCGTTATGGATCAACTGTAAGGAATCGACAGGATCCGATTCATCGATTGCTTCGAACAGAGATAAAACCTTGATTTTATGATCTACTGGATACTCAGAAATATTGGTCTTTAATCTAACCGTATATGTTCCTGTATCTCGATATATATAAACGACTTGTCCTTCGTACGCATCAACGTATCCCGTTTCACCAAATTCCCAAAACCAGCTTTCTAAGCCTGGCCCATATGAAGAGAAGATCAACTCTTCCCCAATATATCCGAGTTCAGGTCCACTAATTTCAACGAGAGAATCTAGCGCCACCTTGTGATCAGTATTAACTACATCAATAAACTTGTGGACTGGGTATTTAGAATCCAGCAACAATGTAACCATGTATTTCCCCTTTTCTTTAAAGGTATAACTAACGGTCCCCTCGTTTACCAAGGAGTCTCCATTTCCGAAATACCAAACAATGGACCTATCACGCATGCTACTGTCGACCAGAGTAAATGTGAGTGATTCATTTACGTCGTATTGATAATCGCCATTGGTGTCTTCAATTAGAAAGTCTACGTTTCCAAAATCAACACTTGAGGGTATCCATATTGCAATTAACACCGCAACGACAAGCGCTGGCGCAAGAACCCAAATAGCTATTTTAGTTTTTGGCTTCATTAAAAATTGGCTTTACATTCCATTAAATTATCTTCAATAAGTTTTTTGTTCTTCTTCAGTGAACTGTGCTCCTGTTTCGTATTGAAATAGAGAAGTAACAGGTCAGCTGAGACCAAACCAAACTTATATTTCGAACTCATATCATTGTCTTTGTAGAGTCTTCTTACAATAGAAATTTTCTTATTTACTTCATCCTGTACTTGYACCTGATGAATATCAAATTCCATTTCGTCAATTTGCTTAAAGATTTCCGTAATTTCCGCTGTCTTTTCAGTTTGCTCTTTAAGCACATCTTCATACGAATGAATTGAACTTAGCATCTCCTTATTGTCTGAATGYGGTATCACAAAAATATATCGGCGTGAGACGATGAATAACAATACTGCAGAAAGTGAAAACAAGAGTATAAACTTGACCTTCTTCCAAAAAAACTCACCTAGGTTATCTACTTTCATTCGTTCTCTTCTTTTTTGTTTCCTTCTGTTAATCTATCCTCACGATATTTATCACGACATCTTTCGAGTAACAGCTGGCTATATCTCCGATCTTCCTCGTCCTCCTTAAACAGATCAATTGTAGTCTGAATCACTGACACCTGTATCAGAAGCTGCTCGTACAAAGCAAACTCGTTTAGTTCGGTGGTTTCATCCTTTATCATCTTCTCTATATCCATGCGAATACCAGAGATTAATCCTTGAAAATTCTTCTGCTCATTAATCGTTCGCTTTCCTTTTTTCAGACTATAGATTTTATCGATAATCTCTTCGATTCTGAACGTAACAAATGCTTGATTTTTAAACGCATTCGTGTAGCTACTGTGTTTTTCTTCCAATACTTCAACTCCTTCGTGAGCGATACGCAAAACGAAAAAGCTGCAGCAAAACATAAGTAATAGCGTAACCGAAAACATCGCAGTGAATTTTACGTTGGCCTTTTTTCGTTCCTTTTTATTAAGAGCTTTCATGCAATCTTATTTTTTAATCAATAATCGACCATGAACGCGTTCTCGGCGTATCTTGGGTATGCTCCAACAGATCTTCACTAATGACAATATTCTCTTTTCTTTGCCCTACATACTCGAGTTGTCCGAGTTTTTTCCAAAGTCGGCTCATGATAGCAATGAAGTAATCAATTTTTGAAATCATGGATGCAATATCAAGATGATTGTATCTCAACTGCATGACCTCTCCCATTGTGGCTTCGAACATCGATGGTTTAATATCTATCCATTCATAATAATATTGTAATACTTCTTCTTTCTCCGATTTCTCCATTAGTGCCATTTCATTGGACAAATGATTTGCCAGAATGGAAATTTTTGTAGCAATAAAAATCGGCGGTTCCTCCATCCCAGTTTGGTTAAACTCGAATTGATTATTGGCAATAAAATCAAGTACTTTTGAACAAAGCGCGTATGTGTTACGAGCCAATCTATTGTTTTGATACTTGGTTCTATTCTTCGCATTAATTAAAATGGAATTCGATTTCAACTCTGTCATCACCTGACAAATTCGATTGTAGAAAACCTGTAACTCATTATTGTACTTAATCTTGGTAACGGGTGGAATAAATGCTTCATCCAAGGTAAACACACCGTTCTTCCATTCTACACGTCCTACAATTAAAAAATAGGAATTCAAGAAATTATCGTTTATCTGATCTTGAGGTACGATACTCAAACTGATCTTAGGTAACGCATATGGATGGTGCAATGGAATCACCTCTGGATCAGGTTCACCTACGGGAACAAGTTCAAATGGATTGATTGTGACGATAACGACAAAATCCAATGAGCTAGAAGTATCAATATTTCCTGACTCAACTGTCGCAGTAGGCATTTCACCTCCATACATTTCAGGTTGGAAGACAATTCGTGCCCCACCCGCTGTAATTCCATTACACGCCTGTAGTCTTAATACAAGTCGTTCATTGGTATGGATATGCGTTTCAATCTCCATCGATTTTAAATTCCCTCCGCTAGACCCAATAATTCCGTAGTTATAGGAATTCAAACTAGTTGAAGCAGAATCCTGTATGGAATTTACAGCATTGTAGTAATTTTCTAGAAAGTGATCCTGGGTAATCTTTACCCCATCTGTCCAATTAATTGCATGATATTTTTGATTCTCCATATTCCGTATTTTTTTCGTTATCTCTTAATTCTTTATAATTATTCGACTTCAGTCTCTTTCAGTACGCGTCTAATATAAAGCGTGGATTTATTCCTCAATTTATTTGACGACACGTCCTTATCAAAATCTAACATCTTGGTGAAAATTGGTGCAGGCAACCAACGGCTGGTATAAAATATCCACCCGAATTGTTGGTCTTCATTTTCAATTTCGATCGCTTTGTTCGGAAAGCGGATATTTTGATCTTCGATAAATCGATTAAACCATCTTCCGAGCGTCACATCTTTCGGTAATTTCACAGAGAAAGATGAGTATTCTTGATCGTCAGGGATACGCTTTATCTTAACCGTTACCTGCATTAAGCTAAATGTATCAACATTATCCCAATACTCGTCGTCGTTCAAATCTCTTTCTACTACCCAAGATTTGTAAAATGGCGAAGGAATTTTCAAGAATAATTTTCTCGAAAAAGAATAAAAAAGAGGAACTAAAAACCACAAGCATAAGCTTGATGCCCACGCGGAAAAGTTTAAATCACTGATGTAATCAAATATCAAGTAATAAACCCATATGCTTAAGCACATGACAATAAATATCGCTATCACAATAAGTTTATCTACCCCATTAAGACCAATTGCATTGAACGTTTTGGTCTTCTTGAAAAGGTTGAAGAGTGCACCATAAATTAAATATATAATTATGTTAATATACAGTCCCACCCAAACAAACTCATACTGGACCGCGCCTATTAAGCTAGGAAGCACGAGAAGAAGAACGGCTACAAAAATGAAAAGCAATAACTTTTTCATACTTAGCATCGCTCTACCTTTCCCTAATTTAACAAGGACAATCATGAGAAACACACAAACCAAGGGTGCCAATAAGTACTGGACGAAAAACATTATGAGAACTGCCATTTTTCTTATTTTTTCTTTATCAATTTCATACTGTTACTGCTTCTAATTTGGTGTCGAATCCTAAATAATTCTCTCCCAATAAAAAATCTTCTTTCGCTTCAAATCTAAATTCTACTAGGATGGACCGATTTGAGAATACAAAAAACTCCAGCACTTCCTGAATGATCCTTTTCGTTTTCACAAAAAATTCAAAGGTCTTTGTTTCTTCAATCACAACCGTTGCTAAAATATCTTCTTGTTCAAGAACGAAATTCCCCTGCATTCCAAAGTCAGCTCCTAATACTGCACTCCCAATCGGGAGAAATGGATATGTGTCATTCACTCTATCCTTGTATTTCAAAAGTACTTTTGCCCCTAACAACTGAATAAAAAATATTTCCAATTCGGGTAAATTTTCTTTTAACTCTTCCGACTTACACAAGCAAAGAAGTAATTTATAATATTGTTTTTTGGTTAAACCAAAACTCTTATCTATTAGTTTTTTTCCAATGGAAAAAATGTTTTCCAGTGCTTGCTCATCCGAAAAGACATGCAAGTGACGATTATTTAACCGCAGCGTTTTCTTAAAAAGCTCCGTGTCAAACGGAATGAAAAAATGGATATTTTCTTCTTCGCGTCTTTTATTTGCTCTCATCGCTTCAACGACCTCTGCCGTTCCCATTGAGCGCGTTCTAACGGACATCGGATGAAAAACAAATTCCGGAAGTTGATGATAGATGCTGTTTCTGCTTATATGCATAAACGTTGCATCTTTCATTTTAGAGTTCTTCATATAGGCATGATGCGAAATATCAAGCACATCTTTCGAAAACACTCTACTCCCAACACCTGACGGCTTAACCCATATCTCATCTTCATCCATGTCATCTTCTATCAGGAAAAGATATTCCTCATAAAAGACTTCTGCGATGTAGTTCATCAGATCGCTTTGTTGTATGTTTTCCAAATCAACTTGCATCTTCCTCTACTTTTTCTTCAACTTTTTCCCAGATAAATGATTCGTCTTTATAATCAAGCATTACATGATCATCCGCAAGAATACTCTCTGAGACAATCATACGTGACACTACTTTTTTCAAATACGTTCGAATTACTCCAGCAATTGGTCTCGCCCCGTATTTTTTCGAAAACCCTTTTTTAACAAGGTAATCTGTTGCATCATCTGTAAGCGTAAGTGTAATGTTCTTCTGCTCTTGCAGTTGACGTTGCAAAGCTTTTAATTGAAGCTTAAAAATCAGATGTGCTACATCTTCATTAATCGGAGAGAAAGGAACTACTTCGGTCAAACGACCAAGAAATTCTGGTCGGAAATCAGCGCTCATTACCTCAATCAACTGATTGGAAGTCGGCATTTTTCCTTCACTGATTTGTTCAGCGATCCACTCACTACCAATATTAGATGTAAAAATGATAATGGAATTCGAAAAATCTCCAGATCTCCCCAATTTATCATGAATTGTTCCTTCATCCATGATTTGAAGGAAAACATCGTATACAGAACTGTGCGCTTTCTCGATCTCATCAAAAAGAACTACCGAATAAGGTTTTTCTCGAATTTTATTTACGAGCATTCCTCCTTCTTCATATCCAACATATCCCGGAGGCGCTCCATAAAGCAATGCCGCTGAATGTTCCTCCTTGAATTCAGACATATCAAATCTGATCATGGCTTCTTCGTCATCGAATAACAATTCTGCCAAGGATTTCGTTAACTCTGTTTTCCCTGTTCCTGTAGGCCCAAGAAAGAAGAAGGAACCAATTGGTTGTTTCGGATTACTCAAACCACTCCGTGATTCGATAATCGCATCAGACAAGGTAGCAATCGCGTGATCCTGTCCTTTAACTCGTTCGCCTAATTTCCCTTCAATATTTAGAAGTCGTTCTTTTTCTTCCGCTTGGATTTTTCCAATTGGAATTCCTGTTATGCTTGCGACCAAAGCCGAAACGTGATTATCCACAACTTCTTTGATCGGTTCTTCTGCTAATTCTATTATTTCTTTGAAAAAGAGTTCCAATTGCTCATGTCGCTTATCTGGATCTTCAGTTTCCAATAAATCTTGTTCATTCGTACATTGATTCAGAATCGCTGGACTGATTAAATCGAGTGCATTTCGATAAAGAAATTTCGATTTAGAATCATAGTTTTCTTCCCCTACTTTTAACTGCTCCATGCGCTTATAGAGCTGCTCAATATCCTTTTTGGAATTAGAGTTACTCGTATGAACCAACGCGAGCGTACGATCCAATAAATCAATTGCACCAAGTGGTAACTTAGTTTCTTTAAAGTAGCGACGTGAATAGTGCACTGCCTCGGTAATTGCTTCTTTCGAAACCTTTAACTGATAGTGCGCAACGAGTTTCAGTCGGTGATTTTCTAAACATTCCATCAACAAGAAATCATCTAATTCTTCCAAATTAATTTGATCGAACTTTCGATTTACTGAATGTTTTTCGATTGTTTTTCGATAAGCATCGGGGCTAATTGTTGCAATAAGATTTGCTTTTCCATCGTTCAACTGCGAAGCGATCAAGTTAACCACAGCTCCATTGGATTGGCCAGTATCTGTCAATACATGCATGTCATCAATCACCAACAAGCAATTTGGCAGTTTCTCAACCTTGTCAAAGATGTTACTCAGTTTTTTTGAGACTTCATTAACATTCGCACTATTTGCGAGAAGTTTTGCTGTATTCAATCCCAACATTTCCATCTCCTGAACCATTGGGTTCTTAGATTCCGAAATGTATTTAATCAATGCTTTTATGAAGCCAGTTTTTCCAACTCCAGAATCACCAATCACTAGAATCCCTCTATTTTCTTGACGTTCGAGGTTTTCAAAAACGGACCGAATCTCTTTGTCCCGTCCAATGATTAGAGTTCCTTCATCAATGTTTTTTTGTGTTCTTAGATTGGTGCAATAGTTGATCGACTGAATAGTCCCGCCAGCACTCTCACCTGAACCAGGCGCTGAAGAACGAATTGGCGAATCGTACAATCGGAGGAAATCATTTTCATCCACCGATAATGTTTCAATCTGCTTGTTATCGTATACAACACCTTTACGGACGATTGCCATGAATACACAAACACCGTCAATGTAGTCAGTTCCTAATTTAATTTTCGAGCGCTCTGACTCCGTGTAAACGTTGGTCACATCATTATCCGCGATTGTACCTTCACCTTCACGACCAGCTTCTCCACTTTTATAAACTTCTCGGCGCATTTCGAACCAATCCATCAGGTAGGCAACATCTTTCTCCATGCTTTGGAGGATTTCCGTTACACCGGTTGACTCGTGCAAAATGGCAAGCGCGATATGCGGCACACCATAAGTTTCATGCCCGTCATTGGCGGCAAAATTCTTAGCTAGTTTTATTGCTGAGCTCAGTGCTGAGCTAAATAGACTTTCCATATTCTCTAACTTATTTCTACTTCGTAAGGAATAATTTGAACGGATCGATGTTCTAACTCAGACTGAATAAAATGTGCCATACGTTTCTTGTTTTCAGCGTTCATGGTATATTGAGATGAAAATTCTATGCTCACATGTGTTGTTCGCACCAATCCTTCTTTCTTCTTCGGCGAAATTGCTACACCTGAGCGAACATCCACACTTTGGATTGAACCCCCAACCATCGCTTTCACAAAGGCTTTAATGTCTTCTTTTGACACTATTCTTTCCCTCGTAATAATTCCTGACCTTAAACTATTAATCTTCTCTTTGGTCGTTGTACGGATAATCCCTCCAACAGTTTCAGTTTGTAACGAAATAGTGTGCGATTGTAGTTCTACACTTTGATATTGACTTAAGCTTGTGTCCTCTGAAATCCCATTCGCAGCAGCTCCATTCGTCTTCCAGAATTCACATTCATATGACGTTGTATTTTCGTGCGGCTCCGTAATCAGATATTGTTTTTCAAGGCTACCAATGATATTCTTGTAAGAAGTATTTACTTTTTTCTCGAGTACATCAAGTTTTGAATTTAAATCATTCAAATGTGTATTCAAGAGATCATAACCAATCGCAGAAAAGGCACTTCCCTCCTCCCGAACGGTATGAAGCATTCGGTCCAGCATTCCTTTCGCGTTCCGCTGATCAAATCGATCAGCATTTCCGAAGTATAAGGAATACGTTCCTGAAAGATCGTTGATATCGCTATCCAATACAGGAGTAAAGACTGCTCCATTATCATCTTGAAGACTTTCCAAATTCAGGAAAAAATCATGCCCTTCGATATCTGTTGGGAGCGATACTAATCGTCCATTTCGAGCAATGTAATGTTGCCTGTAGACATATCTTCGGTTCACAATAGGAAAAACATTGAGTGTAACTTCAAGTTTCTCCAATTCCTCTCTATCAAATGTTATTGGAAGTATCAGTTTTATCCAAAATAGTTTTTCATCGAAGTCTTCTAAATCAACTGGATCAAAAAGTTCCGAAAACTGCGCCGAAATAGTGTTTTGTTTCTTTTTGGCATCTTCAATATCAATCTCGTATAAATAGTTTTGATAATAACGATTGATCATTTCGAAATAATGCTCTTGTTCATGAGATTCTTCGTCATTAACAGCACCTTGTATCTCTAATGAATTCCCTTTCGAGTCCTGCACCTGAACAGTTTTGAGGTGACTATCTAATTCTGAATCCTTTAACAACAAGCAAATCGGTAACTTCTTCTGGCTTCCTAAAAGTTCCTTGTCAATTTTAATTCCGACCCAAACCGCATGATCATCTATACGTGTATCCTTTAAACAGTTGACCATGTATTCGGTAGTTGCCTCCTCATCTCTCACGACTATCTTATCGCTAAAGGCAAGGCATCTTACGTAAGCATTTAACAACTTATGCGATTTGATCGGAGTAAAGAAAATATCTTTGACTTCCCCCTGTTCCATTTTCGGATAGTAGAACTGTGATTTCCGATGAACTTCCAACTCATTTTCAATTGGCAACATCTTGAGCAAAGCATGCGATGGTGATGGCAAAGACCATTTATCATCAACTAAAATCCGAGCAAGTCGCTCTAGAAGTTTTCCGTCGGAAATCTTAATTTCATCGTTCACCCGTGCTAATTCATAGGCGAACACATCAAGGAGCATTTCAATGACAGGGTCAATTTTGTCCATATCCTCGATACCCCACAAGCCCATTGCACGCTTTTTCAAACGCTCCTTTATGCTTTTATAATCAGTTCCTTTTAAAATTGTCATGTTTACTGAGATAATGGGCTTACAAGAAGTTGTGTGTTAAACATAAATCTCGTTCCCGAATGTTTTATTTTCCCCTCAACGGAAATAGTAGCTTGTTTACGCACTTGCGTTGTTCCTTCAGAGTAGTTCAGATCTGTATCAATTTGAGTCAAGGAAACATCGATTTTTAAATCTGATAAGCGACTTTCATATTTAGCAATCGTATCCTCCAAGGATTTTTGAACCTTTTCCTCCCATTCGTATACTCTAACGATTTGGTTAAACTCCAATTCCCAGATGGCAGAGCCAAAATCAGATCTACTTACAATCTCTCCATATCGAGAGGTGATCATCATCATTAAATATTGCGCAATTGATTCCTCGTAGGAACATTCCTCTCGTGGTTTTCCGTTGACTAGATCTGAAAAGTTTATTGGAAGTTTAATGTACTTCATTAGCGTGATTAGCGATTATAGTAATGTTGAGGAATAAAACTGATTGCTAATATTAAAAAAATATTAGCGAAAAACGCTTCTATAAGAACAGAAAAAATCATTTTAATTATTGATTATTAAGACTCTAGCTGATTACGCGGGTTCAAAAACGAGAAAAAAATGAGTCGTAACAACTTTTAAACAAGGCAATTACACCATCTCATACAAAACTAATCCCCTGTGAAATAACGACTCAAATAAATAAAAAAATGAGATTCAATATTTTTTTGGGCATTAAATTGAAATTATTTTTCTAATTTGCAAATGAAACTGATTCTTTGTGTGGATCTTTTAGATGTTTAATAATAAACTAATAACCCAATCACTATTATGTCAATGTACAACTACGGTATTGGAGGTAATGAAGTAAAAAAGGATGCCAGCGAGGCAATTTCTAACATACCTTCCAATCGAACACTTTTAATTCAAAAACTGACCAACGAAACTCCTGTTACACCAGAAGCTATCTATAAGCTAACTACGGTTGAAGCAGTATTCGAGAAATTTTCTCCAAAATTGGAGGTTGAATTTCAAGATGAAAATGGGACAGATGTAAAAGAGACTATCAATTTCAGAAATCTCGGCGATTTTAATCCAAAGTCTATTCAAGAAAAAAGTCAGTTTCTCAATAAATTAAACGTAGAGAAAGAGCAGAACACGAAAATCACAAGACAACTTACTTCAAACAGAGCGTTGAAGAAAGCATTGGATAACCCTGATACTAGAGCTGCTATCATTGAAGCACTAGAATCGTCGTTAGAAGAATTAAACAAGAAATAACTTACCTGTAAAAAAAAAATTATGGCTGAAAAAGTTCAAAGCGGAAAAAAGGCAGTAGAAAGCCAATCATCCGAAGCAGTAGCGAATTCTCCCTTAGATGTATTAGCAGAATACGGTGGGTTTTCGTTTCTTGAAAATATAATTGATGGGTTTTCAAATTTAAATCCAAAAAGAAAAGCTCGTAGAAACATTTTCTTAGAAGATGAACTATGGGGAACTGAGCGTGATAACTTAGCAAATCGTTTAAATATTTGGATCGATCTTTTGAAGAGCGGAAAGGATGTTGAAGGATTGCGTGATATCGCAGTAGAACGTGCACAAAAAGCTGACGAAATACTGAATAGCAATTTGAGATTAGCGCTAAACTCAACAAAAGACTTGGAACGAGCTTATCGTTCAGTTGCTCACTTCTACAAAAACACTGAAGAAGACAAAGTCAAAAACATTACAATTATTAATGCTGACATAGCACAGTTGAAAGACCTCGATAATCCGTTGTTCATCAATTATGTTTCGAATGAATTGAAACAGAATTTTGACAGATTGGATTTACGTGATAACTATGGAATACTTAATATTCCTGGATATTTAGGATCGAATGCGGTACTTGATAAGTGGTCAAAAATTGCTTACGAGAATAAAACTGCATTGGTAACGGATTTCGAAGATTTGGAATCTCCTGATGATGTATTGGAAATTTTCTCTAATGCCAATCATACTGGTGGTGATATTTTCAAATCAAACACGTTAATGACGTGTAACTGGTTGTTAGGAAGAAAGAAAGATGAAGTAGCTGGGGAAGAAGACAACCTCTATGTACCACCATCTTCTGCTTTATCTGGAAAAATATATAGTACACTCATGTCACAAGTAGTGGCAGGGAAGAAATTTGGAGGAATGAACGAAGTAGAAAACGTTCGATTCGACCTTAAGAAAAGCGAAATCTCTGAACTGGAGCGTGCAGGACTTGTGCCTTTAGTTAATGAGTACAGTAAAGTAATGGCATTCTCTGCTAAAACACTGTTTAACGGAGACAACCTTGGTTTACAAACATATTCTGTCGTTCGTGTATTCGATCACATCTCAAAAGTATTGTTTGATTTCTTAAACAGAAAAGCGTTTGAAAACTGGACGATTCGTACAGAAACTGACCTGAGAAGTCAAATCGTTAAGTTTTTAGATGGTATCAAAGGACCTAATAGTTTGATTGAAAAGTTCAAAATCATGAAGATTGAGCAAGATCCAAATCAAAAGGACAGAGTACTTTTAGATATTCATATCACTCCATATTTCCCTGCGAAAAGTTTCGTTATCCAATTAGATGGATATAAAGGAGATGGACCTGAAGCTACTGAATGGCAAAGTGAATATAACCAAGAGTAATAGAATACAATTACACTTATTGGAAGTGAAATTTATTTCACAACTTTCCAAAAGACATATAGAAAAGGTTGGCCATTTGGTCAGCCTTTTTTTTGTGATATTAAATTAAGCACCTCCTATTTTCAACTCGCAAACGCACCTTGCAGGAAACACCTCCCCACTTGAACCACAATACGATAATAAATTCAGAGAAATAAAAAATTCTAAGACGGTAAGCATTTGTTCCAGTTCAACAGAAAGTTGCCAGATTTTAAAATATACAATCAACAAAAAGGAGGACAAAATGCCCTCCTTCCAATTTGAATGGTAAAGTGAATCTTATTCTATGATCAACTTCGTTGAGTAAATATCACCTGACTCGCTTACGATCATCACCATGTACATTCCAGAAGCACAATTTGACGCGTTGATAGTCGATACCTTCTTCCCTTTAATGATTTCAAGATCTTTCACAAGTTGTCCACCCAAAGTATACACCTCAATACTTTCAACTCTATCCTTCTTAATTTTGACATTAAACACTCCAGTGGATGGATTCGGATACACCTCAATTGAACCAAGGTCGATTTGATTTTGCTCAACGTTTAATAACGCAGGGACATCAATACACACTTGGTGGCTGCAGCAATCTCCTGTTACAGGATCTTGATAGTAAACAGTCAAACAAGCTACGTAAGTTCCCAATGAATCATAAACATGAGTTACTGTTTCACCATTTCCATAGTTTCCGTCACCGAAATCCCAATGGTAACCCGTTGCTCCTGGAAAATCATTTGACACTCCAGAAGCTGTAAATGTACATTCTCCAGTTCCAGGTAAACAAGAAACAGCGGCTGCGGCATTTAATGCGATGTAATCACAAGGTGCACAGCTATCTGTTACGACAACAGTTTGACAATATATATCCGAACAACAATCCGTTCCAGATCCTGCCCAAGTCGTTAAACACACATTGTATGTTCCCGGAGAAGTGAAATTGTGCGTTGGATTTTGCTCAGTGCTCGATCCGCCGTCATCGAAATCCCAAGAATATCCCAAAATTTGATTCGATGGATCAGCTCCTGTGCTTGAAGCATCAAAAAATTCCATGACACAATTGCCTTCCTGGTATTCAAAGGCTGCGTTCACATCACACGGACACGCTACAAGCTCTTCAATTGTCACATTATCCAAGGATACTGCAGCCTGATTTGGATTCGGTTGCCCAGACAATAATGGACGGAACCATAATTGTGCAAAATTCTGTCCTGCAGGAACAGTAAACACTTCGGTGATAGTTAGTAATGTTCCAGCATTTGCCCAATTCTGATTTGAGACTTGGAACTGTTGTGCCGGAGTCGGCATTGCAGTTGACCCTGTACTTGGCGTTAGTCCATTCGTCAAATCAACTAAAAAAAGTGATGTTGGATTAGCATCTGTTGATTGCGAAATTTCGTACGTCAATCGGTATGTTTGACCAGCGACAAAACTGTGGCCCATGTAGACTCCTTCCCCATTTCCATTATACGACCACATCCACATAGCAAGAGCTCCAGATGGCGACGGGGTCCCGTGAGATACTGACCAGTTATTTACGTTGTTGTTGATCCAAGCATTCGATCCTGTGACAGCTCCATTATAGGTTTGAAAATCACCATTAACTGCCGAATCTGGTCCGAAGCATTGTGATTGTGCTGTTACACTTCCCATGGAAGCAAACAACATTGTTGCGAGTAAAATTCTCTTTTTCATACTGATTTATTAAGTTATGTAATCGTTAGTTGCAACGACTAAACAAAACCTAACCAGAGAAAATCATTTAAAAAAAATAACTCGAGGTATAAATAATGGACACTCTCAGAAAAATCTATACTTCCTCCAACTTGAACTTTCTTGAAACTGGAATTTTCTGCCCATCAATGATCATGAAATTTTTAGTTCGTTCAGAAACTAGGTTCATGTTAATGAGGTATGATCTGTGAACACGCACGAATTGAGGAGGTAATTCTTCTGAAATTTGACCGAGAAATTTGCGCTGAAGGTAGCGGTGCTTTGCGGTGAAAATTTCGACATAAACATTGTCTGATTTAATATACTGAATGTCTTTTACATCCAATAATTGAACTTTTCCTTGATACGTAATTTCTAGTTGGTCATTCATCTTTTACAAATTGGGAGTAGATTAGAATTATTAATCTCTATCAAAAAATGATTGAAACAAAAAGCGAGCCGCTTTATTCTTAATCTCCCAATAAAAAATGAGTGTGTAGATTGAACGGAAACCATCACTACAGAAGTAGCATGATTCACAAATCCATGGGAGTATGAAAAAAAAATTCGTTTCGCTAAGTACATTTTTTGCAGAGTTTAACCTAACGGGTAGACTTCGAAAATACAAAAAAAAGTGAAGCAGTGTGAGATTATTATGTACCTAGGTAATAAATGTGATTCCAAATCACTACTTTTCCACCACAACTGAAGACTATGTCCAAAATATTTTATCCAATTGCAGCAATAATTCTAGCAAGCTGTTCCACAACTGATAATATGATCCAAGCACCTCAAGCGAAAAAAATTGAAAAAACAATTACGACACACGGAGATTCACGTGTTGATAATTATTTCTGGATGCGTTTATCTGATGAGCAAAAAGAGGCTGAAACTCCTGATGCACAAACGAAAGATGTATTGGATTACTTAAATGCTGAAAATGACTACTTAGAACAAGTCATGAAGCCTACAGAAGGCTTACAGGAAACGCTTTACGAAGAAATTGTAGGACGAATTAAACAAGATGATCAATCCGTTCCAGTTAAAGTCAATGGGTATCTTTATTATAGTCGTTTTGAGGAAGGTCAAGATTATCCACTCATGTGCAGAAAGAAAGGCAACAAAAATGGATTGGAAGAAGTTCTATTGAATATGCCGGAAATGGCAAAAGATCAAAGTTACTTCTCTGTTGGAGGCCAAAGCATTAGTGAAAACAACCAACTCTTAGCGTATAGTGTTGATTTGGTTTCTCGACGTCAATACACGATTCATTTCAAAAATTTAGTGACGGGAGAATTGTATTCCGACGAAATTCAAAACACAACTGGTGGAATTACATGGGCAAACGACAATAAAACCGTTTTCTATACAAAGCAAGATCCTGTTACCCTTCGGTCCAACCAAATTTACAAGCATGTTCTTGGAACTCCTGTAGATCAAGATATATTGGTATATGAAGAAGCTGATGAAACATTCGGGTGCAGTGTTTACAAAACTAAATCTCGCAAGTTTATCATTATTGCTTGTTACCAAACACTCTCAACAGAATACCGATTTTTAGATGCCGATGATCCAAACGGAACGTGGAAAATATTTCAAGAGCGCGAGCGTAATTTAGAATATTCAGTTGACCATTTTGGAGACAACTTTTACGTTACAACAAATCTTGATGCAAAGAACTTCCGTTTGATGAAAACACCTTTGGATAAAACAGAGAAAAGCAACTGGACAGAAGTAATTGGTCACCGTGAAGATGTATACCTCGAAGACATTGATATTTTCAAAAACCAACTAGTTGTTACAGAACGAAAAAACGGATTGATTGAGTTGCGTATAATCAAATGGGCGGATAAATCAGAATACTATATTGAGTTCAATGACCCAGCTTATACTGCGTATACCTTCTCAAATCCTGAATTTGATACGGATATTCTCCGATTCGGATATACTTCCTTGACGACTCCGCAAACGACCTACGACTACAACATGAATTCGAAAGCGAAAGAAATGTTGAAGCAACAAGAAGTTTTAGGAGGTAAGTTTTCTCCTGACAATTACACATCTGAAAGAATCATGGTGACTGCTCGTGATGGTGCTCAAGTTCCTGTGTCGATTGTGTACAAAAAAGGATTTAAGCGAGATGGAAATGCACCAATTCTCCTTTATGCGTATGGATCATATGGTTACTCAATGGACCCAACATTTAGTTCAATTCGTTTGAGCTTACTCGATCGTGGATTTGCTTTCGCAATTGCACATATTCGTGGTGGACAGGAAATGGGACGCGATTGGTACGAAAACGGAAAACTGCTCAAAAAGAAAAACACTTTCTATGATTTTATTGACTGTGGAAAGTATCTCGTTGAGAACAAGTATACATCAACAGACCATTTGTACGCTCAAGGAGGAAGTGCAGGTGGATTATTGATGGGTGCGATCTCTAACATGGCACCTGAATTATGGAACGGTGTGATCGCGCAAGTCCCATTTGTAGATGTTGTTTCAACAATGTTGGATGAGTCAATTCCATTAACAACTGGAGAATTTGACGAATGGGGAAATCCAAAGGAAAAAGTGTATTACGATTACATGAAATCATATTCTCCTTATGACAACATCGAAAAGAAAGATTATCCGAACTTATTGATCACGACAGGCTACTGGGACAGTCAAGTACAATACTGGGAACCTGCAAAATGGATTGCAAAGTTGCGTGAATTGAAAACCAATGACAATCAGTTGTTGATGCGTTGCAACATGGATGTTGGTCACGGTGGTGCTTCTGGTCGATTTAAACGCTACAGAGAAGTAGCAATAGATTATTCGTTCTTACTTCAGTTGGAGGGAATTGGTAAATAAGAAAGCCCTGAATTCAATGAGGTTTTTAACTACTGTATTTCTTGTTGGGGTATTGCTCTTGTCATTTCAGATGAGAGCCCAATCCTATGATGCACGAATTACTGGAACCTTAGAATATGATTCGCACGAGTATATTCCAAATGTGACAATCACGCTTTATCAAGGGTACGACTCGATAACATCGACAAAAACAGATGTGAATGGTTACTTTCTAATGGAAGTGGAATTGCTGGATCAAACCGAATATTACCTTAAGCTAATTGACGGAATGCCCGAATATTTATCAAAGGATGAACTGAAAATTCAAACGGGAATGTACCGTTCTGATTTC
>NVXP01000056.1 GCA_002733985.1 Fluviicola sp. | reverse complement strand
CTGAAGAAACGGCACCCCTCTGTTAGTCTGTTTGAGCTCATCCTGCATCAGGCCACCTATTATTGCGATATCGCCACTGGCCACTTTGAGGATTGATTCAACCTCTCTAACCTGGATCACCGGAATTTTGCTAATAACACCAGCATCTGCAAGTGCAGGATTAGGATCCTGTACAAAACTAACCACTCTTGAAATCGTCGGTCTAACATTGAGAATCACCTGATTTAGCTTGTCGATAAAAGGTGTAACACTCATTACAAAACCAACAGGCACAGTATTTAGTTCAGAGTCAAATGTCGTTAGGGTGCCGCCTTGACTACCGGAACTCGCACTCGTATCTACGTTAACGTCTATAGTAAAGTAAATCAGATTGTCGACAACTTTCAACACCGCAGTTTGATTATTGAGTGCCATGATCTTTGGGCTCGACATCACACTGACTTCACCGAAAGTCTCTAGAGCGCGAAGTGTTGCCTGTAATTCATTATCGTGAATATTGATACCCGTGAGAGATAGCGAAAGATTCGGTCTCGACAACAAAGCTAAGTCAGTAATATTCTGAGCACCGCTCACCTTGCTACCACCATCACTATTCAGAATTTTCCAATCAACACCAGCTTGGTAACTATCATTAAGACTAACTTCAACAATCGTAGCCTCAATAAGCACTTGTCTATGAACGCTAAGTTGAACTTCATTTAGAAAATTCTGGACCTCTATATGTTGCTGCTCCGTAGACTTTCTCACGTTTCAATATTGATTCAACACCCAAAAGGAACCTTTGTGTTTGATACTGGTTTAGGAAGCCAAATTGAAGGACAGTTTCATGATCACTTTTCTTTTCTAGACCGCCAACTATTTAAATTCACGAAGTTGAATTCATTGAGAGAAATCTTACTTGAAAACAAATTCAGCCCAGATTCTATTGATTTTATTATACCAACGCATCTTCATTTTGATCATGCAAGTGGGATCGAAGATTTCCCGAAAGCAACTGTCTGGACTACAAAAGAAGAATACGACCATGCTTTTAGTGAAGAAGCAATGCCACCTGCCTTTATCAAGGAACAATATGATGCAGATTTCATAAAATGGAATTTTATGGATTTTGACACGAGTGCATATGAAATATTTAATGAAAGTTATGATGTTTTCAATGATGGAACAGTGGTTTTGGTAAAACTACCTGGACATACAAAAGGTTCTTTGGGAATGTTCGTGAACTTAAAATCAGGTAAGCGATACTTTTTCACAGGAGACTTAACCTGGGCAGCAGAAGCGTTTATTAAACCAGCAGAAAAACACAGTATCCCAAGAAAAAAAGTCGATGGCGATAGAGAGAAAGTAAAAGAGTCCATCGTTATGGTTCATTATTTGGCAAAAGAAAAACCTGAAATCAATCTTGTTCCTGCCCATGATTTTAATGCACAAAAAGGAATCGCTCATTTCCCTGAGGTAGAATTATAGGTGGTAAAAAAAGCGGCTAGCAGTCTATAAAACAATAACGGTTTGGGTGTGTACTCAAACCGTTATTTGTTAGAACATTTGTACTTGTTACCCGAAGAGTAAGAGTATTTAATGCGCTACGACATTTATACAATCAAATTAGTAACCATTCTGTTAAAATAGATTATACAAGATGAACTACATGTTACTTGAAAAACTCGAAATACACATTGCCAAATTTCCCATTACAGGATTATTTATGTTGCTCCAATTCTATTCTATAGGTCAAATGCCTTATGAAAAGAAAATAGACTCTACAGTGACTATTGAACTATCCATTCCACATGGCAATCGATTAAGAGTATTGAACGATTGTTCTAGCTTAAATAATGATGTATTTATCATCATTCGTAATGATACTGATTCGATTGTTCGCTTTTATGAAAATTGGAATTCTTATGGTTATTACAATTTCACCTTTGAGATTAAAACTACCGATTCAACTTATACAGTTTCACGTCCACACAAATTATGGTATAGAAATTTCCCTACTCATCATAATATTTCACTGGGCGAATCAATTGTTTTTCAGTTCGATTTAATTGATACTGTCTGTGCGTCAAGAGGAAGAGACCATGGGATTTCAGTGAACGGATGGATTGGTATTCCGAATAAAATAGACACAGCACTAATTCGCGTTATTTATAGCCTTCCGTCAGAATACGAAAGTTATCCTGATCCGATGCGCCGAAGACTTGATTACTTAGAATATTTAGACAACAAGGATGAATTAAATGAAATCGAAAAAACAGATCCCACAGAAGAAAACAAAAATAGAATTTACATATTTTCACAAACGATGATGTCTGAATGGAGAAAAGTTGTAATTGCACATTGAATGATCTTACCTCTAGAAATTTGCAGACATTACTACAAGCTATCACTATGTAAGACGCTGAACTATCCTCAATTGACATTAAAGCGTTGTCAACTGGAAAATACTTCTTGACGCTTCAGGATTCGAGTAGAACTATTACGGGGCATTTTATTCTAAAAAACTAAGGCTCCTTTTGCTTCTTAAGAAGAAGCACTAATATCACCTCATCTTAACCTTCATGTTAAGGTGCATCCATTTAGTAGGAACGACACCAGATTCGCCGTTCACTATCTTATCGTAGTCAATTCCCCAATCCAACAGGTTCACTTGACCTTCGAGTACGAGTGAACTAGGCATTGAGTCTTTTGAATCCCTAATACCCGTTACAAAGAACTTTACATCTTTTTCCACTCCTTTTATTGACATTTTCCCATTCACTTGATACCAATCAACTCCCATTGAGTATACATTAGTAGATCTAAAAGTGATTTTTTCATTTTGTTCCCCAATGAACAACCCTGGAGTTTTAATTCTCGCTGTTAAATCATCATTTACACAAACATTAAATGATTCAGGATCTATTTGGAACGAAATATTCAGACCTTCTAACGGATTGCCTTGATCCTGTGGAATCTGAGTAATTATTTTCAAACTATCTACAATACCTCCAAATGGCGTACTGCAATGCCCATGTGTCACAAACAAATTAATCGTTTGATTTTGTTCGCTTTCTTGAACGACATCAACTTTAAATTTCGGACTGAATGAAGGACTTTTAGTGAATGCGCTTACGAGTACTATGGCAGCCAAAACAGCGAATGACAGAACGGTGATTTTTACTTTTTTCATGATCTTATTCTTAATGTTTCCATCAAGGTATAGAGAGCTTGGTCGTAAACTCGTAACTGAACGTAAAACAATGTAAATAAGTGTAATGCAATCTGAATAACACGCGCAATTCCACTTATACCCTATCTCCGATTTCACTTCCTAAGTGTATTATTTCTTAGAAGAAATGTGTATTTTAATAATCAATCCTCAGAACGTTGGCAACATTAGAGCAAACAACCAACTTAAAAATTGTAATTATGAAACCACTAAAATTAATTTTCCTTTGGATAGTTCTGAGTAATTCTGCTTTTGCAATAACCCGATATGTTACTCCAACCGGTTCTGGTATTCAAGACGGTACCACTTGGGCCAATGCTGCGCCCAATGATTCACTGCAAACAGTTATTAACGCATCTCAACCCGGAGATGAAGTTTGGGTAGCCTGCGGAACATACACTGCGACAAGTACAACAGATAGAAACATTTCATTTAGCATGAAAACCGACGTAGCAGTTTATGGAGGCTTTTCGGGAACGGAAACTATTCTATCGGAGCGTGTTTTCTCTTGTGGACCTTGTAGTACCTTAAGTGGAGAGATCGGAATTGTGGGAAACACAGACAACAGTTATACAGTAGTTTCAAATCAAGCGCTCGATAGTACTGCGATACTTGATGGTTTTGTAATTAGTGACGGAAACGATGACCGCTCACCTAACAGTTCAGGAAACGGGCTTGGCGGTGGAATTTACAATCACGGATAYGGCGYYGGAGGATATTGCCACCCTACTATTCGTAATTGTGTTTTCACYAATAATTTTGCTTCGTGGGGMGCAGGTGCTTTTAATAATGGATAYGCGAACGGTAATACGGAACCCACATACRTCAATTGCATATTTCACCAAAAYCACGCCTACATTGAAGCTGGTGGTATGGATAGCTATGGCGTTGGTGGAAACGCAAGTCCTACAATCATTAATTCCATTTTCTACGGAAATACCTCGGCAACAAATGTTGGTGCGATGTATGCTTGGGGAGGAAACGCAGGCGGAAACTCTCATCCAGTGCTCATCAATTGCGTGTTTGCAAATAACATGGCCACGAATGGCTACGGTGGCGCATTTATAGCAGACAACTCTGATGAAGCTGGAGGCACTTCCTCTGGTTCGTGCACTGTTACACTTCAAAATTGTATCGTATGGAATAACACTGCTACCGGAGCAGGTCAACAGTTTTACATTAGGGGCAATGGAGCACAAGTTATCGCCACTTATTCCGACATTGATTTAGCGGGGCAAAATTCGCCTCATATTATCTCTGGCCCGGGAACAGGAAATCTAAACACAGACCCTCAATTTGTAAATATATTGAGTGCTATGGGCATTGACAATTGCTGGCTAACAGGAGATGACGGACTTCAATTACAAAATACCAGCCCATTAATCAACTCAGGAAGTCCGACAGGAGCGCCTAATACAGATATTCTAGGAATAGTACACTCAGGAAATCCGGATATAGGAGCTTATGAGCACCAGTCAGTAACGCAAATAATGGAAAATGAAATGGGGGATTTTACTATTTACCCGAACCCTGCTTCCGACAAATTAACAATCAATTTTCAAGACAATACAGAGCATAGGATTCAATTCTATGATATCTATGGGAAAGTAATAAGATCAGCAGTTGTTATTGGTCCTCAGATTCTAACTATTTCTGATTTGCCGAATGGGCTGTATCTTATCAAAATTGATGCTAACCACACAAAGAAATTCATAAAAGAATAGTGAATGCAAAGCAGGAGAAGTTCAAAAATGGGTACTCAGTACTTAAGGCAAAATGAAGACTGCGAAATCGCCAACTTCGGGAAGCTTCAAACTACTCTTGGCTCTTTGAATTAATCTGACACACTATTTTCCTTTAGTGTACTTTTCCGTTCAATGAAACCCTCCCAAATTTGAACGAAGTGTTCTGCATTGCGCTCAATTGGAGAAATATCAAGGTCTTGTTTCAGCATATAATTCCATTGAGACTGAAGTAACCCAGGGTGTGGCATTCCTACTAGCTCTATTTCCTCATACGTTTTATCTGGGTCCATTTCATAACAGCCTTTCTTTCCAAACCGAGGACGACTGTGATTCACCCAACCATTAAAATCGCTCTGAAATCCAATGGAGAAACGCACTTTTTGAAATTCAGACAGTGAATCATAGACCGTCAAGGGATCTCCAATAATTTCACTTACATTTTGTTGGATAAACTCCATTAGCTTTTGATACGTGAAGGCATAAGAATCGACTGCTCCCTCACAGAGACAACCGTTTGAACGTAGACTATCGATTTCCGTGGCAAATTTTGCTTCAGGCTTATAGGACGCTGTCGTTTCTCCACTAATTGGTAGCGATGTGAAGCCGCCAAGTTTATAAATTGTCAAGATATCCTCTCTAGAAATTCCACGTGGTTGATTTTGAATCGGCTTGAAAAGATCGTGTGTTACAATCGGGACAATATCATGTTCTTCCATAAATGACAAGGCATCGCTCCTACTCGAATCAGACATATGCGTCAAGTCAGTCATGATACCAGCATCTGCAAGCCAAAGAATTGCATTCTTTCCTTTTTCTGTGAGCCCACGTTTTTTTTTTCGACGAAAAACCTTTTTCAAATTTATAATGCGCGTAATTGCCTGTGGTGCAGTCGCTGCTCCCCCAAACTCATCATCCTTCAAATGAATTAGCGTGACGAATGCAATGCCTTGGTCAGCCCAAAACTCAGCGTCTTCCTTGCTGTTAATTAATTTCTTTCCCCCTTCAATAGAATGTACAATGATGGTTTTATTCGTTGAGTGATATAATGTTCGAAGCTCCTGCGGTGATTTTGCCAATGCGTATTTATCCGGATTATTCGCGACAAAGCCATTGATGTAAGCAAGTTGTGCCAACACCTTTTTCTTTGCTCCTTTTTTTGTTCGAATGAGCTCATTACAAATCGTTCCATTTACAAAAATTCGAGCACCAGTATTTTTCTCAATATAGTTAGCGTAATTGATATTGGTCAAAAGATGTTTGTACGATAGTTTAGGCTCTTCCTTGAAGAAAGTCAGTCCCTTACCAAAAAATGAATAAGGAACATGCATGCTCATGTGTATCTGAAGATCAATGAACGTTCTCAACTCCTGCGCCTGAACCTTGTGAATGAATAGGCTAATGCAGATTAGTACAACCCTTCGAAATTTGTGTGATGATAGACTTCCAATCATGACAATAGTATTCGTAAATCGTCTGAATCAAATAGAGCGGATGGTGTAGTGCGGTTCATGTTCCAAAATAGGAATTATTTACTTACTGTTTTAGTTTAGCATTACATGCAACTTCACAATGACCAGGACTACATAAACATGGATTTAGTGTGAACATTGTGGAAGCTCAGATGAGAATCCGAAAGTGAAATCACCAAAGGGAAACAAAATTTTATCCTTCAGAAGTAAATTTTGGTCGATACATCCATGCAAAGGCTCAATCAATTTTTCTTATCTTCGAAAAAACAAGCTAAGACACCAAGCCTTACAACACATAGCTTATAAACACTAAACCTAATTGTAGAAGTATGAAATATTCATTAATCATTATTCTATTATCGTACGCATTCACTGGTATTGGACAAGTAAGGCTTAACGAAATGCAATCTTCTAATTCGAATACAATAACCGACAACTTCGGAGAAAATGATGATTGGGTTGAAATTCACAATCCAACAATTGATTCAGTGGAAATTGGTGGACTGATCCTAAAAGATCAACTGGATACTTGGGCGATTCCTACAGGTGATCCTTCCACTTATTTACCTCCTGGTGGCTATTTACTTTTGTGGGCAGATGATCAGGAAAGTCAAGGTATTTTCCATACAAACTTTAAACTTGCCTCAGGTGGCGAATTTCTCGGACTCTACGAAAGTGATGGAGTGACAGTAATTGATTCCATTACTATCCCTGGCATGAATCCAGATCTTAGTTATATCAGATGCGAATCTGGATGGGCGCAAACCAATTTACCATCGCCATTAGCAGAAAACAACTGTATTGTTAACATTGGTGAAATTAATACGAGCAACGAATCATTTAGTATCACACTGAATGATAATGGTGCACTTACAATCGATATTAAAGATTATTCTTTAAGTGAATACAGCATTTTATTGTACTCAATGGATGGGATGAAAGTAATAGATTGTCCTTTGAAAGAAAAAAAGACGATTTTAAGTCCTCAGTCCCTAGACAGTGGAATCTATGTTGCCATCATGTCTACAGATAATTCTACTTATTTGAAAAGAGTTTGGATAGGTAAATAAACTTAGGATGAATATGAAGTACTACTGTTTTTAGTTTACCATCAGCAGTAGGTCTATCTCAAGAAGAAAGATTCGAACTTGGATAAAGTTCAAACATTAAGCATCCAGTTAGCAACAATTGAAAACCATAATGAATTTCGTAACCCTAATTTTAAGAAGAGTTATATTCTGTAATAAAATGTCTTTATGAAAACATGCATCATATTTTGTTTAACAAGTTTTTCATTCATTCTAACCGCACAAATAAGTTCTTGTGATTATCTAGAGAAAGCAATTGGACATTTTCAAAATAAAGAACTTGATAGTGCAATTGTTTTAATGACTTCAGCTATCAAAGAAACTCCAGATACTACAACCTGTTATGGACGATGCTTCAACAATATCCCCATAGCTTATGCCATGATGGAAGATTATGACAATGCAATAATTTGGTTCAAGAAAATATTAACCTCCGACTTGGATGATTTAGAACAGGGTACTGACATTATGGAGCCTTATGCAAATTATCGACATAATGCGTGTATGAAATTAGTTCAGGTTCACGAAATTTTGGAAGAACAACAAAGAGCACTGGCATATCTAACGCTTGCAGAAACAAAATATCCCTTTGAAACTTTTAGCGGTACGTCTTATGAAAAAAGAGCTGTGTCCATTGCTAAATGGAAAGCTCGAATCTATGAAAGTTGTGGGACAGCCGATAGTTCATTGTTTATTCAGCTAAATAAAATACTTGATACGGACATTAGGTATAGGAAGTCGGATTTCACATCTCTTTCCGTTGTCAACTTCTACGACAATTTAATTAAAAATGTCTCTGACATAATTGGTGAACAAAAACTAGAATCGGAAAAGAAAAAATTGAAAAAATCTATTCAAAAACTAAAACTCGTTCCGTCAGGTTTAATGAGGCAAGGAATATTTGTTTATCGAGGTTTAGAATATAAAATTGGAGTTAGTGATGCCGACAAAAATCGAGATGAGATTATACTAAACCTACTGGAGAATGAGTTTTTCAATTAGCTTATGTTGCTAACATACACTATATCCAATGCGGTTTTCTTACTTCGAATGGAACATTTTTGAATTAGCAAACCTATTCTTATTTTCGAGAAAAGAACCACGGTGAAGAGCCGTACAGTATATAGTGCTTGTCGTTATACGTAATTTGAAGTATTGAGTGAAATCATCTAAATTAGTATCTGACTATGAAAAGGTTAAGTTTGATATTTCTCTTTTTAATCACTTCAATCGAAGTGAGTGCTCAACAGCACGAAATCCCTTTCCCGGATAGTAATGCTGTGTGGATGATGCAGCGTAATATTCCACCCGACCCTGCTGATCCAAATCAAATGTCAGATATGTGTTATGGGCAATATTTTTCGCATGACACATCACATATCAATGGGATGATTTACAATAATCTATACATTGATTTCGCTACTTCAGGATTTGACTTCATTTTTGAGGATATGAGCAACTATATTCAGCTTGGAAGGTTCAGAGTAGATGGTCAAAAAGTGTATTATCAAAATCTTATTCCTGCGGTCGCTAATATAAATTATTGTTATTCAGGATACCAAGGTGGAGTCGTTGAATATGAGGAATTCTTAATGTATGATTTTGGCCTAGCAATTGGAGATACTTTCGAGCTGACACCATATAATTCTGTTGTGCTGGAAACAATAGACTCAGCACTTATAGACGGTACATATTACAGAAAACTTAATTTTGATGTTGTCAATTGGTATTGCGCCTGTAATTCCTACTATTGGATAGAAGGGATAGGTAGCAGTCTTGGCTTCTTCCCTTACTTTGACTTTTTCGAAGATCAGATATTCTTCAATTGCTTCTATGAAGATCAATACAACTTTACCTATTATCCAAATGGTGTAAGTTGTGATTATCTTGAAGTTGAAGAAATCCAAATTGAACCTTCAAAAACTCTTGTCAAAATCGTTGATATGACGGGAAGAAAAACAGAGGAGAAACCCAATACTATATTGTTTTTCATCTATAGCGATGGATCTGCAGAAAAAGTATTCAAGCTTGAGAAGTAAAGTCCGCGTATAACATCAGTAACTGTTGTTCAACTCGAAAAAATCGATAGTTGAACCATGGCACGACCTGCATTCAACGTGGATTAACTTCATCAGAAGCTATCCAAAACCGTACTTATCCTTTTGGTGACTTCTTCAAAATTTGATCCTTCTCATTCAACAATTTATTACCAAGGAAAAATGTGAATGTACAATATCCGTGACCACTTAAAATTCTTCTTCGACAATAATAGCATCGGTAAAATAACCGACGCTACAATCCATTCAATTGCTAATCCCGGAAAAAGAGCATTACACACTAAAAAACCGAGTATCCCTTGAAATATGGCTAAACCATAACTCAGGTACATCGCTCCAATAAAATATCCAGGTTCACGTTCAAAACGGTAATCACATTCTGAACAGCGCTCTTTCATAACGGGAATTTTAAATACGCTCAATCCTTTTTCAAATACATGACCTTCACCACAATGTGGACATTTTTCTTTGTAAATGTTACTTACAAAACTCAACTTATCTTTCACGTAACTCATACGGTAAAATTAGTCCTAAGATCCGTTTATGTCTGTGCATTTATCACCCCAATAATAGCACTATTAAGACATTTCGTATATTTAAAGCATGAAGGAAGAGTTTCCAATTTATAGTATAAAAAACTTCGAAACATCAAACATTAATGATGTTTTTTACGCAAATCGGTTAAATCCCCACGTAAAAACACATCATTTCACAGAATTCCCTCACAAACATGACTTCTACTTAACAGTATTAATCACCCATGGAAGCGGGAAACATGAAATTGACTTTGAATCGTATGATGTCGTACCTGGCAAATTGTTTATGCTCAAACCTGGTCAGATGCATTATTGGAAATTTTCCGACGATATTGATGGGTTCGTGTTTTTCCACAATGCAACCTTCTTCGATGAAGGATACTTAAGCACAAGTATAAAAGATTTCGAATTCTTTGCTTCGCTCCAAAATCCACCTGTTGTACATTTAGAAAATAGTGCTCTCGAATCTGTTGAGCGTTTAATGAAAGAGCTAATTGATGAATATTCCACTGAACAAGCATACAAACAAACGAAAATTCGTGCTCTAATTAACCTTGTTTATATCGAGATTGGTCGCAATTACCGTCCAATTTACCGTGTCAATAGTCAGACATACTTAGCAAAAGTGAGACTGTTTGAAGAACTTATTGAACTGAACTTCAAAACCACGAAGTTCGCAAAGGACTATGCCTCCCAATTGAATGTTTCAGAGAAGCACCTGAATAGAATTGTAAAGAACTGTTTAAACAAAACAAGTACTGCCTTGATACAGGATAGAATTCTCTTAGAGATAAAAAGAATGTTGATGCATTCTAAGTTGAATGTCTCAGAAATTAGCTCAGAGCTTGGATTTAGCGAAAGCTCCTATTTGATTCGTTTTTTCAAACAGAAAACGGGCTTAACTCCTTTGGGTTTTGTGAAGCAATACGCAAATAAGTAAGGTTTGAGTACACTTCTCTAAACGGGAATTTCACAAAAAACTTAACTTAGAACAATTAAATTGCTACCGTGAGTTCAGAAATCAATAAATCCATCGCAGTGCTGCCCTTTGTGAACATGAGTTCCAATACTGAGGCAGAGTACTTTTCGGATGGAATCACTGAAGAAATTATCAATGCACTTGCAAAAATTCAAGAGCTAAAAGTCACGTCAAGAACCTCTTCATTTTCATTCAAAGGAAGTAACAGCACCATTTCTGAAATCGGAAAACAGTTAAATGTTTCCATTATTTTGGAAGGAAGCGTTCGACTGTCTGGTACATTGGCTAGAATTACGGCACAATTAATTGAAGTTGAAAATGACTTTCACTTTTGGTCAGAGACATTTGACCGTGACCTCAATAAAGTATTTGTTGTACAGGATGAAATCAGTTTAATTATTGCAGACAAACTCAGAGAACACCTTGGTCATTTTGAACTGGAAGAGCGATTGGTTGACTCGTATAATGTTCCTTTTGAAACATATAAAAAATACCTCAAGGGCAGATTTCACTTAATGAAGTTGGATTACACCAGTACACTAAAAGCCATTTCAATATTTGAAGAGGTAATCCTAGAGTCTCCAGAATTCCCTCTACCCTATTTGGATGTAAATCAAGCGTACGCCTATATGGGAACAATGGGAATTATTCCAGCGTTTGAAGGGTTTACCAAAGCACAGCCGTTCTTGCAGAAGGCAATCGAATTAAGGGAAGATCTTCCTGAAACTCAATTAAATTTGGCTTGGGTTAGTTGTTGGCAAAAATGGGACTTGAACAAAGCCTACGAGCACTTGAATAATGCACTAAGTATTCGCCCTACAGATACGATGTATCTCACAATGGCGAATTTCCTTACCCTAGAAGGAAAGCTTGAAGTGGCAATGAAATACATCGACAAAGCGCTTGAAGTGGCACCATTCTCATCGGTTAACCTAAACTACAAAGGGTTTCTGTTTTACATGATGGAGCAATTTGATAGGGCACTTCCCTATTTTAAACGAAGTTTAGATCTTCAACCCGAACTACCATTTCCTGTCGTTTACATCGGTGCTAGCCATTTACTTTCTGGACGACAAGAAGAAGGTTTAACATATTTCCAACATTTACCTGAAGACAATAGTGGATATCTAGCCAAACTTGGAGGAACAACCATTTCATATGCGATCATGGGAAATACGGTTAAAGCTGAAGAGGGCATTTCTGAGCTAGAATCATTCCTTGAATCACCATCTGCTGGAAATGCATTGAACTTTCTAATTCTTTGTCATGCACAATTGAATAACTTGGAAACAGCATTGGAATACCTCAAAAAAGGAATTGAGAATCATTTCCCTTTAGTATTACTGCTCCCAACGGAGCCATTGGCAAAACCCTTGCATCATCTTCCTTCTTTCAAAAAACACATTGGTGGAATTCTTGGTGATTCTAATTCGATGGATGACAAATCGACTGACGCAGTTCGTAAGTACAAAAAATCATTATTCAATGACCAAGAGCTAATTCGTTACAAAAATCAGTTGAATACATTAATGGATGACGATAAGCTATATCTCAATCCTGAACTCACCTTGCGATCACTTGCGGAATACATAAACCTGCCGCCAAATCACATGTCGCAATTATTAAATGAAGGATTCAGTCAAAATTTTGCAGACTACATCAACAGTTATCGCTTAGAGGACTTTAAATCAAAACTTAGTACTAAATCAGCGCATCAATTAACACTGTTGGCTTTAGCTTATGATAGTGGATTCAATTCTAAGACCGTATTCAATACTTTTTTCAAGAAGAAATTGGGTATTACTCCAAAGGCATATTGGAATCAACTCAACAAATAAGTTCTGAATTTCAAATTTGTTCCGATTTATAATCTGGAACGACTGACGGCTTTAATTGCCTCACCTTTGCCTCATATTAAAACACAAAAATATGAAAGCAGTTATAGCAGAACGATACGGAAGCCCTGATGTTCTTCAAATCAAAAACGTGGAGAAACCAACTCCAAAATCAAACGAATTACTCATTAGAATTAGTGCTACGTCAATAACAGCAGCGAGTACTTTTATGCGTGAAGGCAAACCGTACTTTGGTCGTTTATTCCTTGGACTAACGAAGCCAAAAGTTAAAACACCAGGAACCGACCTTTCGGGAATCGTTGAAGCCGTTGGTACCGAAGTAACTAATTTCAAACCAGGAGATCAGGTTATGGCAGAAACAGGTCTAAACTGTGGTGCATATGCAGAGTATATCTGTATACCATCAGATGAATTAGTTGTACTCCAACCTGAAAATGTTCGACCAGAAGAAGCAACAGGAATTTTAGATGGAGCATGCACAGCGCTCGCGTTCTTTACTGATAAAGTAGATATTAAAAAAGGTCAAAAGGTCTTGATCAATGGCGCCTCAGGGAGTATTGGAACCGCAGCGATTCAACTTGCAAAACATTTTGGAGCAGAAGTAACTGGAGTTTGCAGCACAAAAAACAAGGCACTTGTTAAAGATCTAGGAGCGGATAATGTATTGGATTATACCAAGAATGAATTACGCGATAGTTCAGAAAAATTTGACGTGATTTTTGATACCGTAGGCAAATTGTCTTACGCTAAAACGAAGAAGAATTTAAGTAAAAACGGTACTTTCCTAACGCCCGTTCTGAGTTTCTCTGCTTTGTTAAACATGATGTTTGTATCTCCATTCACACAGAAGAAATTGAAATTTGCTGCAACTGGAATGCGTAAACAAGAACCACGGATGCGCGATCTGATCCAAGTTCGAGACATGCTAGCATCAGAAGAGTTAACGACAATAATTGATCGGGTTTATCCGCTGGATCAAATCCAAGAAGCACATAGTTATGTTGATTCAGAACGAAAAAGAGGAAATGTGATCCTATCGATGAACGCCAAATAAGAATGGCATGACATCAATAACAACACGTTTTGAGATAAAGAACCTCATAACTCCTTTGATACGAGAAAGCTAAAAAAGAAAACCAAATCTATAATTTTCGACAGTGAGTAAGCTAAAAAAAGCTACCGTTTTATCCGATCTCTTCCAAATGCTCCTTCAATTCCAAAACGGGAGCTTTCGAAGACTCATATTCGCTTTCTAGCGTATGCATGATAACAACTGAAGAGATCAGTAAAATGCGTGTTGCTTCACCAATTTCCTGAATCACGAATTGCTCAGCAGCAGCCTTGGCGGAATCAGAATCCAATTGAAGAATATTTTTCGCTTCAATGATTAGTTCTAGCTTTCCATCATCCTCTTCAAAAACAATATAATTCCATGGTGTCGCATCGATGAATTGTTCATCCATGTAGTCGTCGTAAATGGTGAATTGTCGATTCCATTCTTTGGCAGGTTTACTAGAATAAAAAAGCCAAGCCATGTGCTCTGGAGCCGCATCCATGATTTTCTGACTCACCTCGAACATTTCTCGATTTCCATTTGGAGAAAGCATCAGGAACCAGTTTTCGTCATCATTCAAACCAACATCCCACGTCAATACTCCAAGACTAAGAATCTGTTCATTCATTTGTTCAACGACATATTCCTTTTGCCCTGAATCTTCATTTTCAATACACTCCTTAATGGTGTTCTCGTTCTTCACGAACCATTGCCAAAATCGCAGAATATTGTCGTCGTTTAATTCCATGTAATTCTAATTGCTGGAAAGGTAAGAGTAATTGGAAGAAATGCTAAAGACACTTTCATATTACTCCTTGAAAATATTCTTTATTGGTTTTTCGAAATCACCTCAACCTTCGTTCCATAGATTACACACGTTTTGAAATTCTTTGAACTCGGATTCCGTACGATTTTTGTAAAGCCAATTGCTTTACCGAATTCATCAGTATCGAAGATATACTCTTCTAAAACAGGATATGTGCTATCGGAAACTTCTGCTGTTGCAGTGAGCAAAGTCCGTCCATTAAATGCACCAATCTCAAGTTCTTTAAAGTCATCATTGCCTGTAATCCTTACCTGATAAAGATTCTCTTTCGCTTTTGGATAACGCCCTATTCTATCTGTCTCTCCAGATACCGTCACTACAACCCTCTTCCCGTTGTCTGTTACTATACACTCACCTGTACAGATGTATTCACCTTCAATTTCTGTCACAGTGTCATATGTGATTTGTTCGTGTTTATTCTCGCACCCAAGGATTACGAGTACACCAACTAATAACGGCATTAAAATTTTCTTTGAATTTTTCATGGCTAGGATATAATTATTGAAAATTGTGAATAATGAACTGTAAGATAAGTAATTTTAATAGTGCACTAATGTCCTTAGAAAACGACTAAAATAAATTGAATTCTTACCTTCGTAAAAAATCAAGTATGGCTTTAACAAATAATGATATCTTAAAAAAACTTCGTGTCGCTTTGAAAATGCGCGATGACGATATTGTCAAAGTTCTAGCTTTGGTTGATTTCCGCATCTCTAAAGGTGAAGTAGGGAATTTCTGCCGCAACGAAGAGCATCCAAAATTCGTAAAGTTGAAAGATCAAGTTTTGCGTAATTTCTTAAATGGATTGGTCATCTATAAACGTGGACCACGGGAAGATAAACGTGTGAAACCAGCTCAAGACGAACAATCTGGTAGAGGACGAACAGATATAGATGGTCCTGACAGAGGAGAAGAATAGATTTTTCTAGTCATCACTCCATCTTTGGTGTACTTTTGCATCAATAATTAACTCATTTTGTTTTGAAAAACTTCGA
Source organism: Fluviicola sp. (assembly GCA_002733985.1). Taxonomy (GTDB): domain Bacteria; phylum Bacteroidota; class Bacteroidia; order Flavobacteriales_D; family Crocinitomicaceae; genus UBA4466. The sequence goes on along the minus strand of NVXP01000056.1, from coordinate 15,585 downwards.
AGAATTAGGTATTCGCTCTGGCTTTGTAAAAAGTCTTGCTGAATTAAATATTGTTGAACCTACTGATATTCAGAAGAAGGTCATTCCACTTTTATTGGCTGGAACAACAGATATTGTTGCACAAGCGCAAACAGGAACAGGAAAAACAGCCGCATACGGACTTCCATTGTTGGAGCAAATGGACACAAACATTAGTTCTGTACAAGGTTTAATCCTCTGTCCAACACGTGAATTGGCACAACAGGTAGCCAAGCAGTTGTTTAAATTCACAAAGTATTCTGAAAAAATATTTACTGAATCAGTATACGGTGGAGAGCACATCGATCGCCAAATTTCTTCCTTAAAACGACCAACGCACATCATTGTGGCCACTCCAGGTAGATTGATCGATTTGATCAACCGTAAAGCTGTTGATTTAAGCGCAGTGAAAACTATAGTATTGGACGAAGCTGACGAAATGTTGAGTATGGGCTTCAAAAAGGAATTGGATGAAATTTTGACTTCTCTTCCTGCTGTTGAAAATAAATGGCTCTTTTCAGCAACGATTCCACATGGAATTCAGGAAATCATTTCAAAACACTTGGCTGAAGGTGCTGAACGCATTATTGTCAATCGCGGGAATATCGTCAACAAGAAAATTTCACATCAATATATCATCTGCGATGACACAGCGAAATTGCATGCGCTCATGATGTTCTTAAAATCGGAGCACAAAAACCGAGGAGTCATCTTTTGTAAAACAAAAGCCGCAACGCAGAAACTTGCCAAACAGTTGATCGCAAAGAACATCGTCACAGATGCTATTCATGGTGACCTTCTCCAAAAAGAACGGGATAAAGTAATGCGTGCGTTTAAGAATGAAACATTGCGCGTTCTAGTTGCCACAGATGTTGCTGCAAGAGGAATCGATATCTCTGGATTGACTTTCGTTGCGCATTATCAACTTCCAGAAAGTGATGAATACTATACGCACCGAAGTGGACGTACTGCACGAGCAGGAAAAGAAGGTACTTCTATGTGTTTTGTGAATACTTCTGAAGTGAAGATTTTACGAAACTACGAACGTACCTTAGGTCTCAAGTTTCGCCAAGTAAAAGAGGTTCGTTAATTAGTCACCTCTCACCGACTTCTGTAAATTACGTAGTTGTCATTTCTGAATATTAAATCACACTTTCATTAACTTTGTGGCTTGATCCTGTGTTTATCCATCTGGACAACTTACCTGAAAATAATTCAATGAAAAACCTGTTCATCTTTCTATTCCTATTTGGTGTTTCCTGCACGGAAGCAGATACAATTCAAACTACTGATCTTGTTCCAGAAGAAAATAAGGAAGTTATCAATCAGGATTTTCAGGCCTTATTGGATTCTGCAGGTGTGAAAGGTTCAATATTGATATTCTCTGAGAACAACTTTTACTCAAATGATTTCGAATGGGCGAAAACGGGTCACCTCCCTGCTTCCACATTCAAAATCCCGAATTCCATCATTGCCTTAGAACTAGGCGTTATGGAAAACGACAGCACCGTGATCCTTTGGGATGGTGAGGCTAAATATCTAAAGAGCTGGGAACAAGATTTATATTTCAGAGATGCGTTTCATGCCTCATGTGTTCCGTGTTATCAGGAAATCGCTAGAAAAGTTGGAGTTGAACGAATGAAAAAATTCACTTCTGAGTTGAACTTTGGAGAGATGATTTTCGATAGTACAAACCTCGACATGTTTTGGTTGGAAGGAGCATCTCTAATTAATCAATTCCAACAAATCAGTTTTTTAAAAGCATTCAATGAAGAGCGTCTTTCTATTTCAAAAAGAACCCATCGCTTGATGAGTAGATTAATGATCATCGAGGAAAACGAGGACTATATCTTACGAGGAAAAACAGGTTGGTCTGTTCAAAATGATCAAGACAATTGTTGGTTCGTGGGATACATTGAGACAAAAGATGAATCCTACTACTTTGCAACGAATATCGAACCAAAAAGACAATCAGAATCGAGTAATATTGGGTCAATCAGGAAGGAAGTAAGCCTAAAAGCACTGGAAATCCTTGGACTAATCAACAAAAAATAAGGATCCTAATACCACTTGATTCTACATTTCGCAGATCGTTGAACGAACTAACACAGTACTTAATTTGTCCCAAATAGCGTGATCAAATTCCTGTGGCGAAAACTGGAAATAAAGAATCAGCTTTCCCCTCTCTTCGCAATAGTTTGAATAAATACGTGCATTCAAGTTCAATGGTTTATTTGTAGCAAAGGCATCATAAATGGTCAAGTCTCCAATAATATCGGCGTTGTTTAGTGAATCGGTGTTCATTTCAAAGTGAGCGCTCGTTTTGATTATTTCAGCATCCTTATCCTCCTTTACGACGCCCATTAATCCATCAAAGTAGTATTTCAAGGTCTTCTCTAATTCACTTGGCGTGATGGACTTTTTATCATCAAGTGCCCAAACGAAAACATACGACCAAAAGTCAGTACTATCCGGTTCAATCCAGCCTTTGGGAAATACTACTTCTTCAACACCTACATAAGGAATTTCTGGGGCGAAATGCAGTGGAAAGTGAAAGATCTCTTTTCCCCAATCCGTCACCAAGATTTCCAACCCCTTGAGCTTAGTAACTTGATTGATTGCCGCTGTGTTTTTTGGATTAAGCTCGACTGATTTTTCATAATTCACCAATGCTAGCGCTTCATTTTCATCTGCGAGGTAAGCCTCACCTAAGCTATCGTAAGGATTTGCCGAATTTGGGAATTCAGATACCAGTAGTTTAAAAATTTCAATCGCTTCTTTCACTTTCTCTTCTGATAGCAAGGAATAACCATACCTGTTCAATTCTTGCTCATCTTCGAAATTGTATTCAGCCGGGTGCTCATTTTTCAACTCATGATAAAGCGCTATTCTCTCTTCAATAGAGAGGTGATTGTTTTCTTGTAGTTTCTTGAAGATAGATTGCTTTTCCTCGTGTACTTCTGAAGCTGGCTCAATAACCGTTGAAGATATAGCTTCATCACTTGTTCGACAACTCATAAAAGTCAAGAGGCAGAACGTAAGCGAGAATAATTTAATGAATCTATTGGTTGTCATCTTTTCTGTTTTCTCAAATTTAATCAACGAGCACTTGCTTCATGTAAATTAGTTTAAAAGAATGTAAAATGTTCCTTTTGAAATAATCCGCGATAGATTTCTTCACCTCCAATTACAGTTCACATGAATTGTTTTTCTGGTTTTTCTTTTGGAAACTCATTTGATTCAAAAACTACCCCTACCTTCGGGTTTGATACTTGAAAACCATGAATTACAACGAAGGAATTGAATATAAAAAGGAAGATTTCACGTCAAATCATTTAGAGTTAGGTGAATATGAAAATTGCACTTTTATCAATTGTAATTTCGAATCATCAAACCTTTCTAATCTTCGATTTGTAGAGTGTGAATTCATAGAATGTAATTTGAGTAATTCCCAATTGAACAATACCTACTTGCAAGTTGTGAAGTTCGATGCATGTAAGATGATCGGTCTACAATTCGAACAGTGTAGCGATTTTGGACTTTCACTTGAGTTCAACAACTGTGTCTTGAATCATTCGTCGTTCTATCAAAAGAAACTCAAAAACTCACCTTTCGTCGATTCCAAATTACTTGAAGTTGACTTTACTGAAGCCGATTTAACACAGTCCAGATTTGATAACTGTGAATTGGACCAGGCGATATTTGAAAATACGATTTTGGAAAAAGTAGATTTCCGTACAGCCATCAATTACTCGCTGGACTTGGATAAAAACAAGGTGAAAAAGGCACAATTTTCACTTAACGGAACACCCGGACTATTGGCCAAATATGGTATTAAAATCAGCTGATACTGCAATCAATATTGCTAATCGTTCACAACAATAGGCAAAGTAATGAATGAAAGTTGAGTTGAACTCCTCATGATTTCATAAGTCGGTGTTCCTCTTTTTGGAGTTCGATCGAATATACTCTTATCTGCCCCTGCGATTGCAATTCGAATCGAATGACCTTTCTTAATGAGAACAGAAGTCGGCCATAATTTAAAGGCAACCTTGCTTACCTCTCCAGGAACCATTGGTTTGGCATCTTTCTCACTGAATGTATGCATGTTGAATTGCGTTTCATCCTGAATAGCTTCTTTACGATGCATCAGTCTCAAACCACCTTCGGTGATGTAGGTACTTTTTCCATTCTCATCGATATCTTCTAGGTAAACCAAAATTGCTCCATCTTCAAGAGTTGAAGTCATTTCAAGGCGGATAACTGGAGTTCCAGTAATTTGAATGTCCTCTGTTGCTGGTTCTGAAGTATACACCAACATTCTCTCATCCATTTCATTTCGATTATTCAAGTTTTTGACAGGACCTCCCATCTGCGTCGACCATCGATTATTCTTACTTGTGAACACACCAAAATCCACTTTATATGAATCCATGGCTTCATTCTCAATGGGTACAGATTGACTCAAACCACCATCTCCTTGAAAATAGTAATTGGTTTCAACCGTTCCTGGAATCGGCCATTCATTCGACTCCTTGAGCTTTTCTTCCCCCATATTGAAATAGGTCATCAAGGGCCAATCATCAACCCCCTTGTCAATTCCTTTTACGTAGTGATCGAAGAATGCCAATTGTAAAGTCTGCTGCATATATTTCCTAGGTACTGGATAAAGCGAACTGTCACCAACCACAAACGGACTCGCATTCGACCATCCACCATGAGAGGTAGACATCAATACAATCTTCTGAGGATTACTGAAATGCTCCAAGCGTTGAATCGTTCCTTCAGCTGTTCCAGCGTCCATCCAACTTGCTAAAATCAACATCGGTACGTTTGATTCTTCAATTTCCTTTTTCCAATGAACAACCGAGCACTTTTCATAGTTGAAACCTCCAAGTTCAGTATCTCGGAACTCACCTATTTTCGTTGATTTGTACACCTTCATGTTCCCTTTGTGCTCAGCCAGCGCTGGTTTCAAGGAATCTTTCATTACTGGATGTATTGAACTTCCGATGATGAGTGATCTATTTCGATCCAACAAGCGAACGTACAATCCCCACTTTTTGATGAACTTACTCGCCAATAATCCATAAGGTCGAGCTGGGCTTCTGTACAAATCAAAATCAGACCAACCAGGAATTACCGCCTTAATTGAAGGGTGTTTCGTTGCACACAATAATTCAGCAGTCGTTCCTGTATATGAAGTTCCGTATGAACCAATATTTCCATCAGACCAAGGTTGAGCTACGACCCAGTCTAAAACTGTTCCCGCGTCCATTACTTCCTGTGGAGAATACTCAGAATATCGTGTTCCGAAAGAAGCTCCAGTACCTCTAGTATCGACAATGATTATGATATATCCGTTCTCATTGAAAAGCTTATCTCGCCCATACAGCTTTGGCGTTGCTCCTTTGTCTTTTCGATTATCTGACGATCTCCAATACCGTTCAAACTGGATCAAAACGGGCAATTTCCCTTCTACGTACCCTTCAGGCAAGTGAACATCAGCTGCGAGCTTCACACCATCATCCAACATAATAAAATGAGAACTAAGCGTTTGTGAAAACGTAAATTGATTACAAGCTAAAATAAGAATGGAGGCAAATAGTAGTTTCATTAAGTAGAAGAATTAATTAGCGTTCAATGTAAGAATAAATGAATAACCGAAGCCACTGCGTTTTGTTACAAAAACAGGAATCCTATCAGGAGTTTTTCTCAAAAAGTGTTTTTTGATTCTTTAAATAATCATACTTTAATGCACGAAGAAAGCACTTCAAACTAACATTAACTATGATAACACCGCTTGTAACTTCTGAATGGCTCAATGAGAATATGAATCTAGAAGATTTAGTAATCCTCGACGCGAGTCCGTTGAAAAATGTTTCGGACAAACAAGCAGAATTTAAAAATCAGGTAATCACAGGTGCTCGGTATTTCGATCTGAAAAATGTATTCAGTGACCCTGATGGTCCTTTTCCAAATACGTTTCCATCTACTGAACAGTTTGAGCGTGGTTGTCGAGCACTTGGAATCAATAATTCCAGTAAAATAATTGTCTACGATAATCTTGGAATTTATACTAGTCCAAGAGTTTGGTGGATGTTTAAAACAATGGGACACGAAGACGTATCCGTTCTAAATGGAGGTCTTCCTGATTGGATCAAAAAAGACTTTGAAACTCAAACTAGTCACCGTCCAATTCAAGAGATGGGAAATTTCTCGTGTCGACTCGATTCGAACCGCATCGTGGATATTGACTTTATCCAATCAAACATCTCGCTTCAAGATCATTTGCTCATCGATGCTCGCTCTGAAAAACGATTTAACGGAACAAGTAATGAACCACGACCAGGATTGCGCTCTGGACATATTTCGAATTCCGTGAATATTCCATTTGAACGTGTTCTTGAAGACGGGAAATACACATCCAAAACAGAATTAAGACAACTATTTACGAATATCGAGGTCGATGAGCGTCCTCTAAGCTTTTCTTGTGGCTCTGGAATCACAGCATGCATTGTGCTTTTGGCGGCAGAGTTGGTGCTAAAAAACGACACGTCGATTTATGATGGATCTTGGACGGAATGGGCATCATTGAAATAATAATAAAAAAGTTAACTATCGTGTCCTATTGATTCAACCCCGATCGATATAAGAGTAGAAACAAATTAATTATTCATTAAAAGTTAAGACTATGAAAGAATTTATGATGCTTTTTAGAAGTGAGGAACCAGAAGTAACGCCAGCTCCAGAAGATATGCAGGCAAAAATTAATCTTTGGCAAGATTGGATTGGTGGAATTGCCGCTCAGGACAGATTTGTTGGTACGAATGCACTTGGAACGGAAGGAAAGATTGTTCAAGCGAATAACGTGGTAACAGATGGACCTTACATGGAACTGAAAGAAATGGTTGGAGGATATATCATTGTCAAGGCTAATGATATAGATGATGCCGTGCGCCTTGCTGAAGGATGTCCTGTATTGAGTACTGGAGGTAAAGTAGAAGTACGCGATGTAATGGTATTTGAATAAAATGATTCCTGCCAATTGAATCAATTGGCAGGAATTTATAGTTAGATGAAAGAGACTCAACTTATCCCCAACTTATTTCGATCGGAATTTTCCAAGATCGTAAGTGTGCTGTGTAAATCATTTGGGATCGGGAACATTCAATTGGCAGAAGATATCGCGAGTGATACTTTCTTGATCGCTTCAGAAACTTGGTCCTTAAAGGGCATTCCTGAGAATCCGAAAGCATGGTTGTATTCCGTCGCGAAAAATAAGACCAAAGATTACTTCAAACGAAATTCAATCTATGATGAAAAGATTGTTCCGGAATTAAAACGGGAGAACGTTGATCATCAAATTGAAGAACTTGATTTATCATCAGAAAACATTGAAGACAGCCAACTAAAAATGCTGTTCACGATCTGTAATCCATTACTTTCAAAAGAAGCTCAAATATCACTCGCACTTAGAGTGTTATGCGGACTTGGAATTGATGAAATTGCCTCTGCGCTCCTCACAAATAAATCGACCATCAACAAACGTTTACAGCGGGCAAAAACAACATACCGTAAACACAAAATTGAATTATCACTTCCCAGCAAAGAAGAATTAGCTGAACGACAACATAGCGTACTAACGATTATCTACTTATTGTTCAACGAAGGTTACTACTCTTCGACAACGGAAAAAAATACCAAGAAACATTTGTGCTTGGAAGCCATGTCGCTCCTATTGATCTTCATTCGCTCAAATAATATTCCAGAAGCAGATGCATTGATGGCGCTCTTTTGTTTCCATTCATCTAGGTTTGAAGCGCGTGAGGATGAATTGGGTAATTCGATATTGTATGAAGATCAGGATACCGAATTATGGAGTCAAGAATTGATTAGCAAAGGAGAAGAATATTTACAAAAATCTGTTTCCGGGAATGCAATTTCAAAATATCATATCGAAGCATCCATAGCCTTTTGGCATACGAAACCCGCTAAGAACAAACTCAAATGGGAAAGTATATTGCATTTATACAATCACTTGCTTCAAATCGAGTACTCACCAATCACCGCACTCAATAGAACCTTTGCATTGTCCAAAGTCAATGGCAAGGAGAAAGCAATTTCCGAAGCCCTGAAGATCAACTTGAATAAAAACCATCTCTATCATGCTTTATTGGCTGAATTGTATCACGGTATCGATGAAGCAAATGAAGTGACGCACCTAAAAATTGCCTTATCTCTGGCTAAAACAGCAAGTGAACGGGATCTTCTAAAAATAAAGTTGAATAAAACTATACCTCACACATAAATTCAAACTTTATCAACTACACTAAGTTGTATATACAACTTTATTGATTAGATTTGTTTCATGGAATTCAAAAACATTGACTCGTTCAATCCAAAAGAATGTATCTCAGGAAAGATGATGCGTTTGAATAGAATGACTGCCAATATCTTTCGGAAACACCTTAAGCCATTTGGCATTACGGACAGTCAACTTACCCTATTGTTTGTTCTAACAAAACGAAATAATCTCAACCAAAAAGAGCTTTCTGACATTACCGTTCTAGAAAAGTCTTCGCTCAATAGAAACCTTAAACGATTAATTGACTCCGAATTGGTCTCGAAATCATCCTTCCCTATTATTCGCATAACGGAGAAGGGGAAAATCTTAGTGAACACGATAATTCCAGAATGGGAAAAAGCAATGGCTGAAATAAAAGCATTACTTGAAAGTGATGGTATATCAGCTCTTGACACGCTTATGAATAAACTAATGAATTAACTAATATGTATTTAAAAATTGCTTACATCGCTCTTTCGGTATTGATGACCATTATTCTGCTGGTAATTGGATTTAAAGCGATTATGAAATCCGTTGATGACGCCAAATTGGTTCAAAAAAAGAAAATCACACTAATTACAGGATTAATTCTGTGGCAGGTTTATGTTTATGGAATCGCTTATTCAGGACTTCTAACTAATTTCGATTTCCCTCCTCGTTTCTTCATATTTTTGATACTTCCCTTGTTCATATTTACGGGGATTTTCATCTTCAGAAACAGAAAAAAGGCATGGATTACCGAAATCCCCGAAAACTGGCTCATCGTTTATCAATCGTTTCGCATTATTGTCGAATCAATCTTTGTCGCATCAGTAGCGCAGGGAGTACTGAATAAAGAAGTAACAATTGAAGGGTACAACTTTGACATGATCTTCGCCTATACGGCTCCTGTTATCGCGTTCCTACTCTTTAAAAAGATCGCATCACGAAAGCTTGTGATCTACTGGAATTATGCAGGACTAGTTGTAATTTCTAGTATCATCTTTCTCTTTCTGTCCTCCATTTTCTATCCACAGCTTTTTGGAAGTGAAACTATGATTCTTCCTGAGGCGGTTATTAAATATCCGTATGTCCTTGTTGCTGGATTCTTAATGCCATCTGCAGTCTTCATTCATGTTCTTTCGATTGTTCAACTTTCGAGAAAGCGTAAACTGGAATAGCTTAGTCCTAGAAAATCTATTCATCGGAGTTAAACAATTCATAGAAGCATTCAACGTACAGTTCTTATTTGGCAATTACAATTCGCTGTACGGTCATTTTTCCTTGGGAGAAAATATGCGCAAGGTATACTCCACTCTTTAGTTCTTGTAAATCTAGATCAACCTTCTTTTTTGACTGAGCGTCAATCGATTTAACGAGAGCTCCGTTCACTCCATATATCTGAATCGCAGAAAGAACTTCGCGACTCTCAATGGTCAGGTTTCCGCGCGATGGATTTGGATACATTCTGAGCGATAATTCTTCTGGTTCATCTATACTCGCGGTATTATCTATAACCACACTGGCTTTTGGATCTCCAATCACAAGACCCTGCCAAGAAAGTCTTAATTCTCCCATATAAAAACTCTCGGCAAGATTGTAATCTTCTCCTATATCCAAATATCGGTCGAATACAATCTCTGATTTATATAACATCCCAAAGTAAGTATAAGCAACCATTCCGTGAACTCCAGTACACCCCTCCGCTATTAAATCTCCCAACAAGTAGTGTCCAGTGGTATTCTGGGCAAGATCAAACGTATGTGCGCTCYGYCCTGCCTCCATCACTCCAATTGAGCCTGTTGTCCAATCATATCCCAAAGAAACGTTCTGCATCGGTTCTATACCATAATACACATATCCGAATACATTTGTTTGGTTCAATAAAGGATTAATGTTGACGTCAAYCTGACTATTCCACGCATTTGCTAAAAGGAAATCATTCGTTGGAGTAATGTATAAGTCATGGAAATAACTTGAATCTCCCCCTGTTGCGTTCTTGATAGCTAAAATKGCYTGYGCACTCGATTGATTAAYTCCTATCCCGGGACCACTTCTATCAATRAGRTTATAYACGTCTTGTTTCGAATATCCAGTGAGTCGAGTAACGAGATACCCGCCAATTGTATCGTGTGAAAAATGCTGATAAGAATCAAACATGGGRTTCACGCARCTTCCAGRYTGTCCWATTTCACTAGCATTTGGACCYAAAATCAAGCATAATTCAGAATCAAAAGAAGCGCAAGAAATCCCCAACTGGATAGAATCAAAGCAGTTCGCATCAACTTTTAAAGGGACTCCTTTTGTTGTGACTAAGTAATTTATTGTTTCTTCAAAGTTGGTATTGAGTAAGTAGTTTTCGATTTGGTCGCGAATGAGTTCAAACTCAGTACTGTCAATTTCCTCTGTTGTTGGAGCTGAAACATGAATCATATTCTGATTGGGAATGTTCCGAGCCGCTTGAAAGTAATTACCGATATCGATGGAAGTTTGACTRTTGTCGTTCACAATAACCGCAACATCATTGTAATTAGCGGTTTGACTTGTYGAAATGAAACTAATACAAAGTAAAAGGGTTAAGATTGAAATTTTCATTGGGTACTCTTAAGTGGTTTAAGCAGCAAACGCATTGATCTTATTAATATTTTAATATCATTGCATAATTCCTCTAAAGTGGATTGGAAATTGATTGAGTGGTAACTCTTACTCTCAWRAACCGAGAATCCTTGGAAATGAAAACCAGTAAACAATGAAACTAATTACAGATCGACTTTCACTTTTTGACTTAAATATTGATCATTCGGAATTTATGTATTCATTGATGAACTCTCCAAAATGGAAGGAATTCATTGGTGATCGCAAGATTCAATCTGTGAGTGATGCTCAAACCTATATTCAAAAAATAGTAGATGCACCCGAAACCAATTATTGGGTGATTCAAAGCAAAAAAACACACGAATTAATTGGGGTTTTGACGTTCATGAAACGAGATTACCTCGCTCATTTTGATATTGGATTTGCACTATTACCCGAATTCTTTGGAAATGGTTTTGCTTTCGAAGCATCAACAGCTCTTCTAGATCAAATTAGAGTAGATAAAAAACATGAACAAATTCTAGCTACGACTTTACCTTCAAACAAAGATTCCATTCAACTCTTGAAAAAATTGGGTTTGTCATTTATGAAAGAAATTCAATCGAATCACGAAGTATTGCATGTCTACTCTATTTCAAGCCATTAACTCGTTTCTGAAAACAGCAAACTGTAATATATAAAGACACAATACTTGAAAAACAATGATTTACCTCACACAACTCATTTTCATTCTCGACGGAAAAGAAAACACATTCCATGAATTCGAGGACTTCGCGATACCTCTGCTGGAAAAATATTCAGGGAAAATGATCTATCGTATTCGTCCCACTGCAGAAAATTTCATTTCACCTGAAGGTGATTTACCATACGAAGTACACTTTATTTCTTTCGATTCGGATGAACAGTTTCAGCTTTTCATGAAAGACGATTCTCGCTTGGCCTTTCTTCATTTGAAAGAGGAGTCTATTCGATCTACCTTACTCGTGAAAGGAACAAAACTATAGTTGATTCATTAGCTCAGGCAACACCCAATTCAGGTAGTTATACCTGTTTCTCGAATAAAAAAGATCCCTAATTTTGCCGTATCAAGTTCTGGTTAGGTTATAGCATAAGTAAAAACCTTTACGAATTACTATTCACTGATAAAGTGCGAAGCTACTGTTTCGCACTTTCTTCGTTTCAATTACTTCGGTAAACATTCAAATTTTATGTATTTTAACTTTTGAACTTCTTAAACGATACAATGAAAGAAACGATTGAACTTAGCATCCTTCTTACTGCGGAACCAAAAACAATTTATGAAGCGTGGCTGAACAGTGAATTACACACCGAAATGACTGGTGGCGAAGCACAATGCTCCTCGATTGAAGGTGAATCTTTCTCGACGTGGGATGGATATATCACAGGAGCGAACATCAAACTAAATGAATACCGCGAAATTGAACAAACGTGGAGAACTTCTGAATTTTCAGAAACTGATGAAGATTCGCACCTAATCATCCGATTCGATACACATAAAAATGGAACGGAATTAGTTCTCATTCACACAAACATTCCAGAAGGTCAAACCCAATATATTCAAGGTTGGAAAGAGTTTTACTTCGAACCAATGACGGCTTACTTCAAGGATAAATCAGAATGAAACAGCAGATTACACAGCTCTCAGTGATCGTTCGGGATTATGACGAAGCCATCGAATTTTACACCAAGGTCATGAAGTTTGATCTAATTGAAGACACGAAACGTTCCGAGGATAAGCGTTGGGTGGTTGTTTCTCCTGCTGGAGGAACTGGATGTACGATCTTGCTTGCAAAAGCGAAAAACGAGGAACAACTCGCACGTGTTGGAAACCAAACAGGAAGTCGTGTATTCGTCTTTTTGCATACGGATGACTTTTGGAGGGACTACAAACATCTCTCAGAGAATAATGTCCAATTCAAAGGTGAACCACGAGAGGAGGAATTCGGGACAGTTGTTGTATTCTCCGATCTTTATGGAAATCTGTGGGACCTTATTCAAGCAAAATAACTTAAAAACAAATAGTATGAAATTAGGCGCATTTTCGATCAGTCTATCAGTAAAGGACCTCGGAATTTCGAAAGAGTTCTATGAAAAATTGGGATTCACCGTCTTTGGTGGAGACACAAAGATGAATTATCTCATTATGAAAAATGGAAATTCACTCATCGGATTATTTCAAGGAATGTTCGACAAGAATATCATAACATTTAATCCAGGTTGGGATGAGAATGCTTCCCCACTCGACTCTTTTGATGATGTTCGCGAGATTCAAGCTTCTTTGAAAAAAGACAACATTGAATTGAACAGCGAAGCAGATCCTGTTACTTCTGGTCCGGCAAGCGTTACATTAACCGATCCAGATGGAAACCAGATATTAATCGATCAACACAGATAAGATGGCATATGACGAATATTTAGCCGACCGTTTGCGGAGAACATTGAATGAAAAACACGCACCTTTCGAAGAAATGAAAATGATGGGCGGCTTACTTTTCAAGGTTGACAATAAAATGCTGTGTGGGATTCACATCGATAAAAAATACGGTGATAGTTTGCTCATGGCTCGAATTGGCGAAGAAATTTACGAGAAAGAACTCGAACGAGAGAACTGCTTACCGATGGATTTCACTGGCCGACCGATGAAAGGTTACATTTTTGTAACCCCAGAAGGATTTGATTCCGAAGATGATTTATCGTATTGGATGGATCGCTGTTTAGAGTTTAACCCAAAGGCTAAAGCGAGTAAGAAAAAGAAGCCGAAGCGTCAAGATTTGTCATAAGTAAAAATTGAATAAAATGAACTATTTAATTCTGTTTATTGGACTAACTATTGGTTTGATTTGCTCAGCTCAAGAACCAGTTGCGGCTGTTGAGTCATATGAATTGAAGGTACTGTATCGAGGGTATATAAATAAAGTATACCCTAACCTTCCAATAACTGATAATGGTAAAATTAATGTATGGGTATCAAATGCTTCAATTAAAGACCATAAAGACGATAAAAACGAGGACTTCTATTCAGTTGTTCCAGGACAAGGAAAGATTGTAACTCTTAAATTTTCAATCGGAACCGGCGACAGCACTGAGGTCATCAAAACACTTAAATACCGCGTTTCAAATTTGCCAGATACTGAATTGTACTGGGGTGACGTTAAAAATGGTGGAATTGGAAATATTCAAGCAACCGAATTGTTTGTCCGACATTCTCCACTATTTGAATTGGATTCATCTCATAAGATTGTGTCTTGGGAGATAAGCTGTAGAAAGGACACAATTGCGGGTGTTGGATCTAACATCTCATCTGCAGAAGAATTCCTAAGGAAAATCCCGAGTCAATCAATATTAATGATGGTAATCATTGTTGAAGGATCAGATGGCATACGTCGAGTGAGGAATGCACATTGGAAAGTCCCTTCTTGGAAGGAAGAAACAGATTTTAACCCATTAGGATTTTGATTGAGTGATAACGGTTTTACTAAAATACGTAAAAGCGATATGGTTGGTAGGTTTATGTTGTTGGGGGATTACCTATTCTGGGCATCTTTCGAATGTGGCACACCCAAACCTTCGATTACCTATAACACTTTTCGGCATGAAACATGAGCCGATGTTATAGGTGTTATTTCCTTATTTTTTCGTCAAAAACGGCATCTAGTTTCTCTTTCTGTACTGTATCAAGAAACTCACAATTTATGACGAATGCATTTAACGGTGATCTGCTAAGATGCAAAATCACAAAATCACCAATCACTTCCTTACTCGCGAATAGCTCCCAATTAGTTGTTGAATTAGTCAACTGAGTATCTCGTGTAAAGCTTTTATCAGTCAATCGATAAAAAATAGAGTCTATTTCTTTATGTTTCAAAGCGTGATCATTTGCGTCTTCAAAATAAGCCCTTTTTGATTTATTCATAATCATTAAAACATATAATAGAGTGAAGAGCAGTCCGATCCCAATCACCAGAGACAGATGAAGATATAGATGATATTGAGAATTCCACATCATAATTGTAGCACTGTCATAATCAAATATTCCATAAATTATTAGGAGACAGGATAACGAACCAAATATTAGGTAGAATTTCGAAAATCCTTTTGCATAACTCTTCCAAACAATTTTTGCACTTTCCAATATTGACTCTGATGCAGACTTTCTTGTTTCGATTTCCATATTATGCTTAATTACCTATAACAAATGAGTATACACACTTTCTAGTAATAAACTCAACGATTAATCCTTGATGAAACGTTGATCCACTTCCCCATTCTGAGTTTTCACTCGTAGAAAATAAATTCCAGAGTCGTTTTTTGAAACATCAAGTGATTCTGTTAAGCTTCCATCGATTCGTGAAAGAGAAAAATAAAGCAGCTATTTTAATACGATTATCAAAATTAATGTCTTACTAAAGCATCAGTCAGCACAACAAGGATGAGTCTTAGGCTCGGAGCAAGATTGAAAGAGATCCAAGGTTCCACGCTCTTTTCCAAGAATACAAACGTAATCTCGGTTTCATCTCCAACTACCAGTTTAGTGATAACGAGCAACACGAAAGGCATGTATATCGGAGTGCTCGGCTCAATGCTTTCGTAAGGACCACACATTAAACTTTCTTAGACTCGTCACT
>NVXP01000055.1 GCA_002733985.1 Fluviicola sp. | reverse complement strand
AAATGGCAGGAAAATTAAGCAGGCGAGAAAACTACACTTTATTTTCATAGTGGCTTTGTTGTATTTAATTTAGTTGGATATGGATGTTTCAACTGAAAACTTGGACGAAATTAAGGCAAAATTCCGGGATGGCGTCTACTTTACAACCCTTTGAAAGACGTTTTTGCACACAAAGGACGCAACGACTTCGTAGCGCAAAGATGGTGTAAGGAATCAGAGATGAACAATCGATGAGTCATTTTATTTCGACTTGACCGTAATAATATTGTTGACTTTGCGTAAATAGATACCAATACCTAGGGGATCATTAGAAACGCCACAAACTGCACTTTTGGTAATGTATTACAACCGTGCTCCTAAACTAATCCCAGGAACTACGAGGACATCACCATCAATAGACCACCAACCAACGGCAGTAATTCGTAAGAGAAATTTTCTGCCTAACTCTGCCCGATAACCGGCATGGGGAGCTAAATAGGAATTTGAAAATGACCCTAACACAGGAACAACATCGACACCTATTTCAAATCCGCGCTTTTCCCCTGAAATCCAATTAAGTCCTATTGGCAGCGACAACTTCGCGTTTCCTGCTAAAAAAGCACCAATTCCTGCTTTTGCATTTAAGCGATACTCACCATTTTTAATCAGAGTCCGTTCATAATTCAATGAACCGAGATATCCAGACCCACCGAATTCAACAAACAGATACTCTGAGCGTGGCTTTTTAACTAAGCCAGATTGATCTCTTTCACGATGAGGGAATTCAGTGTTAGGAATCGTTTTTCGAATGCAGAATTCAGCCCCAATTCCTATACGGTCCACTCGAATATTTTTATTGAAATCAAAAAAACCAATTTGACTTGTTAAACCAAACAACAGTTCCAAATTCTCCTTACGGTATTTCACACCTCCCGAAGCTGTTCCGCTCAATAAAAATTCATTCGCATGCAGATAACTTGGACTAGACCAATAATTCACTGGTGCAGCTCTATTTGAATGAGCAAAAACATCTACTAAATTGTAAGAAACCTCCATGTCAAATAAAAATCCCACCCTCCCATAAGACGTCCATTTCCCAATAGGCATATACTCAAGCTGCAGCGGGACGCGAATATTGAAAAAATTTCCGCGCGTTTGTCGTTCATAATCATCCGTATAGGAATTACTAGTCGTGCCCGACAATGGGGAAAAACTAAGGGAAGTCCAMGTCCGAACAAAGGGATCGGTCCGAAATTGACTGTAATTTGCTCCAAGGCCCAATGAAACATAAAATCGATTCTTGATCCWTACTGAATGGCTCACGTCAAACCCAATTTCAAAATCGGGTGTGTACCAATCCCCCGTTGAGCCTACCGCTTGAAATGGGGCACCTGAATAAATGCGAAAAGAGCGAGAATTCCGTGAAATGGAGTCTTGAGAATAAACAGCAAATGCAAGTATCGAAAGAGTGAATGTTAGGAACAGTTTCATTAATCCATTAACGAAGTGAGGCAATGTTCGGTTGGGCCGATCACCAATATTTAAAAACGAGCTCGACTCGTCTCTCKACCGAACATCAGCGTCAAAACCAACTCATGGCTTCCGGCACTATATCTTCGGATTTGAGTGATTGGTAAATCGAAGGAATAACCAACTTTAAACTTGTTTGAAACGAACATCCCAAGATTTGCTACTACCGCGTCTTTGTGTCGATAAGAAGTAGCGAACCAATAGCGTTCTTGAAATTCGAATTGTGCCATAACTTCAACAGCCACAGGCGCAGGACGAACATATTTCACCAAAAAGGCTGGTGTAATTGCTAAATTTCGATTTACTTGGATTTCATAACCTCCTGTCACGAACAAATGCATGCGTGGATCAAAATTGAAATCACGGTTTCCAAATTGAACAAAGTCTTTCGTCAATTGATTCATCGAGACACCAAAAAACGCTCCTTTACCGTGGAAATACATTCCAGCTTCCAGCTCTAGTGTGTTTTGAGCACCTTGTCCAGAAACATATGTGTCATAAGTTTGATCAAATACTCCAGTATTCATTAGAACACTTAGAACTTGTGCTTTTTCAGGAAGAAATGCTCGATTAGAAAGCCCTAGGCTCGTTCCAAATGAAATGTTGTAATCCCGAGTGATTGGAAGATGAAGTGCATAGGTTCCCATCATTTTTAATTGACGAAATGGACCGTATTGATCTGCCACAAAACTTCCTCCGAAGGCATGCACGAGCGAACCATATCTCATTCGTGGGTGCCTTACGCGCTTGTTCCCTCGACGAATGACACCATAAGTACGCTTCATTGAAGCATTTCGGAATTTGTCAGCTGGTGCGGCAAAATAGAGATAAGTTGTTTTTGGTGCGTTTTCTAATCCCGCCCATTGTAATCTTCCACCGACGGTGACATTCATAAAATCATACACTCCAGTCGCAGCCGGATTCACCATGTATTGATTCTGTAAGAATTGACTGTACTGCGGGACTTGTTGGGCACTAACAAAAGTACCAATGCAACAAACAATAAGTATGAGAGTCCATTTTTTCACTGGGGCAAACTTAACGAGTTTTTTCCACATCAATACATATTGACATATATCGATATAGAAATAATTAAAAGCAAGTATCGTGCAATTAACTCATGAACGTAAGTGAAATTGATTCGGTTGGCTATTTAGAAGACAATGAGATGTACTGAAATGGCTGGTATTTCTCCACATTATCTCTATCATTTCCATAAAGCGGACCACCAACTAATGTTTCAGTAATGACTACGGTAAAATCATTTTCACGTCCCATGTCACCATAATAATCCTCCAACATTTTCTTCATCTTTTCTGCGCGTGATTTCGCCAATTGACCATTGGATTTAAACTCACGCGTTGGCACATTAGATGCAGATGATGTAATTTGAACCGTAATCTTACGCCCATTCTTCATCTGCTCATCAAGTCCATTCAAAAATATGAGCAACTTATCATTTTCAGCATCCAACTTATCTGCATTGTAGCCAAAATAGTGCGTCATCGCATAATCTCGTTTATCCTTTATCGCTATCACTTGTTTTGGTTCTCCAATCACAACTGACGTCGTCGCTGTTTGACCAACGTTATCCGTCACCACAACCGTGTACTCCCCTTTTGGAATTCCATTTGGATCTTCGTTCGTCATTCCATTTGACCAAGCATACGAATAGGGAGCAACTCCACCTTTCGCTGTAGCATCAATTCGTCCGTCTTTTCCATTGAACACAGTCACATCACTGCCAATCGCAGTAATCACACATGGTGGTAGAGATAAAATTGTTGAGGTATAGATATCACTTCTTTCATTGTCACGGTTGCTTGACCAATAAATATCGTTTCCAGAATACGTGAAATATGCATCAAACTTTGATGAATTGATCGGTGCACCTAGATTGATTGGAGTTGACCAATTTGTCCAAGCTCCTTGTTTTACCGA
Organism: Fluviicola sp.; assembly: GCA_002733985.1. Lineage (GTDB taxonomy): Bacteria > Bacteroidota > Bacteroidia > Flavobacteriales_D > Crocinitomicaceae > UBA4466. The sequence goes on along the minus strand of NVXP01000055.1, from coordinate 28,141 downwards.
GTAAAATATATCAGCATCACCTTCTCCTCCCATTCCATTACTGGAGAAAAACAAGGTGTCTTTTGATTTTGATAGGAAGGGTGAAATTTCAAATCCTGCTGAGTTGATTACATTTCCTAAGTGAACTGGATTCGACCAACCACTGGATGTTTTCTCACTCACATATAAATCTTCTTCCCCTAAACTCTTTGGACCATTTTGAGAAATAATAATTGTTTTTCCGTCTCCAGTCACATGAAATCCATATGCCTCTCCTTCGATGTCTAAACCTGGAATTGTAATCTTTTCTGGCTTCGACCAAGCAGTTCCGCTTCCACTCGATACAGCGATTCCTTTTTCCATGTCTTTTTTCCCATCGTAAGCATTGAGCAGATACATCATCTTCCCGTTATCGCTTAGCCCAAGAATTGAGTTATTGAATTTGTTATTGAGTGATTTCAATCGCTTACAATCTGTGTAAGATCCATCGTCATTTCGCGAGCTGTACCAAATGTCTTGATCCCATTCCCCACCTTTATTTTTGGAATCAAATGTTCTCACGAAGTAAAGAATAGAACTGTCTTTTGAAAAAACAGGAATACTCTCTTCCGCTTCAATGGTATTTACTGTACCACCAAGTTGAACTGGTTCTGTAACGCTCCAAAACTGAGCTTGACTAAATGATGTAATGCATGCAAATGCTGCAATGAGTCCAAGATTTTTCTTCATCCTTTTTATCTTCCTATCATTAAACCAAGAACCAATTCGTGACCTCCAGAACTAAAATTCTGTACTCTGGAAATATTGAAATCGTATGAATAACCAAATTTGAATCGCTCACTGATGTTTAATCCAGCCATTGCGACAACTGCGTCCTCATTTCTGAATGAAGCACCGATCCACAACCATTCTTTGTATTCGAAGAGCACCGATCCTTCAATTGAAAGAGGCGCTGCGTCCGTATATTTCGCCAAAACTGCAGGCATTAATGTTAGGTTCTGAGAAAGTGGGATTTTCACTCCAGCTGTTCCTTGGAAATGCATATTCGGATCGAAGGTCGTTTCTACATTTCCAAATTTCACAAAGTCCTTCGTAAGTTGATCTGCAGATATTCCGAAGAACATGTTATCTGAATATAAGTATAACCCAGCTCCAACATCCATGGTATTTTGAGCACCAGTGTTCGCAACGAAATTGTCATATGTATTGTCAACATACGCCGCTCCTGTCATCATATTCAAGGTCTGAGCACGATCTGCTAAGAAACTTCGATTCGACAAACCTAAACTTGTTCCGAATGATAAATTGTAGTTCCGTGATAATGGTAAATGCAAAGCATACGTAACTGACGCTCGTAATTGGCGAAAAGCACCGTATTGATCAGCAATAACTTGCCCTCCAAGTGCGTGTTTCAATTTACCTGTTCTAATTTCTGGATTCCTTACTGGTCCACTACTAATTCTCAAGCCCGGATTGTAACGTGTTTTGGGTGTATTCGAAAGTGGTGACGAGATATATAAGTAAGATGTTTTCGGGGCATCATCGAAGCCAAGCCATTGCAACCTTCCACCAATGGTGACATCAACAAAATCATAAACACCAGCCGCAGCAGGGTTCACCAAATATTGATTCCGAAGGTATTGACTAAACTGAGGTACCTGCTGTGCATTCGCTGAGCAGAGCGCGAAAAAACAAGCAATTGTTAGTAATCGTTTCATTTATAGTTCGTTCGTTTATTCATCTTCACAAGAAACCCATGAATAATCGACATAAATAGAATCGATTTTTTTCGTTCAGGAGTGATTTTCTCGCAGCATCTTCCAAAAAAACAAACCTAATCTCTACACCAAGAAAAAACGAAGTAGGCGCGTTCAATTCTTGAAAAGTAAATCATCTACACGATTGCCATCTCACTCAAAAAGAGAGGGTTTGGGCAAAAAATATGCGTAGAACAATAGGTCGCTTCAAAGGCAGACAGTACTTAGACGTGTCTAATGGGTAAAAAGTTGGAAAGACTAAAGTATTAAGTTAAGATCTTCTACGTTGATTCCATTTGATAAAGGGAAGTTCCACATATTGATAGGTGCTTAAGCTTATTAATATTACTACGGGAATCAAAAGAAGTACGAATAGCAAATAGTTTAAGTCTGATAGCTGCTGGATAAATTCGTAGCCAACGATAAACTTAATGGTGAAAAACAAAACGATTCCATGAAGTAAGTAAATACTAAAACTTATTGTTCCAAGTAAGCGGAATGCTGAAGAGGTCAAGAGACCGAAAAAAGTGTTTCCGAATGCAATTATCCCAAAAACAGCCGTAATAAATAGTTTGCAGTAAATGTAATCAGCGCTGTGAAATTGGCAAACTCCGAAAAAACAAGCGATGATAAGCAAGCCGAAAAGGGGATGTGAACAATTGATTTTTTCTCCAAAATAATGCTTCAACACCACAATAATTGCTCCACCTAAGAATGAATGCAATTGAGCATAATAGAACCCACCTACGCTCCAATAGTGCAAATAGACGAACCCAATTGCCAACAGGATGAATATTAAATGGGGCTTTACTTTCAAAACAAAAACACCAATCAATGGCAAGGAAAAATAGAATAACCACTCAAAGGCAAGAGACCAAACGACGCCAGCATTCACAATTTGTGCTTCGAAGAGACCATTAAGTGCTGGGCGGCTCATATAGGTGAATGCCATCCAATGCCCGATGTCTTTCATATAATGTGCCAGAGAAGTATTTAGCGTCCAGCCATTCAAAATCAARGAGGCTAGAACGATAATAAGTRAACTGAAATAATACAATGGAACTAGACGGGCAATCCTCCCGATAAAAAATCGTGACCAATTCAGTCCCGATTCTCGGTTATCGATCAACTTTTTAACAAACAGATATCCAGATATCATGAAAAACAAAGCAACACTAGTTTGTCCAAGCTGATTGTAAAAATTTGAAGTTGGGGCTTCCCAGTTTCCTGTTAGACAATAATTTCTCCAAATGACAGTATGATGAATAAACACACCCATAGCCAGAAACCCACGTAATCCATCGATTCCTGAATGTCTGCCCTTTGTTGATATTGTTTTCAATTGAAAAAAAACAACAATTCTAGCAATAACGAATGCAGTAACAATTACAAAAAATGGGAGCATCAACGGGTATCGATCCATAAACAGTGGCAACGTTTAGTTTAATAAACTTACATATTAGTTATATCAACGACTAATTCCCTCGATTGGTTGAATTGAAAGCGTTAAAATATAGAACAAGAAATGTTCTGAAAAAGAATGGAAATTTACTGAACGACCGTTGAATCTAATTCATACAATCACACGGAGAATCGAAAATGAGCTCGGTATTTGGCAATTGCTCCGTCCATTGTTTCTGAAAAACTTTACTGAAGCGAATCCCTGTGAAATCAATTTTCTGCAAGTTTTTCATGCGCATCATTGATTGAGGCAGTCCCCCGATTGGATTATCGTACAAATCGAGGATCTCCAGGTTTGAAACGTACTCGATACAATCTGGAAGAGAAGCGATATCGTTACTTCCGATCAATAATTCCCTGAGTGCTTTGAATTGACAGATTTCAATGGGAAACTTACTGAACTTATTTCTTTCGAGATTCAAAATGCGTAGAGAATCGAATTCCTTAAGAAAGGAGGGCAATTCAGTTAATTTGTTCTTCGCGAAATTCAAATGTTTAATGTTGGAAAACTTCGCCAATTCGGAAGGAACTTCTGTCAACTTATTCTTCTCAAAGGAAATCGCAAAGATTGTATCCGGACTTGCTCCTTTAACCTCTTCCCACTCATAGATTTTCACATCCTGAGCGTGAAGTACTGAGCCTGTCGAAGCGAAGCCAAGGCTAGACCAAAGAATTAAAATAAGCGCGAATTGTTTCTTTATCATGATTGAGTTGTTCCTGCAAATCTGGGATCGAATCAAATTTCATTTCGTCCCTAAAGCGAGACAACAATTGTACCGTAATATACTGATCATATAGATCACCTTCAAAATCGAACAAATTTACCTCTATGGAAAGATCGTCATGATTCGCAATGGTTGGCCGAACTCCAATGTTCATCATTCCTTCCTTGAAGGTTCCATCTGCTAATACTACATTCACAGCATAAACACCCAATTTTGGAATCAACTTAATCTCACTTTCGATATCCAAGTTTGCCGTAGGAAAACCAATAGATCGGCCCAGTGCGTTTCCTCGAATCACTTTTCCATACAATTCAAATGGCTCCCCAAGGTAACTTTTGGCCAAATCCATGTCACCTGCTAAAATGGCATTTCGGATTTTCGTTGAACTGATATTGACTTCATTGACTTCTTGAGCGCTGATTTCCTCAACTTCAAAGCCATATATAGGTGCTACTTCTTTCAAAAATTCAATTGAACCTTCTCGGTTTTTCCCGAATTGATGATCGTAACCAATGACTAGCTTTTTCACTTTTAGTCGATTCACCAAGTAGTCGCGTACAAATTCAACTGCCGTTAATCGAGAAAATTCCTTTGTAAATGGATGAACAATGATATTTTGAAGTCCCATTCTTCGAAGTTTATCCATTTTTTCCGCTTGCGTCTGAATCAGGCGCAAACCATGGTTTTCAGGATAAAGAACCATTCGTGGGTGAGGATAAAAAGTGAACAACACTGATTCACCACCAACTGCTTCTGCTTCGCGATTCAATTGTTGAATAATCTTTTGGTGTCCAACGTGCACGCCATCGAAAGTACCGATTGTTAGAACCGGATTTGGTATGTCCAATAATTGATCAAACCCCTGGTATAATTTCATGCATTCATCCTTTCCAACAAAGTTAGCAAACTGCGATCAATTGAAAAGTAATGGCCAAGAATATCTTTTTTCTAAATAGTGCTTTCAAATTCTTGTATCAATACCACAAATTTGGTATTTTTGCAGTGCAATACATCCTTATTTAAAATAAGTCTAAATAAAGATAAGATTCTAATTTAGTTAAATAGATATGATCACAGTTACAGATTCAGCAAAAAATCAGGCAGCACGTCTGATGGAAGACGAAGGACAGGTAGGATATTTCATCCGAGTTGGTGTCGAAGGTGGCGGATGCTCAGGATTGATGTATCAATTGAAATTTGACAATAAAGAACTAGAAGGAGATAAAGCATTTGAAGACAACGGTGTGAAAGTCGTAGTTGACAAAAAAAGCTACCTCTACCTTATCGGGACAACACTCGATTTTTCGGGCGGTTTGAACGGAAAGGGTTTCATTTTTGTTAACCCAAACGCAGGTCGTACTTGTGGATGTGGTGAATCATTTTCAATCTAAGAAAAGTATGTCAAGCTATACAGAGAACGAACTCGCCAAAGACCTCGAAAACCAAGAATACAAATTTGGTTTTACGACGGATATTGGGTCAGATACAATCCCAAAAGGATTGAATGAAGATGTCATTCGTTTAATTTCAAGCAAGAAAGAAGAGCCACAGTGGATGTTAGACTACCGTTTAACTGCATACCGCGCATGGTTAACGATGACTGAGCCAGAATGGGCACACGTTCATTACACGAAGCCGAACTTTCAGGAGATGGCGTATTATTCTGCTCCAAATCAAACAAAGAAGTACGAAAGTTGGGACGACGTTGATCCAGAAATGAAGGAAACGATGGCGAAACTTGGAATTTCCCTCGAAGAACAAAAGCACCTCACAGGAGTTGCCGTTGACTTCGTAATGGATTCTGTTTCCGTTGCTACTTCTTTCAAATCGAAATTAGCGGAACTTGGAATTATCTTCTGTTCATTTTCAGAAGCCGTTCAAGATCATCCAGAATTGGTTCGCGCCAACATGGGAACAGTTGTTCCTCACACGGATAATTTTTACGCAGCATTGAATTCAGCAGTTTTCACTGACGGTTCTTTCTGCTACATTCCAAAAGGTGTTCGTTGCCCAATGGAATTGTCAACATATTTCAGAATCAACCAAGCAGAAACAGGACAGTTCGAACGAACACTGGTTATTGCAGATGAAGGTTCTTACGTTTCTTATTTGGAGGGCTGTACTGCTCCTCAGCGAGATGAGAACCAATTGCACGCAGCAGTTGTTGAATTGATCGCCAAGGACAATTCCGAGATTAAATACTCGACTGTTCAGAACTGGTATCCTGGAGACAAAAATGGTAAAGGAGGAATTTTCAACTTCGTAACGAAGCGTGGAATCTGTGACACCAATGCTAAAATCTCATGGACGCAAGTCGAAACGGGATCAGCAGTGACATGGAAATACCCTTCTTGCATATTAAAAGGTGATAACTCAATTGGAGAATTTTATTCAGTTGCTGTGACTAACAATTACCAGCAAGCGGATACGGGAACAAAAATGATTCACCTCGGAAAAGGAACGAAGAGTACGATTATCTCAAAAGGAATTTCTGCTGGGAAGTCACAAAACTCTTACCGAGGATTAGTTCAGATTCACAAAAACGCACATAACGCCCGCAATTTCTCACAATGTGATTCATTATTGATGACCGATGAGTGTGGAGCGCATACCTTCCCATACATCGAATGCAAGAATAGCTCAGCGAAAATCGAGCACGAAGCAACGACATCAAAAATTGGAGAAGATCAAATTTTTTACTGCCTTCAACGAGGAATCAGCGAAGAAAAAGCAATCAGCTTGATCGTGAACGGATATTGCAAGGAAGTATTGAATCAATTGCCAATGGAGTTTGCAGTTGAAGCACAGAAATTATTAACAATCAGCTTGGAGGGATCTGTAGGGTAATTTCGACTCCGCTCAACCACCACAGCTCAGATTATTGATCAATAAGAAATAAAGAATAACACGAATGATTACAATTAAGAACTTACATGCCTCAATCAACGGCAAAGAAATTCTAAAAGGATTAAACCTCGAAGTAAAAGCAGGAGAAGTGCACGCAATCATGGGACCAAACGGTGCTGGGAAAAGTACACTCGCTTCAGTTTTGGCTGGTCGTTCAGATTACGAAATTACAGAAGGGGAAGTCGATTTCGATGGAATAGATCTTTTGGAAATGAGCCCTGAAGATCGCGCTCGCGAAGGATTGTTTTTGGCATTTCAATACCCCGTTGAGATTCCTGGTGTATCAAACATCAACTTTTTGCGTACTGCAATCAATGAAATTCGTGCATACAAAGGTGAAGAGCCAATGTCAGCGAAGGAATTCATGGCAACTGTTCGTGAGAAATCAGCCTTGGTTGAATTGGATGCGAAACTGGCTTCACGAAGTGTGAACGAAGGATTCTCTGGTGGAGAAAAGAAACGTAACGAGATCTTCCAAATGGCGATGCTCGAACCAAAGTTGGCAATCTTAGATGAAACAGATTCAGGATTGGATATCGATGCGCTTCGAATTGTTGCAAAAGGCGTGAACACCTTGAAAACTGATAAGAACGCGACTGTCGTTATTACTCACTACCAACGCCTACTCGATCATATCGTACCTGATTTCGTTCATGTATTGTACGACGGGAAAATCGTTAAGACTGGGCCGAAAGAATTGGCTTTAGAGCTTGAGGAAAAAGGATACGACTGGATCAAAGAAGAAATTGGTCAATAATAGAGTTTGAATACAGATATTGAAATGAACATCTCCATGTTAGAAGGATTAACACCAACGTCAATTTTATTGGACGAGAAGGAATTAAGTTTAGCGAAAAACACACTTGCAACGAACCAACTTCCGACAACTCGAATGGAAGCCTGGAAATATACGCGTGTAGCGAAATTAGGCAAAACGAATTATCGTTCTTCGGAAGAAACGATTGAATCATTGGACGCTTATCGAATTGCTGCAGACGCAACAACATTCGTTTTTGTGAACGGTCATTTTTCTGAAGAATTATCTTCGGATGAAATGCCAGAAGGCGTTTCAATTTCTCCTCTTTCCTCGTGTATGGAGGGAGAAATCAATTCAAGTAATCTTGTGTTGGAAGACGAAATCTTCACGGCATTAAATACTGCCTTTCTTACGGATGGAGTATTAATCGACATTGAAGCGAAAGCAATTATTGAGAAGCCAATTCAGATCATTCACTTGTTAAAAGGAGAAGCGGCTTTATCGAATTTCAAAACGATTATCAATGCTGGAGATTTCTCAAAGGCAGGAATCATCCAAGGATTTTTTGCTGAAGACGCTAACAAGGCATTCGCAAACGTGACTTCTGAAATTTCAGTTGGGAAAAATGCTTTCTTGACGATCGATAAAATCCAATACGAAGCAGAAAACACTTCACATATTTCTACAGAGCAAGTTTCTCAAGAAAAAGACTCAACATTTACAATCAATACGATCACATTGAATGGTGGTTTGGTTCGAAATAACTTAAACATTGAGGTGATTGGAGAGAATTGCGAAACGAACTTAAATGGGACGTACCTTCTCAAAGGAAAGCAGCACGTCGATAACCACACAGTGGTAGATCACACGGTTCCAAATTGCAACTCGAACGAATTATACAAAGGTGTAATTGATGATCAAGCAACGGCCGTTTTCAATGGGAAAGTCTTTGTTCGACGTGATGCACAGAAAATTAATGCCTTCCAATCAAATGGAAATGTGTTAATGTCAGATAATGCAACTGTCAATTCAAAACCAGAATTGGAAATCTATGCGGATGATGTTAAATGTTCGCACGGATCAACAACTGGTCAATTGGATGAAGAAGCCGTATTTTATCTTCGTGCAAGAGGATTGTCTGAAAAATCAGCTAGAAAACTGATGGTATCTGCGTTCATCGGAGGTGCTTTGGACAAGATTGAAAACAAAGATGTATTAAAGTACACATACAAATTATTGAAAGAACGATTTGCTTGGGACTTCGAATCTGATTTCAATAGTTAGTCTATCAAATTCATATCTGTTTCTTTGATGAAAATTGCGATTTCACTCATGACTTCCGCTTTTTGAGCATCTGATGATAGATCTCTATTTTCATGGTAACCCTTCAAGTGTAATTGAGACTCCAAAATATTCTCTTCCATGAAGGGACCTTCCAAATTCTCAATAATGGTTAAGCAATCAACTGCTTCCATGAATGAACCTTTGCATGCAATAGAAACAAAATCGTCGATGTAATCACTGAAATCAACTTTCATGTTCCAGATAGTTGTTAAAACTAGAGGGCGCATCTCAAGCATTTCTTTGTCTTCGAGTACATCAATAATCTCAGCAACAACTGATGTATCTTTCAAACTACACAACAACTCTATTAATTGGCTTTGCAGTTTATCAGGTAATCCTTCTTTTAAAATTCCAAAAAGAGGTTTAATTACAGATGCATTCCCGTGAACTTCAAGCGACTTAATTGCTTTTTTCACTTTTTTCGGATCATCCGAACGAAGATCAACGATGATTAAATCTACTTTTTGCTGTTGTCTGCTTGCCATAACGAAATTTTCTGCAAAGATAGTAAGATTTTAAGCCATACAAAAGAATAGTCGTGGCCTTAATACTTGAATACTTTCTATCTTTGTTTCATGCAATTCAATATCTTGATGCTCCGTATCAGCTTCTTTTCCCTTTTGGCAATGACATCGTGTAGTATCGAAACAGCGAAGCCAATAAAAAGTCAGGCACTTGTGATTGCATCCGACCTCTTGCATGCTGAGGACACGGTGCTTTTCAAAAACTTCACAAAAAATAATGGCATCCGCATTATCATTCTGCACTTATCCCCAGATCAGATTATTGCTACGATTAAGAAAAAAGGGTACAATTCAGGCATAGACATGGTTCTGTCTCAAAACATGCAAACACCCATTAAACTAAATAAGAGTGGAATTTTGCACGACATGGTGGAACAAGTAAGCAAAACAAAATCTCCAAATCAATACATTTCCTACAAGCACAATTTTATTGGAATAGGACTGGACCCTTTTGTTTTTAAATACACCAATGATTCAGTTCGCGGAGTGAAGCACTACCAGGACTTGAATAGTCATCATCACTATCACACGCTCTCAAAATCAGACATGCTGAGTTTTCTAAGTCCGATTCGAAAGGAACAAAACAGGGCAAGAACGTATGAATGGACCCGAAAATGGAACCAGCAATCGATATTCCGACCAGAAAACGGACCATGGAATGATTCGGCTAAAGTTGTGTTGTGCAAATACAGTCAACTTGAAACATTCCAAGATAGTATTTGGCAAAAGTACCCGGAGAATCACTTTTTCCCGAACGAAGACCGAGCAGGTGTTTATTACGATCTCATGACGCTCTCCATTGTTCAGCAAGCCGAGCATTTTACAGATGCTCAGAAATTCTTAGCGTATTGTCAAAACTCAGGATACAATGCCACGTTGAATGCAGAATTAAATCGCTTTCCGATCTACGACTATTTAAAAGCACGGACAGAAGGCCCCAAATTCTACCCTTCACATATCGATCAGTTACTACAATATCACGACGTTTTAGAGCGAATGCTTCATAAACTCAACTAGTACAAAACCGATTTTTCTTTTGGCGATTTCTCAATATTCGAATTAAAAGTCATTATATTCGCTCAAACCTCATACCCGTAAGTATGACACCTATCAAAGACGACCTTGCTGTTTTATCAGCTAAACTCAGTGCGAATGCACGTGTTAACTTGTACGATAAGAATTATTTACCCCAGCTCAAGTGGACATGTCCTCTGCTCGTATTGATCACAATAATTTCTCTGTCCTTCTTATCTTTTTCAGGCGCACTAAATCAATCTCAGTTGATTATTTACGGTCTAATTTCCTTGATGCTTTTGTTGTTCATACATATGATTATTGGAAGATCTCGTATTGCAGCGATAAAAGGAGACGCAATCATCCTTAAAGGAATTGATAAAAAATCGACCGTAACATTAATTAGAAGCGTTAAAACCGCTGGTTCGTACCATCTATTTGGCGTACATGTAACACGCCTGAAATACACCTTAGATCACCAAAAAAAATCATCTCTTGTATTCGGGATACCTTCAGGAATGAAGACCTCTTTGGGTCAACTGATTCAACATGCAAAGAAGTGTGAAAAAAATAAAAGGCAAATCATAAGCCGGGTTCTGTAATCGTTTGCACGACGCCTATCATTTATCTAGCCCTAGCCTCGCGACTAGGATCGAACGACCTACCCTCCCAGATCGAGCGAGTAGCTCTTCTCATCAAACTTTCGTTTGACATTCCTGGGTATATTTGGTCTTTCAGCCCGTAAGGTTTACCATGCAACTCTTGTCACCAACAGCCCGGTGAGCTCTTACCTCACCTTTTCACCTTTTCCCCGACGAGCAAGCTTGTCAGGGTAGTTTATTTTCTGTGGCACTATCTGTATCAATCTAAAACTGACCCTTCCCGTTAGGAAGTACGGTACTCTGTGCTGCCCGGACTTTCCTCTCCTCGTCAATTGACGAGCAGCGATAAGCCGATTTGCCTTTGATGCAAAGTTAAGTGAAAGTTTGATGGAAACATATGTTTAAGCCATCAATTGAAAGAATGAATTTACCTTAGTTGGGAATTACTGCTTTACGAATGACGATTTTGCGAAAGTTCCACTCACATTTCTAATGTAAAGGATATACGAACCAGGCGCCACATCAGTTAACGAAAGGTTCTGTGAAGCTGATTCGATATTTCCAGATTGAACTAGTTTCCCATCTGAACCTACGATCACAAACGTACTTCCAATTTCCAAACCATCTAATGTCAGCTCATCATGAGCAGGATTTGGATAAACGTTCACCTCAGTCATTAATTCGTTCATTCCAACCAGTAGCGGATCATATGAATCGCGGTATTCGATGTCCGTAACAGTTTCTGTACCGCCTAAATCCGAAGTTGTAATTCGAAGGATAGGTTCCAATTCACCTGTGGTCCACCATTCATAAATCGTACTTGGAGGAATTGGAAGCTCAATCCAAGTTCCAAACGTTCCAATATAGATTGAATCTTGCTCTTGAATTATATGACGAATACGAAGCGCATCGAATGTCCCAAAAGGCGTTGTAATCTCACCCCAGCCATCAATATTGCTATTTCGCTGACGGTATTGAATCCAGATTGCATCAAAAATCGGATTAAGGTCGATATTCGAGTAACCTCGTGAAGAATAAACGTCACCATAATTCGCGGGGAATTTATAACGAGTTTCTATTGTATCAGATTTGAATGGCACTTCAGTTCCTTCAACCACCATTGAAATACCAATAGATGTAATTGAATCAGCCGAATTCTTTGAAACCGAATTCACTTCAGTAATGCTTACCGGTAAAAATGCACCCATTTGATCAAGAGGTAATGCTTCCGATGCAACCAAGTTTGTTGCTTGGTAATTTGGAGGAGCGAATCCACCAAAGAGGAATTGCATTAATACTGATACACTACTTAAATCGTTGTAGCTCCTTAAAACTTGGCTTTCGCCTACTAATCCTGAGAAATCCCACGAATAGTTTGATCCTGTAGACAAAAAATCTATTGCTGGATCCGTTGTTGAACTCATACGAACAGTGTCTCCACCATCAGCAAAATCAGAATTATTCAAGGTAATTTGAGCAGATGCTAGACCAGAAGTCAACAATGCAGCAGCAATTAGGAGTTTCATATGATTTTTTTTTCTAAAGTACTAAATATTAATCTTTTGGTATTGCGATACCAAAAGTAGTATCAAACTCAAGTTGTCGCGATCCATTAACATTCTGAACGTCGATTACTGTCGCCACGACATGAGCTTTTACTTTGTAAACGTCGTTTCCATTTGCGTCTTTCGCATAATAAGAAACATCGCTAAATGAAACCGTGTTCAAACTATTATTCGTTTGATCCGAGGAGAACGTTATTCCGTCTTGCACCAATTTCAAACGAATATTAAAATCTCTATGAAGTAGTGCAAGTGTTCCCGTTTCGAAGAACGTAAGGTCATCGATGAATTTGCCACCTAAGCTTCCGTCGACAATCATATTTTTACTTCGCTTCACTCCATTTTCAAAACTCACATCGGCACGCAGAATATGATTTTCATCTGAAAGTTGATTATACGTTAATTCAGCGTCAGAGGAGATAAGGACATCATCGAGGTACCATTTAATTTTTTCAACTGCCACCTGTGGGTCCTCTACCCAAGCAGTTAATGTTCCATTTTGATTTAAAAAATGCTTGATCTGGAAATTTGCATGTCGCGCATATCCGAGAATCAATTCACTACACAGAACATTTGAACTCCCATCGCTGAAGACGATATCCGCACAAACTTGGTATTTCCCAGGCTCATAAATTGTCATTGTGTTGAGCGAATCAAGACCGTCCACAGACCACGAAACGTGATCAATTATGTCAGCATTTGGAAAGGACTCTTTTGAAAGAAACGCAATTGGCGAAGTAGTCTTTCGAGAAAATATTAATTCAGAAGGCATTGAATTGATTACATTATGACCTGGAATATCGATCAAACCATCATAAATACCTATCTCAATAGAAAGGTCTCCATTGCTTAATTTCCCAGAATAAATAGGGACATTATTTTTACTCTCAATCGATGTAAACATAAAGGCATTATCGTCGCCTGCGACCAATTCAAATTGATTTGCATCAATCGTTCCTTCAGCTTTAAAAACTGGGTCGTTCGATTGTGGCACATTAATACTATGCTTATTACACGAGGACATTAATAATCCTCCCAACACTACAGTAAACGCTATAAACGTTTTCGCTCTTCTCATCTCTATTTTCTTAACCTTATTGTTCTTCTCAAGTAAATTTGTCCATCTACGGGGAAACGATTATTAAACCCATCGATGAAATCCTCATCTATGGACTGCATTAGCTGAACACCAATGTTCGCTCCAATCGTCCATTTGTTCATATGGTAAGAATACCCAAACGTTGGTTTCAGTCCGTAACGTGTTAAACCACCGGCTAAACCATATAATTCTTCAGATCTAGTTAATTCTTCATCTTCGAAAGATTGATGCTTAACTTTTGCTCCAATCAAGATAGAAGGACGAACACCAATATTCACATTGTGATTTCCGAAATTATAGCCTAAGCTTATTGGTAGTTCGATTGAATATACTTTTCGGTAATCGTACGTATCGGTGTCAAATGTTGAACCAAAACCATAGAATTTAGCTGAGCGGGTGAAAAATAAATCATTGTGTTCAGACAATTTAAAATTCAATCCTGTTGTCAGGTTGAAATTCCCTAAGTACGATTCGACTCCAAATCCGCCTCCATAAGAATTAGAAGTGTATTCTGATGGCGTAATCAATGATTGTGAAACTCCAGCATTGAACTCAACATAAAAGGTTGATTTTGGGCGAAGACTGCTCAAGGCAGGCAACGTATTCGGAATTAAACTACAATCGATTCCTTGATCCAGTTGCTTTAGCGATTTAATAATTAAACCTGCGGTAATTGGTACTCGATCAACATCGAATTGTCTCTGATTATTAATTTTTGTATCAGCACGAAGGTTGATTAGTTGCTTGATCTTTGGATCTTGCTCATCAATCACCTTTGGAACAACTGAACCAGTAGCTTTCGTTACTGCTAGTCCTTTAGCTGTAGTAGTCTTTCCACTTGCATCCACATTATACATTGATTTCGACGATCCTTCTTCTTGTGAAGGTGCATACCTGCTATTCGGATGATTTGTTGAATTAGATTTCGCTGACGCAACGTCCATTCCTTCTTCTGAAGTTAAATTCTCATTCGTTGATTCATTGTCTTGTTGATCTTGCATCAGCACATTCGTAGATGGCTGATCTTTCATTGAAGTTTTTGAATCTACAGTAGACTCATTATTCAACTCAGATTTTGCAAGTTGATCATTCGTTCCATTAAATACATTATCGTTTGCCTCATTTGCAAAGTATCCGGTAGTCAATACTGCAATAAAAAGCAATGCTGTCCCCATCCAAAGGAAATCTTTCCCCTTCTTGTTCACAGGTAGTGCGGCCGCTTCCATCTCAGTGAAGTACGAATTATCGTACTCAAAAGACTGGGCATTTGCACCATCTTGAAACAATTTGTCTATTTCTTCATCCGTCCAGCTCATATCACCATTCTCTGATTCCGATTTTCCAATCGGTCTAATTTTTCTCTTAACATTTTACGTGCAGTTGACAAATGCCATTTTGAAGTTCCTTCTGACATATCCAACTGCTCTCCTATCTCTCTGTGCGAATAACCTTCAATAACATACAGGTTAAAAACATGCCCTGACACTTGAGGTAATTCTTGCACAAGCATCATAATGTTTTCATACCCCAAATTACTTTCTGCGTCATTTACATGCCCTTCTGAATAGAAGTCAAGTTCACGTTCGCTATCACTTTTAGTAATGTGCGAGGTATATCGCTTGTTTTTTCGGTATTCATCAATTAAGGTGTTTACCATTACACGCTTTGCCCAGGCATTGAATTTCACGTCATCATCAACTTTTTCTAATGCTTTCAAAATTTTGATAAATCCAGCATTGTACGAAGCTCGTGCGTCTTCTTCATTGTTATTGTATCGGAAACATACGGGCATAAGAAGATGAAAGCAATGCTCATACATATAGTTGATTGCCTTACGATCATCACTGATACACTTATGTATTATTTCAGTTGTGATGCTCATGTGTTTCTTCAGTGTCCTTATTTTCCGATCCTTATGCAATTTACAAAAATTATTGTTTTGTGATTAATTCTTATACTACTATGCCTGAGTAGCTATAGAACGAACCTTGAGAAGGATTGGTTGGTAAATATTAAAAAAAAGTGCTCTTCTGGATAAAAGCAGGATTAATTCGAGTACTTTAAACCTGAGTTCGACTAAAATTCAGGTTTTAAAGAACGTAATCTAATATATAAGTAATGAAACTTCATTTGTTACGCCACGGAAAAGCACTACAACAATCAGATTCAGGAAGAGATTTTGATCGTAAACTGAACGAAAAAGGACTTCTTCAATGCCAATTAATTGGAGAGTATCTTGTAAATAAAGAATTGGACTGTGAGACTTGGTGCAGTGCCGCAAAGCGCACGCGTGAAACATTTTCAACCGTCACAAAAAAAATCGCTATCAATAAAGTTGTGATGCGAGATGACTTCTACCTCTGTTCCCGGGAAATTCTACTCGATGCAATTTGGCAGCGCTCTGGCAATACTGATTTGTTGATTATTGGTCACAATTTTGGCATTTCAGACTTGGCAACTTACCTAACTGACGAGCACATTGAACTGCGAACCAGTGGTTATGTTTGCATCGATTTTGATGACTTTAAATGGGAAGAAGTATCCAGAGGATTAGGCACTATTTCACATCAGTATCGCCCGAAGGTTGATCTTTAGCTTCAGGCTTTTTTGTTGGAACATAATGGTAAACAATCACATGTCCTTTCGCAATTCGCTCTCGCTCTTCTTGTTCTAACTTTGCAATTCTAACCCGCTCGTTGTAAATCCCTTCTAAATCTGGAGGCTCAATTCCAAGCTCCTTTTCAATTTCATAAATATACTTTGGTGCCTGAGGACCGCGCTTTCGATAAACAAAAGCCAACGCTACTCCAGTTACTGCTCCAGCCAAATGACCTTCCCAAGAAACATGAGGCTCCATCGGGAAAACTCCCCAAATCATAGAACCATATACAAAGGCCACGAAGAGTGAAATCCCTTGAAGTGGAAGGTATTTTCTGATCGCTCCAGACGTAAACAAGAACGCAGCAAGTGCATAAACGACCCCACTCATCCCAATATGATAGCTACTCGTGTTTTCAGCAAAAACCCACAATCCAATTCCAGTGAATAACCAAGCAAGTACAAAAACGCGCAAAGCGATTTCTCGGTAATAGAAGATGAGTGCACCAAATAAAATAGCTGTTGGAACCGAATTATTTACGATATGTCCGATTTCATGTTTCGAATGAAGCAATGGCATTAGAAGAATACCTCCCAAGGTATCAACTGACTTTGGGATTACACCATACTTATAAAAGTGTACATCTGGGAAAAGGTGATCTGACCAAAACACGATCCACATCACAACCAACAATAATGCTGGGTAAACGATCGCTTCTAATGTCGATCCAAACTGGTGTTTTTGTCCTTGTGTTTGCACATCCTTTGTTGTCAACTATTGTGCCTAGGAAATTTTACTGCCATCTTGACAGCGCGACTTATCTTCGCTTCTTCTTTAAATCAGATAAAGGCTGAGGATACATCCCATCTCTAGAGATTTTCTTTCCGCGCTTATATATTAAGATACGTTCATTTGCCAATTGCCCTGTCATTGTTGCATCGAGGAGATAATAGGTGTCCGCCTCGAACATAATTTCATATGTCCCTTGCAACTTACGATCTCCAATTGTTGTATAAATGAATCCTTTTCCGATGGTGATTGAAATTGGAGTTTCATCGACATCCACGATTTCCAAGGCAGATCCCATCGAATACGCAGGAACAACGCCTTCATATTTCGCCATGTATCTGCGCTTGAGCTTAATTTCTTTCTGAGCACTTAAGGCAAAGGGAGAAATCAAAATGAGAACTATGATCCATTTCATGCATCGAAGATACAAAAAAGTAGAAAGTCCTGATCTGAGTATTTTTCAACCAATCCTGTCATTTACCAACATTTGCTTTTAGAATCGACCTGAATGAAGTACTTTTCAGCCGCCCAAAAAGCCAAACTTAGATGAAACAGTATCACGACTTACTCCAGCATATTATAGACAATGGATCTCAAAAGGGAGACCGTACAGGAACAGGAACAATTTCTGTTTTTGGGTACCAAATGCGCTTCGACCTTTCAAAAGGATTTCCAGTCGTCACTACAAAAAAATTGCACTTACGATCGATCATTCATGAACTTCTTTGGTTCTTACAAGGCGATACGAATATCAAGTACTTGAAGGAAAACAAAGTTCGCATCTGGGACGAATGGGCGGATGAAAATGGGAATCTTGGTCCGGTTTATGGTCATCAATGGAGAAGCTGGCCTGATGGAAATGGGGGAACAATTGATCAAATCACGAAATTAGTTGATCAGATAAAGAACAATCCAAACTCACGACGTCATATTGTTTCGGCTTGGAACGTTGCTGATGTCGACAACATGGCTTTACCTCCGTGTCATACTTTGTTCCAATTCTATGTTGCTGATGGAAAATTGAGCTGTCAGTTGTACCAACGAAGTGCAGATACTTTCTTGGGAGTACCATTCAATATTGCTTCTTATGCACTATTAACAATGATGTTAGCCCAAGTATGTAACCTTGAGCCAGGAGATTTCGTTCATACATTTGGTGATGCTCACATTTACAACAATCATTTGGAGCAAACGGATTTGCTATTAAACAGAGAGATTCGACCATTACCAACAATGAAACTCAACCCAGAAGTCAATGACATATTCTCCTTTACATACGAAGATTTTGAATTACTCAACTACGACCCGCACCCGTCTATCAAAGCTCCGATTGCTGTCTAAAGTTCTCTTAGCCTTCTTGACGTTAAACGTCGGCTTGTTTGCTTTTGGACAAGAGGAAAATGCACAACTTTCATTCTTGTTCGTTGGAGATGTGATGCAGCACGATGGTCAAATTCAAGCTGCCTATAATTCAAAAACGAAAGATTACGAATACGATGATGGCTTCAAGTTCGTGAAACCAATCATTGATCAATATGACATTCGTATAGCGAACCTAGAAGTTACGCAAGCGGGAAAACCTTTCAAAGGATATCCGCAATTCTCAGCGCCAGATGAAATTTCTGAAACATTGGTAAATGTGGGATTCAACGTGATTCTAACTTCAAACAATCACTCATGTGATCGAGGAGCAAAAGGAGTCCTTCGAACATTGGACGTCCTTGATGAATTAGGTGTTCCGCATACAGGAACCTTCAGAAATCAAGCTGAACGGGATAAAAACTACCCATTGATCGTAGAAAAAAATGGGATCAAAGTGGCGATGTTGAATTATACTTATGGAACAAACGGTCTATCAGTTGCGAAACCATTAATCATCAATTATATCGACAGCGTCATTATTAAGGAAGATATCGCGAAAGCAAAAGCGATGAATGTCGATTACATCATTTGTAACATGCACTGGGGAAAGGAGTACAAACCACTTCCAAACAGTTATCAAAAACGTTACGAAGCAGTTTGTTATCGAGCTGGGGCTGACATGGTAATTGGTGGACACCCACATGTTGTTCAACCTATCGAGAGAAAGGAAATCAACAAGGAAGAAAAACTGACTATTTGGTCACTTGGGAATTTTGTTTCGAACATGCAGACACGCACTACACGAGGAGGAGTTATGTTGGGAGCTCATATTGAAAAGAAGAAAGGAAAGATTGTCTTAGGTGATGTGAATCATCATTTCGTTTATGTCATGAAACGCAAGGAGGGCGCAATTACTCAATATTACATATTACCTGATTTCAACTACAACTTGCACCGCGTGGACTTCATTTCGTCAGTTGAAGCAACACGAATGAAAGATTTCTTTGCGGATAGCCGAAAATTGTATAATGCAGAAAACATTGGAGCTGTTGAAGAAAAAATTGTAGACCCATCCTCAAGTATTGGCTTAACCTACAAGCAACTGTTAACTAGCTACTATTCTGTTCGAATTACTTCGAATGGCTCAGAATTGATGACAAACAAAACGCTTGGTCATTATTTCCACCGTACAGTCGATTTAACGGGACTCAGAAATTACCTTTCTGGAATGTATTTCGATAAATTGATGGCAAAAGGTCACCTGAATTTTTTAGCCGATTGTGGCATTGAAGGATTATCACTTGTTTTAGTCACTCCTGAAGGAATAAAAATTGTAACAGAATGAAAGTTTCGCTAATCGTTGCCATGGATTCAGACCGTGGAATTGGAAAGAATAATGATTTAATGTGGCACCTACCAAATGACATGCGTTTTTTCAAGGAAACAACATTAGGGCAAATCGTTGTGATGGGCAGAAAGAATTACGAATCGATTCCAGAAAAATACCGCCCTCTTCCAAAAAGAGAGAACGTTGTTTTAACGAGAAATGAATCCTACGTCGCTAATGATTGCAGCATCTTTCATTCCTTGGAAGAATGTTTGAAGTCTTACAGGTCAGAAGAAGACAGAACTGTATTTATTATTGGTGGTGGTGAAATTTACCGTCAGGCACTCGGAATGAAGATCATTGATGAAATGTATATCTCTCATGTGAATCATTCATACGGAGCGGATACGTTTTTTCCAGCTTTCGATTTAAAAGATTGGACTATTGAGACGATTTTAGAGCAAAAGAAAGACGATCGACATGCTGCTAGTTTTTCAGTGATGCGCTATACAAAGAAGTAAGTCAATAGGATCGTTTGAATTGAGCAAACAGAAATAAATTGGATTAATAAAGGGTTACTGAAAAGCAATGAAGCTCTAACTAAGAGGCAACTCTTCTCATCTGGAAAACACTGATTGAATTCGTATATTTTCATCTTCTTTCTTCAAAGATGACGCTCAACAACGCAAACTATTTACAGTGCGATAAGGTTCATATTTGTCAATAAAATTGACATTTACGATTGAAATGACAGGGGAAATTTTTATATTTAAGCAAGTAATACTGAGACAAGTAGTTTATTACTTACTCTGCGTTTCTTAAACTAACCAATATAAGGAAGCCCAGAGAATGTGGAGAAATCCAAAATCACTATTCACTAAAAAAATTAAACCCATGAAATCACCAAATCAAGATGGCCTAAGACTACGAAATAACCAGAGCACCGGGAAAAAGTACGATATAGTGGTACGAACTCGTCCCGTTAATGGCTATGGAAGCATTTTAGCAACGCACGCATTCATTGTCCTATTAGAGGGAAATAGAGTAGTTGACAGTTTGTCTTTTGACCCTAGTAACAGCATTGGCTTGGAAGATGGAAGTCCAGACGATGATTCACGTGGGAGTAAAGTTATTGGAACGAATGTCACAACGAGTACTTGGACAGAACTGAAGGAAGCTTTTCAGAGAGTTGCAATTAACACCTACAATTTGGGGAATAATAACTGTACGCATGCGGTTTTCGGTGCACTAAATTCAGGACCTTGGTTGCCGGGTAGTTTTGAAGGTATGACGCTTGCTCGTGATGCAAATAAAACTTGGGATTTCATTAATCGTCGCTTAAGTGCTGAACAAGACTCTAAAAAGAATAGATAATCGTAAAACGTGATTATTTCTAAAAAACGGTGTGCATTCACAGAATGAATGGACTAGTCCTGAATAACCATTACAGGTTGCAACATAGATAAAGTTATTAATTAAGACTCAGCAAGAACGTTCTTGCTGAGTCTTTTTGATTTATCCGTTTTAATTTTCACAGTGTTTTTTCAGGTGTGAGCATAGGCAGTTGTGAGGTAGAAAAGTGCAGCATCCTTATCCCGCTTAGAGCAAAAGAAAGACAATCGACGTGCTCCTAGTTTTTCAGTGATGACGTATTCTAAAAAGTGAAAAATCCCGCCCCGATATCCCGATAGCTATCGGGATCGGGACGGGACTTCATAAGTCAACGCTAAAATTAACTTACTCTATGATGATCTTCGTCATTTTGTTAAATGCTTCGTTCGAAATTCGAATGAAATAAATTCCAGCGTACACAGACTGTACATCGAAATAAGCGATTGTACTTCCAGCATGGATATACATTTCATTGACAGTCTTTCCAGATATATCAACTAATTCTACTTTCAAGTCTTCTTTTACTAAATCCAATACCTGAACTGCGATTAAATCAGTAGCTGGGTTTGGAAACACTTGAACATTTAGTGCGTCGAAACTTGCTTCATTGATTGAGTTTGTTCCATCATAAATTGTCGTCGTTTCTGATACAGTATTTACTGTTCCTGCCACAACATTTCCATAAAACGTAGGACCAACTGCATATGGATATTGTGAGTTCCAATTATCATCTACCGTAGCGAAATAACAATAGATTCCATTTGGATATTCTGGAGTAACACTGAAACGTCCGTTGTGTTCGTCTAGGTAATCTTCTGTAGGCTGACTTACCCATTGGTAATCTTCGCGGAAGTATCCAAGGAAATAAGTTGCGTCGACAGCAGGGCCATCGTCTACATCTGTTCCATTGGGATAATGCGTTCGAACAGAATACGTCGCCAATTCATATCCTGACTTCATGCGAGCAATTCCTCCTGTTCCATTTGCATTTGCATAGCCATACGCTCCATAAATTGGATATCCATCATAGGCAAAACCAATCAATGGCGAATGTTGTAATGCGTCCATTCCGTACAATCCATCTGCATCATACAAGTTGCAGATTGTTGAAATCACGTTTAAATCAAGTTTGAAAGCTGAAGGGTTTTGATGATGGTGGTAATTTCCCATTGCTGGATGTCCTTTTGAACAATCAAACCCAGCCATTTCTGCTGGAATTGCATCGCGGTTCCAATCTTGAACTGCTCCCGGTCCTCCTGGACAAGGTGCATTTCCCGGACCTCCACACAAAGCTCCCGTAGAAGGATCCCAAGCAACACCATCACGATAGTCAAACAATGAAACACCATTAATAAATACACCAATATTCCCTGCTGTAGTTTCAGTTGCCGCTCCTCCGTTTGGAGTTGGAACCAATGGGAATTGATAAATTGCAGCTTGATCTTCTGCATTCGAAGGATTGCCATCCAAAAATGGGCCTGTTGGATAAGACGGAACTCCATGAGTTGTAACATACACCCAATCTGTTGAATATTCCACTTGCTGACAGTTCACCACAATCCCATTACTAATTGCTGTAGAATTCCCTGACATGTAATATGTTCCTGTTATCGAAGTGTTTTGCAACCACGACGTAATAATTGGAGTTTGAGCAAAGCTTACCGTAGAGATAAGCAAAGCACCTAATGTAGAAGCGATGTTTTTCATAATGTTGATTCGTTTGCTCTTTAGTGGTCTAAATAATCATTTACTTGCGGTCGATTTCAATTAATGTGGAAACCCGAACCGAGGATTGTATAAAAATGTTCTATCCGTTAGTGTACATAGAAATGCAATGAGATCTTTCTGATCATTACCACTTAATTTCATGTCTGCCTTTAATTTCTCACTTAAGTATGAATTCGATCGATCGAGTTCTTCAGCGTAATACTGAACTACTTCCCGTAATTTCTTGAATCTTCCATCGTGCATATAAGGATATGTATGTTCGATATTTCTCAGCGTAGGGATTCGAAACTTGAGCGAGTCTGACCCAACTTTCGTTATGCCATATCTACCCAGATCGTTGTAAACCGAATCTATCGGTAATCCATTACTCGCGTAATCATTTGAATTGAATAAAGGTGCTGTATGACAACTGTTACAGTGTTTTTTGAATAGTTTCAAGCCTTTTTTCTCTTGTTTTGAGAAGGTCGTTTCTCCCCGAATAAATTGATCATACTTCGAATTACTGGATACCAGGGAAGTCGTAAATTGAGAAATCGCGCGCATCAAGGATTGACTACTTGCAGTGGAATCACCAAAGACATTAAAAAATGCTGATTTGTATTCTCTTAGATCGTTCACGTAGTGAAGCACATTTTCCAAGGAGTTATCCATCTCCGCGAAATGTTGAATCGGATTTATGGCTTGTACATCCAAATGATTGACTCCACCATCCCAATGGAAGGATGAATTCCAAGCTAAATTGATTAATACTGGAGAGTTTCGTGTTCCTTTTCGACCTTCGATGCCATGACTGACTGCATGATCAACATGTGTAAATCCTGTAAATTGCAAATGACAATTCGCGCATGATATCGTATTGTCTCGTGATAGTTGGGGATCGTAAAAGAGCTTTCGTCCCAATTGAAATCCTTCTTCAGTGACTGGATTCTGCTCAAAATTATAAATAGGTTCTGGCCAATCGGCAATTTGAGCGTGTTGAGAATCATCCAGCCAACCTTCGTTGAATGAAGCAAGCAATACAACACTTGCGATTAATGATATGATTAGAATTCTATTCAAGTGAAAAACAATTGGAAAGTTTATCAGAAAGGGCTACAGCTTCTGGTCCAGGAATCATTACTTCCTTGAGCTCTCCCATCTCAATTTGATCCAAAAACTGCTTTAAGTTTAGATGAATGATCAACTTTCTATTTTTTGGGTTTCGTGCTAGTTTCACTTGACGTACTGTAGCAAACGGAGGAAGATATCCACCAAGGTGATATTCGAAATTCGCTTTTATTGAACGCTTCTCCCCTTCAACTTTAAAATTAATGTATCCAGAATTCCATGCCCAGTACATTCCTTTTATTGGATCCAAATCGCCCTCGAGAATACCCGCAACATTCGTTAGACTGTCAATTCCAATCAAGAATGAAATGGAATCAATTGATGACTTGGATATTTTTTTGGAAAGCTGAATTTTCCACGAGTCAGGATCGTCCAAATCAATTAAATGGTAACTGTTTTCTTCATCATACCATGCGTCATCAAAAACATGAACCCGAAATTTGGACAGGTAAAACCGAAGAGTATGAATTGTATATTCGTTTTGAAGAGAATCTTTATCCAATTTGATTTCAATAAAACGCTGAGCATTCGCAGAATGAATCCAAAAACAGAGAATAATACATAGAATTCTATTCATCTATCTCCCAGGTGGTTTTCGCATTTGACGGAATGCATGGTGAATCGTTTTTTTCAATTCAACAACTTGCTCAGGAGTACATAGTTTTGATACGTCATTGAAAAACTCAAATGTCATTCTCTCCGTTTCAGCGAAGTTTGCTTCAATTCTTTCTTGGATGTTCGTCACATCTTCATCCTCCCCTATTTTTGAAAATAATTCATCATGAAGCTCGCGCCCATCGTCCATGAGCTTTCTTTTTTCTGCGTGATGTTCCTTTGCCAATTTTTCAATCAATTCACGGTTCGAACCTTCAATCCCCAAACGCTCGATCAAATCTCCTGGTTTCGGAGGCATGTGTGGAGGTCTGCGCATCAGGAAGAAAATCAACATCCCTACATTAATGATAACAAGGACCGCGATAATGAGTTTGTATAATTTCGTGCGTGCCATTACAATTGATTTAAGTGCGAGAAGTAAGTTTCTCCAAAAGAATCGCTACTTGACTCTACCGTTACCGAAGAATTCGATACATATATGTTCACCGCAATCAAAGCCGCAATACTTGCAGCAACCAACCAAATCGTACGTTTCGGAACCAGGTCAACTTTCATACGAATCGTACTTGGAATCGCTTGAATTCGCTCAAGTAGATGCGCAGGCATCTGCGGAGATTTAATTCTCTCCGATACAGATGTTATGTCATCAATCCAATGTTGTTCTTCGTTCATATCTGTTTCTTTTGTCGTCATTCTTCTTAAAACCTTGCGTTATGACTTACTTTTTTGATAAAAATCTGCCAAAATCTCCCTTAATCGCTTATTCGCCCTGAATAATAGAGACTCAATTGATGAGACCGATAACTCCATGATTTCGGATATTTCAGTGTAACTGTAGCCTTCAATTTTTGCCAAACGGTAAGCACGACTCTGGTTTTCTGCTAAGGAATCGATTGCATCGAACAACACTGCCGCTCGCTCTTTATCTTCCAACTGAACCCCAGGATGATTGAAATTAATCGTGTGTGAACTTAATCCTTCCGAGTGTTCATCAAGTATTGTTAATGTACCCTGACGCTTCAAGCGCGTTTTATTCCGTAGGAATTCTTTCGCTTTATTATGGGTAATCGCATAAATCCACGTCGATAATTTTGAATTACCCCCGAAGGAATCCAGTGATAAATAAATGGAGACAAACACTTCTTGCACCAAATCTTCTGCATCTTCTTCATTCCTCAAGAGCTGAATACAACTTCCATAAATCTTTTGAGCATAGGCAGTCGTGAGGTAGGAAAATGCAGTATCCTTATCCCGCTTAGCGCAATCAATAAATTCCTGTTCTGTCAAATTAGCGTTGTCGAATATCGTATCGAATCTAATATTATTACCTGAATTCGATTCTTAAATTGGTTCAGATCGTTTAAAATAGAAAGATTTGAGTTGAGAAAGTACCCTACTATCCCTAAAATAGCGCCTTACTTTGTTGACTCCGCTCATTTTAGCCCGCTAAAACTTTACGCAACCGCCTCGTAAGCCCCAATTTTATTGAATTCTGAACTCGATCTAAAAATCAAACTCATGTTAATCGTTTCTAATCGATGAACTACTGTACATTTTGTAGCTTTGCGCTATGAAAAATTGCGCCTTACTCATTGGTATATTTCTTTTTACACTCGCATCTTGCTCTGAATCGGCTTCTGACTCGACTTCCAAGTTAATTTCTGAAGCATTGGAAAGCGAAGAAAAAACTGTTTTTTCCGCTTCGTTAAGAGAATTATCCGATAAAGAATATCCTGATAATCCAGACATCACTGTTCGACATGAGAAATGTGTTGAGACAACGATGAAATCGATTGAGTTTATTCGAAAAGGCGATGCTTTTGATGTCTACCTTATTCCTGACAATGCCAAAGATGATACGGCACATTTATTCGAGATTGATTTAATGGAATTCATTCCTACAATTCCTGAATACGTTCGTGGAGATGACTATTTGTCCTTGATTTCAATTGTAAATCAAGAGTGGAATCGCAACCAGGTAAGATGGGAAGATGATCAATTGAAAACTGCTTCGCATGATGAATTTTTTCAAGTAAACGGTGAAAAAGTGACTCGAATGGATCTCGCTAGAAACTGCTTAAACTCTTACCTCTGGGAAGTGTTTCTTTATTCTGATGTTGACGGAAAGAACAAAGTATTTTACCACGGTTGGTTTGATTTCCCAAAGGATTTGTACCACGAACTGTACGCGAAGCGCAACGGAAAGAAATTTGAGGAAGTTGCCGATTTTTTAGAGAACTGGAAAAACCCACCGAGCAAAAAAATCAACTTGTCAGCATTAAGATCTGTGATTAGCGAAGTAAATCCTTCGTATACCAATGAATCAGACGTGATGTATCCATTGGCTGGAGAACGAAAGAAAAAACAAGTCGGTGTGGTCACACCAATCGCAGTAAGAAAGATGAGTGACTTTTACACTGATGCTTCTACTTTTGCGACCTTCTCCCCTCCAGGATTTTACAACCGCGCTGATCCTAGAACAACGGAATTGGGACGCTTCCAAAACTTGGAAACTGTTTCTTACATGAAAACGAAGACGAACAAAGGTGAACGCTCAGAATTCCATTTCAACTATTCAGATGATCAAGGAAGAAAAACACAATTCATCATCGGTGGATTGGATTTATCGACTTTACCGAAACTTACTGCTGAAGAGGCCAACTCAGGTCATCAATTCTCAATGGGAATTGGAAATCACCCGTTTTATGAGGACTATGTTATGCACGAAGGAGAATGCAGCTTAACGAATCCAAGTTTCGGTGTTTTGTTGGATGAAAATGGAAACTGGCTGGATAGTCACTATGTTGGAATTGATGGTCCGTTATTGCACTGGGATAAAAATGATCCGACAAAACTACATGTTTGGGTACTGTCTTTTGAACGTCATGCTTTGATTGCTCATTATGTGTTGGATTTAGGAGATGGTGCATAGTAATTAGTTATAGGCAATTCCCCCTGTGTCCCGAGAGAAACTGACTTCTCAAGCTAACGTTAGTGAAGTAGATTTTCGAGAGAAAATATTAATCATAATAGGCTGATAATTAAACATTTATGAAAACGTTAGTCAGAATGAAAAATATAATCGAAATATCCTTGATCCTAATACTCTGCACTTATAGCGTATGTAGTATTGCACAGGACAATACGGATCATGTCATTGCTCAATTTAACACATTAGAATACTATCCTGATTCTACTATTAAGATCGCTTACAATTTAAAAGGAAACAAAATTCGTGGTTATTCAGTGGAGTTTAATTCCACTGGTAGACCAATATGGATAGGCAAATATCGAAATGGATTAAAGCATGGGAAATGGCTACAAAATGATGGAGGTAGTAGATTATATAAAAGAGGCGAAATAGATTGGGGCTATAGTCTTGGACTCGAAAGTGTTGGTCTAGAGATGGGAAATATGAAATCCATAAAACGATTTCAGAAATTGTATGCTCGACTAACAAAGTGAAGTGTGGCATATATGCAGCTAAAAGG
>NVXP01000054.1 GCA_002733985.1 Fluviicola sp. | reverse complement strand
GGTTCAAGCCAAATGTATGCTGACGAAGGAGGAATGGATAACGGAATTGAATCTGTAAAGAAAAATGCTCCTGATGCTGAAATTGAAGTGATTGCTTAAAATTTCATTCAAAATACTTACAAGGAAAGGAGGACAATTAATTTTGTTCTCCTTTTTTTGCTTCTAATTGCGGGGTAATTTTTCTTGACGCTTTAGGTCAGCTTTTTCAATTATCTTTACTCGCATATCATACCTTAGAAAATGAAACAACTCGCGCTCTTCCTTCTATTATTTCCATTACAATCAATTGGACAAAACTATTTCCAACAGGAAGTTAATTATACCATCGACGTACGTTTGGATGACACCAAGCATGTATTGACGGGAATGGAAGAATTTGAATACATCAACAACAGTCCAGACAAGCTTGACAAAATCATCATTCACCTTTGGCCGAATGCATACTCAACCGGACATACGGCCCTTGCAAACCAACAATATGAACAAGATGAAAATGACCTTCGATATGGAAGTGATTCATTGAAAGGATGTATTGATTCCCTTGATTTTCGAATTAATGGATCTCCAGTGAAATGGTCTTTGGATGAAGAGAATCCAGATATCTGTACCATTCAATTGCCGTTCCCTCTGAAACCAGGAGAACACCTATCGATTTCGACACCATTTCGAGTTAAAATTCCTTCAGGAGTAATTTCGCGATTAGGTCATATTGGACAATCGTATCAAATGACACAGTGGTATCCAAAACCAGCAGTTTATGATGTTGACGGATGGCATCCACTTCCCTACTTAAATCAAGGAGAGTTTTACTCCGAATACGGTTCATACGATGTGCGTATTACATTACCTGAAAACTACGTCGTTGGTGCTACAGGAGACCTTCAAACAGAATCGGAAATCGATTTCATGGATAGTCTTTCCGTAAAAACCGCCGACCAACTTCAATCGAGTCCTCCAAATAAGAAAGGAGCCTCTAACGCCTTTCCTGCTTCATCTACGAAATACAAGACTATTCGATTTATCCAGAAAAACGTACATGATTTTGCTTGGTTCGCCGACAAACGCTTTATGGTACTTCAAGGAATAATTGAACTCCCTCACTCTGATCGCACCGTGACAAGCTGGGCAATGTTCACACCAAAAAATGCCTACTTATGGCAAAATGCGATCGAATATATCGATGATGCGACATTCTATTATTCCAAATGGAATGGAGACTACCCGTACAACAATGTTACAGCGGTGGATGGAACGATTAGCGCTGGCGGAGGAATGGAATATCCGAATGTGACTGTTATTGGGCGCTCACGGACTGCAATGGAATTAGAAGTTGTTATCGTTCACGAAGTCGGGCACAATTGGTTCTATGGACAACTCGGAAGTAATGAACGCGTTCATGGATGGATGGATGAAGGAATGAACACACTGAATGAAACGCGTTACATCCAAACGAAATATCCTGACAATGCAAATTTTTCAAAAATGCTATTTGGTGGGGCGATGCACTTCAACGATCTCGACCATCATGATTCAGGAGATATTTCCTACCGAACGATAGCTTGGTTGGGACAAGATCAACCAGTGGAAACAAGTTCACCAGAGTTCACGCCGATTAACTACGGGATCGTAATGTATCAAAAAACTGGACTCATCTTCTACTACTTGAAAGACTATCTCGGTGAAGAATTGTTCGATAAATGTGCGATGGAATATTACAGAAACTGGGAATTCAAACATCCTTCGCCAGCGGATATGCGTGCATCATACGAAAAGACTTCTGGGAAAGATCTTGGATGGTTATTTGATGATTTGATCAATACAACGCACCGTATTGATTATAAACTAGTGAACGCAAAACAAACTACGGACGGTTTGCTCGTGAAAGTGAAAAATGTTGGGCAAGTGGATGGTCCAATTGAAGTGAATCTGGTGAAAGATGGAAAAGTCTTTGCAACACAATGGGCAGAGCCTGGAACGAAAACAAGCTCTGTACTATTCCCAGGCGAACAAGATTTTGATCAAGTTGTCATTGATTACACAAAGGATATTCCAGAATTGAATAGATCGAATAACGGGATCAAAGCAAAAGGATTATTTAAGAAAGTTGAAAAACCAACATTCGAATTGTTCATGGGAGACAACGAAGCAAACAAGACGAATGTATTTTGGACACCGATCATTGGCTCAAATGTCTATGACAAATTCATGATTGGCGCAGCGTTTCACAATTACGGGATTGTTCCTAGTAAATGGAATTACTTTGTTGCACCAACCTACTCCATCGGGAGAAAAATGGTTTCTGGAATAGCAGAATTTAGTGTTGTCACTCACCCGAAGAAAGTCTTCAAACAATCAAAATATGGGCTTTCAATAAAATCGTTCAAACATGATACTACGTATCGATCGAATGAATCCTACTTCTTAACCATTTCACCGTATTGGCAAGCACAATTAGGATCACGCGATAAAAAGGCAGTCAACTATTCACAATCGCTCCTCGTTCAAGGACTTGTTAGAATGGATAAGTTTGGTCCAAATCAATACGATCATGTTGGTGGATTCATCAAATATGATTTCTCTTGGAAAAAACCAGATCACACAATAAATGTTCAACTACGAAACGACTTCATTCAAAGCCTAAATGACACGAGTCAAATGGGTAGAATTCGCTTGAGTGCAAAATACGGCTTGCGTTACATGCGAAAGAATCAAGAACGTTGGATTGAAATCCGTGGTTTCTATGGCAATCAATACCTTCGGAAATATGCAAATAGCAGTGCGTTACCAGGTCAATTTGGTGGATATCAATACGCAATGTCTCTTTCAGGAACTGATGGACAACAGGATTTATACACAGAAGATTATTTCTTTGGTCGCAACGAGTTATCTGGAATATGGTCACAACAGCGAAGCGAAAACATGGGAGGGTTTCGATCAACTAGCTACTATGGATCAACTGATCGTTGGATGTTAACAGGAAACATGTGGCTTCAGCTTCCGTATGTACCCAAAATATTTGGAGTATTTGCTGACGCAGGGATCTTCCACAACGGAACATCGACATCAACAGCGGTAAATTTGGGTGTAGGAATGAAACTAAAAAATATTTTCGGATTGTACTTCCCACTTTGGATGAGTGAAGAACTCAGCTCATCTTTTGGAACGAGCAAGTACAGTGAAAAAATTAGATTCACACTCAACCTAAACATTGCGAATAAATCTCACTTATTATCCAACATCTTGAATTAAAAATGCGCGCCACCCTTACCCTACTTCTTCTGTTTGTTCTGAGTTCTTCTCCTCTTCTTTCACAAGAAGAAGGCTTCGAATTCGTCAATCCGCCGATTACGCTTGTTGTCCTTGGATCATCTACTGCAGAAGGAATCGGGACATGGCCACGCGATAATGCTTGGGTGAATCGATACCGAGGCTATGTGCAGATGTTTAATCCGAGTAATCAAGTGATCAATTTGGGAAAAGGTGGTTTTGATACGTATTCCATTTTACCAACAGATTCCGTTTACACAAAAAACCGACGCGTTCCTGACACAACGCGCAATTTCACGAAGGCACTTCAATACAAACCAGATGGAATTATCATCAATTTGCCGTCGAATGACGTAGCGAATGGTTATTCAGTTGAGGAGCAATTGTCAAATTTCAACTACCTCTCAGAACTTGCAGCGTCCAATAATATCCCATTATGGGTCACCACAACTCAAGCGCGAAACTTTCCAGAGAAACAAGATCGTCAAATTCAACACGACCTAAAAGATTCACTTCTAGCACTGTTTCCGAATACGTACATTGATTTTTGGACAGGCTTTTGTGACGAAGACTTCATCATTTTAAAACAACACGATAGCGGAGATGGCTGTCACTTAAACAATGATGCCCACAAAATTTTACTCGATCGTGTAATTGAGTCCAAGGCCTTTATTGGAAAATTGGAAGCGACCGGATTTCAACGAAGTACAGAAGATCAGGAAGAAATGCCACCCTATATGCTATCCGTTGGATTCGACGGGACAATTGATAAAAACAGCTCTTTTCAGTCTAGACCTGCTACGGTGAAAATTAAACAGGGTGACCGCGTTCTTGCCGTCTATTCAGCAAATAATACATTCTTCCAGATCGAAGCAATCGTGGACATGCGTACCCCTTTTGAAGTGATCTTTGAAAGCGACTATTGCCTAAGCAAAGTGATCGAATGTGACTTTATAAATGCAATAGACTACGACGATAGCGGAAGTTTTGAGGTGTTTTATCCATTGGAGACGCTAGATTTTGAGGAAGTTACGTTGGAAATGTTTAATTATCGATTCGTTCATGATGAACTAGTGGTCGCTCGTTTCTATTTTGACACGATTACAAGCGCTCTTGAATTAGACTGGGATTTCACTTTAACGCAGTCACAACGAATTTTAGATGCGTTTCTCGAACCACCTCTGAAAGGGAATAAACTAATTACTCGATGGGGCAACGGAAAGAAAAAGTCTATTCTAAAATTCAAGAATGGACAATTAACACGAAAATCGAAATGGTACGGTGAAAACGGTAAAAAGGAGCGGTTTGTAAACTTTCGTAATGGTCAATACCACGGAAAGTACATCAAATTCAATACTGAAGGCAAGAAAAAGTCGCTTAGAATCTTTGAAAATGACGAGCAAGTTGGAGAAACGAAAACCTTTGACTAGAATAACTCCTATTAAGTCCACTAATCCCGAAGAATGGTAAACGAAGCTAAAATCATATTAAGCGATAATTCAGGGAAAATTGAGCTTATCCCCTCCTTTGATGCATGTTGTTCGTTTAATAAGGAAAACCTCATAGACAATCTAGAATTACACCAAGAAAGTATTCAACTTTTCGGTAAATCTATTCTCCAACCAAGACTGTCACGGTTCTATTCTGATCCCGGCATCTCCTATGTATATAGTCGACGTGAATTTGTTGGGATAAAATGGACGAAAGAATTGAGCGAATTGAATGAAAAGATTCATGAAGTTACTTCTACACAATTCAATAGTGCTTTGGTCAACTATTACAGGAATGGCTCAGACAGTATGGGATTACATGCTGACAATGAACGTGAGCTTGGCAAATACCCAACGATCGTAAGTATGAATTATGGGGCAAGCCGGAAAATGGTGTTTCGAAGAAATGGAACGAAGGAAAAAATCGAACTCCTATTAAATCATGGAGATCTAATGATCATGTCGGGAGCTCTTCAGCACAACTGGAAACACGAAATTCCGAAACAAGGAAAAATAATGGAGTCGCGATTGAATATTACTTTTAGAAAGATTCTAAGTTAAATTATATCTACAATTCACAACGTAATGGGATGAATTTCTCTTTTATCACCTTGTGAACACTTAATTCCCAGGGACATTCCCCCTCGACTTCTCTCATCGATTCATATTTTTTATTTTATCCGTCTATCTACAAACCTCCTACTGTCACTCTGTTTCAATGACAGTTACACATTTCAAATCAAACATTTTTTCAGAAAAACCGAACTATTTTGCCACGGATAGTTTTATCATGGTCTCTATTAGGGTATAAACTTATATTCTATGAAAAAATTAATTCTTATTTCGTTCGTATTTGGAGTTGCTTTATCGTCTTGTAAGAAAGAGGAGAAACTACTGCCAACTACCCCTTGCACCGATTGGTGGTTAGGAGTAACCTTAAATAGTGGTTGCACATTTGAAGATATAAATAATGACGGTGAGCCAGATCTTCTTACCTGTATCGATGCAAATGGTAATGTAACTACAATCACGTGTATTGATGACTTAAACGGAAACTGTATTCCAGATTGTTATGAACCATTCATTAGCAATGGTCAAGGTAATGGAGGTGGCAATGGTACAGGCGGCGGAAACAACCCTTGTACTGGCTGGTGGCAAAATCTCATATTGGTAAACGGAGCTGTACTAGTTGACATTGATAATGATGGAATTCCTGATATTCTCAATTACACGGATGCAAATGGTAACGTAACAACATATACGTGCATTGACGATCTAAATGGTGATTGTATTCCTGATTGCTTCGAGCAATTTGTAAATAACGGTGGTGGCAATGGTACAGGTGGCGGAAACAACCCTTGTACTGGTTGGTGGCAAAATCTCATATTGGTAAACGGCGCTGTACTAGTCGACATTGATAATGATGGAATTCCAGATATTCTCAATTACGACGATGGAAATGGTAATGTATCAACATATACATGTTTCGACGATCTAAATGGTGATTGTATTCCCGATTGCTTCGAACAGTTTGTTCTCTAATAGTATACTTGACTCAGCAAAATCGCCTGAAGAAATTTGGGCGATTTTGTCAATTAACTAAAATTGATGTAATTTTTTAGTAAAACTACCATTTCGTACATGGGAATCGAAGAAGATCGGCGAATAGTTGAAGAATGCATATCAGGGGATGCTAGGTCAGAAAAGCGCCTCTATGTGAAGTACGCAAATGTTGTGTACACCATCTGTTATCGCTATTCGAGAAATGAAGAAGACGCAAGGGATATATTGCAAGAAACATTTATGAAGGTTTTTGAGAAGTTAGGTCAATACAATGGTGATGGTTCACTAGAAGGGTGGATTCGACGGGTTGCAGTAACAACATCCATTCGATTCTACCGAAAAAGTTTGAAGAAAAAGAATATTAGTAAACTAAGCGATTCTGAATACGATCAGAGCGATATGGAAACACCTTTGGAAATTGTAAGTGCAAAAGAAATTATGCAATTGATCAATAGTTTGTCGGATGCCTATCGCATTATCTTTAACATGCACGCCATAGAAGGTTATTCACATAAGGAAATAGGAGAGCACCTAGGCATTTCAGAAGTTGCCTCTCGATCAAGATTAAAAAGAGCGAAGAAACAATTAATAGCACTCTTGAAAACTAAAAATCATGTCATATGCTAGATTTTGATAATATAGAACACTTTGTCAAAGACAAATTAGAAGGAGAGTTACTTACCGCTCCTACTGGAGAATGGGATAAATTGTCGACTCAGCTCAATAAGAGGAAAAAGAGAAATCTATGGAAATACCTTTTTATTGATTTAGGGATCTCTCTGATCTTACTCGTAGGATTGACAATCAATAATTATCAGGCTATAGATAAAGACGATCATTTTGACGGACTTGTAAGCTCTGATTCGATTCAAAAATTAACGGAAAAACCATTGATCAGCGTAGATAAAAATATCGATCAAGCGAAGTCAAGTAATTATACGGCAATAGTCGATTCAAAAGGCCAAGAAATACAGACTGAAAATGCTGATCATGGAACATATGACCCAATTATCAAGCAAAAAACAGCTGTAGGAGTAACATCAAATCAGGTAGATTTCCAATTATCTAAATCAACTAAAACCGATGAGGAATTCAATGCAAATAAGAATACTCCTTTGCTCGCAGAATCACTTCCTCAAAATAAAAACCTACTTGAATTAAATCAAGCTCAGAAAGAAGACCTTGCAAACAAGAGAACAACAAAAAACGGTATTATACTTTTCGAGAACTTCACCGAGTCAACGTTGAACTTATTACCTGTAGGACCAGTGAGTTCCAATATAGAAAGAGCTTTAGTCCCAGTAAACAATCTCAATGGCCTTGGGTTAAGACAAATAAATAGACGCTTCTCAGTTGATTTTTCTGTTGGGCTGATGTCACATAGATTGGCCTTGGACAATCAAACTGATACGGATTTAAAAGATCAACTAAGAAATACACACACCGAAAATTTTGGAAGCAATTTCAATTTGAATTTGAATTACAATGTCTCGAGTAGGTTTGAAATTTACACTGGATTTCAATTAGAGCAACTTTCAAGTAAGTTCTCATCGTCTACAACAGAAACATATACAGAAATGGTTGATACAACCTTCACATATTGGGATAGCAATCAGCAAGCATGGTTAACTTTTATTGGATTGTATGAGGTCACTAAAACTAAATCTGTTCCCTTCTCATCGACTAATAAGTATACGCTCATCTCAATTCCGTTTGGTGTAAACTATTGTCAAACTCTTGGCACACGATTCTACTTAACAGGAACTCTTGGAGGAGCCATCCAATTTAAGGGAAACTATTCTGGATACTCTCATACTTTAAATGATTCTGAGCCAGTTCAAGTTGCTGACATTTTCAGAAAAAAGGGAGGAATAAATGCTTTCTCAGGAGTTAAAGTTGGATACAATTTCACTGAGCGCCAATCAGTTTATGTTATGCCTTGGGCGAGTATAGACATAAATCCAAGTACATCGAATACGAACGATTTCTCAGCTAGATTTATTAAATACGGGGTAAGAGTTGGCTATCGATTCAATCTTATTCCGAGATAACAAACTAATTAGGACCATCTGCGAAACAAATCTTCTTGTACTTTACATCCTGTTATTGGGAGTAAATCAATTGTACTATTGCTGGTCAACGCTTCTTCGGAATAATTTGGTCTTTATTGCGAAGATAGAAGCGTTAAAAAAGAGACGACAACCAATAGAAAAAAAAAGAATGAGGTAGATAGAATGATACGCTTCATATACTAAGGGTTTATTCTTAGATGGTTGAAACGCAAAAAGGTTTAAACTCCGTTTAAACCTTTTACTAAAAAATGCGCGGCTAGTTTTAGAAACCAGTCCAAATTCTATTTATTCTAGATAGTCTTCTCTATTAAGCAAAGTCAACCAACTCTAACCAACGATTGGTTTTAATGTCGATTTCCTCAACAACTTTTGATAAACGTTCACCTGCTTTCATTAAAGCATCACTATCAGCTTCAGGATTGGATAAAATTGCTGTCAACTCTACTTTTTCCTGTTCCAATTTCTCAAGTCCTCCTTCGAGTGAATCAAATTCTTGGCGTTCCTTGTATGAGAGTTTACGTTTCTCTTCTTTTTTTGCAACTGGAGCAGCTTCTTTCTTGACTGCTGTCAAAACAGGAGCAATACCTTTTTTTGCATTTTTATTGTCTTGCAATTTCATTGAACGATAGGTCGTGTAGTTTCCTATCAAGTCTTTTACATTAGCATCGCCATTGAAGACAAATAAGTGATCGACCATTTTATCCATGAAGTAACGGTCGTGAGATACAACGATCAAGCAACCTTCAAAGTCATGTAAATAATCCTCTAGGACGCTTAATGCGAAAATATCGAGGTCATTTGTTGGCTCATCAAGAATCAGGAAATTTGGATTTTTCATGAGAACTGTCAACAGTTTCAATCGACGCTTCTCTCCCCCACTCAACTTGCGAACATAGTTGTAGTGCATGTCACGTGAGAACAAGAACTTCTCCAACAATTGTGCAGCTGATAGTTGACGGCCTTTTTCCAAGGGAATATATTCACCAATATCACGAATCACATCAATGACTTTTACATCATCTGCAACTTTTAGCATTTCTTGATCATAGTAACCAAAAACAACTGTTTCACCAATCACAATCTTTCCTTTATCCACAGGAGTGATATCCAGAATCATGTTCAAAAGAGTCGATTTTCCAGTCCCGTTGTTTCCAACGATTCCCAATCTTTCTCTTCGCTTGAATGTATATGTGAAATCCTCTAAAATCTTTTTATCACCAAATGATTTTCCAACCTTGTGTAACTCCAGAATTTTCGTCCCAAGGCGCGACATCTTGATTGGAATCTCCATTTCATCTGAGTCCAATCGCTGTTTCGCAACTTCCTTTACGTCATGAAACGACTCTATTCGTGCCTTTTGCTTCACACCACGCGCTTTTGGTTGACGGCGCATCCATTCCAATTCTTTTTTGAACTTGTTTTTCGCTTTTCCAACGGTAACAGCTAACTCCTCTTCTCTCTGTGCTTTCTTCTCGAGATAATAAGAGAAATTTCCTTTGTACTTATAGATCGTCTCGTTATCGATTTCAAAGATTGTATCGCAAACAACCTCCAAGAAGTAGCGGTCATGCGTTACCATCAAAAGCGTTGCAGAGCAATTCTTTAAATAGTCCTCCAACCATTCGATCATGTCCAAATCCAAGTGATTGGTTGGCTCATCAAGGATTAAAAAGTCTGGATCAGCAACAAGTACTTTTGCCAAGGCGACACGTTTCTTCTGCCCTCCAGAAAGTTGACGAATCACTTGACTAGTATCTGACAACTTCAATATGTCAAGAATTTGACTCACTTTAGTTTCCATTCCCCAAGCGTTCATATCCGTTACAGCTTCAAACGTTGCTGCTATCTGATCTTCATCATTTGCAGCCATTGCTTTATTGTAGTCGCGAACGGCTTTTAATTCGGGTAAATCATGAGAGAAAACTTCCTCTAAAATAGTGTGTTCAGCATTCAAGTTCTCAGATTGCTCCATAAACGCGATTCTAATCCCGTTTCGAAATACAACCCTTCCTGAATCGACGTGTTCTTGTCCTAGCAGGCAGCGAAGCAAGGTTGTTTTTCCACTTCCATTTTTGGCAACAATAGCCGTTTTCTGACCTTGGTCAATTCCAAAAGTAATGCCTTCAAAAATTGTACGATCCCCGAAGGTTTTCGTTAATTCTTCAACTGATAAATAGTTCATATTTTAACGTAATCGTTCTAGTGAATCCAACAAACGTTTGTCTTTTTTGATACCAACGTTTGCAAGAAAAGTAAATGGGAATCCGGCAATAAATAAATAAAATCCAACTCCTAATTCTCGTTTAGTATTGGCTTCATCAATGACCATATCACCGAGGGAACTAAAAATAATTATTCCAACCAGACCTAAGAAATAAAGAAAGAAGATCGTTCTCCCCAATTTGAATTGACGGTTGAGATTTTTATAAGACATCAAACAGATGAAACAAAGGAGTGCAAGTGCAATTGTACCCACCATTATCGGCATCATATTGTGATCACTTATCGCACCTGACTTCAAGTCAGAAGTAGTAACTCCAAATGCGTTCACAGTATACCTGTTCGATTCTCCAACGAAACTAAACAAAGACGCTCCACTCGAAACAATTCCGAGTAAAATGATTGCTATTCCATGATAAAGAGTTTGGACGCGTTGCCACATAATTTCATTTTTCCTCAAAGATAGAAATTGTCCACTGCTTTAAGGCCTATCGGGCAAATCATTTTTTGTAACTTCATACTGAAATAAACATTTATCGTATGCGCTTAATCGTCTTATTATTTATTGGAATTAGTTTGAATGGATTTTCTCAAAAAGAGGGAACTATGTCTCCAGATTTGACAGAAAAAGTTTCAGGATCTTATGGCTTTAAAGCAAACGACCCGATTAAAGTTGGCGGTGGTGATATGCCTACACGCGTTTTTGAATATATGAAACACCTAAAAGGACCAGACGGAGAACCTGTGACCTTCGAAAAGT
This sequence comes from Fluviicola sp., assembly GCA_002733985.1. Classification (GTDB taxonomy): domain Bacteria; phylum Bacteroidota; class Bacteroidia; order Flavobacteriales_D; family Crocinitomicaceae; genus UBA4466. The sequence continues at coordinate 20,804 of NVXP01000054.1, read as the reverse complement.
TGGGCAATGGAGATTCATATGAGAACCCAGATCGTACTTTAACTCGAAAGGAAAAAGGAATTGTGTACATGTATGAAATCAAGGTTCACGGAACGAAAAAATCATACATTATCTACTTTGATCAATATCGCTATGAACAACCGAAGGTTTTGAAAAAATTCACTTGGAGGTAGATTTGGAATATTGGCGGAGCGGAAACTAATTTCCGAGAGAATGACGAAGTTAGTTGCGCATTATACAAACCTATCTGATCATGTTAGCATGCATCTCAGAATCATTAGTTTTGACAGATGGACTTAAAGCATATTTGTTTCTCCTTTCTAGCGGTGTTTTATTTTTCCTTTAATAGTTTTGCCCAAGAGCCAACTAAAGTTCAAGAACAAATAAAGGAGCACCTTGACCAAGCACTTCGTTATAAAGAGATTGCTCTTTATGGAGAAAGTATGGGTGAACTAAATCAAGTAATACAGCTAGCAAAGGAGCATGAACTTAAAGAAGAAGTTATCCGCGCCAGTATTTCAAAAAGTGAACTGTTTCGTTTGACAGAAAACTTTGATCGTGGAATAGACATTCTTTCTGGACTAAAAAACACGAAACAATACCCTAAACTGCATGTACAAAAATTGGGGAGATTAGCGGCCCTTTACTCAGAAAATGGAAGTTTACCTATTAGCTTGGCACGCGATTCGGTCAAGGCCTTCACTCAAGAAGCAATGGAGATTGCAGTAAGATTAAATTTAAAAGAAGAAGAGGCTGGCTTACGTAATGTGATCGGATTTTCTCAAAATCGTGAACGGAAGTTTGATATCGCTTTGGATAATTTACAAAAAGCGGTAGATCTCTACGCTGAAGTTGGTGATCAACAAAACAAACTAGGGGCACAAATAAATATATTGGATTTATACACGAGTATGGATGATCATCAAAAAACTGATTCTCTTTATCCACTATTAGTAAAAAAAATAGAGAATAGTGATTGGTTTTCAATGCAAAGTAAACTCTATGCAATCATTGCAATTCGGTATCGATCAACACATGAGAAAATAAAAGAACTAGAATGGTCTGACAAAGCCCACCAGGCGACGGTAAATTATATTAGAACGATCAATTCCAATCAGATGGCCTCGTTTAAGGTTATTCACGATACAGAACTATTCAAAAACGAATCAAAGCAAAAATCGAACGCTCTAGAACGTCAGAAAGGTCGCACCCAACGCTTGTTATTGTTTATTTCAGTTCTTATTCTCATTGTGGTAATTGTCATTTTAATATTTTTTAGAGAACGGAAATTAAAAGGAAAACTCGATACAACAGTCCATGATTTGAACCTAATGAATACCAAGTACCAGGTACTTATTATCGAAAGTAATCACCGCATAAAAAATAATTTGCAGATGATTATTTCCATGTTAGAATTTACAAAAAAAGGATTGGGAAAATCCGACACGGAAATTATTCAAAGCATGTCAGGTAAGATCCAAACAATTAGTGCTCTTCATAAATATTTATACGTTGATGTTCATAATGAGCATGTCGATTTGAACATTTATTTTAGTGAAATTTTGAGGCATTATAAGAATATTGGATTCACATATGTGGTTAATAAGTCCATTTGTTCTACTAGTATAAGAAGTGAACGAATTGTTTATTTTGGACTGATTCTTAATGAAATGTTATCCAATACCCTCGAACATGGAAGGGCCAATGATTTAGTGGTTGAATTGACCGTAGAAGAATCTAACGGACATTACTCTTTCAACTATTCGGATGGGTCACGCCATGATGAAAATGCACGTGAGGGAACTGGAATGACGCTTATTCGACAATTGGCAGGAAGAGTAAAAGCGAGAGACTATACAATGTTTCCCGAAACAGGAACATACCAATTTAACTTCGATGCTGACAAAATAGATTAGAAATTTTTATAGCTTCTCGAAACAGGAATCGTGTGTTCTTGAACCTTTAGTTCAATAGCACTTCTTTGGTCAATGTAATGACGATTTACGATAAAAGACCGATGTGTTCTGACAAAGTTTTCCGGTAACTCATCTTCGATTTCTTTCAATAGTTTGCGTTGTAAAATTCGTTTATTGATTGTTTGAATTTCAATATATGCTCCCTCTGATTTAATAAATAAAATATCATTTGGATTAATTTCCTCAATACCATTTGCACCTCTTATCTCAAGGTTCTTCACTTGTTTGAGCGCGAAAATCTCCAGTGTAACAGCAATATCATTAGGATTGAATGGCTTACTAATGTATGCCTGTGGTTTCAATCGAGCAGCTTGCGTTAAGGTTTCGACATCGCGATTCGCTGTTAAGAATATAAATGGCCTTTGTTTCTTTTGTAGGTGAGCAGCAACATCTAAACCTAACATCTTTTCAGATAAACGAATGTCGACAATTGCAATGTCAAATTGCCAATCCGTTTCCTTTAGAAAATCCTCACCACTGTGAAATATTCCGACAACAGAATAACCCAGATCTATGATCAAATCCTTAAGGTGATTAGCAGCGAAGAATTCATCTTCTATGATTACAATTTTAATCTGTGACATCTGGCTTCTTTATTCTCTATAAAAGTAAAACAAATGAACGCTCATCAATCAATAATTGAAATAGACGACAGCTTTCTGTTGTGAACGACCATTATCCATTCGTTTGATCAGTATTTCTTTCCTATTCAAGGTCTTTTTTTCTAAAAACCCTTCATTCACAACAAAAACACGTCATTCGTTTCAAAAAAATAAAAAGCAGGGTTAGTTCATCTATTTTCGTTCAATACGATGATTAATAATATAAAAGAAAACTTGAGCCTTGAATTGATTGGTGCACGTGGTGTTCATTACGTGATCATCCAATCGGAAGAAGGTAGAACCATAAAAAGAGCAATAAAACAATAACCCAACAACTATCCCACTCGTTTCTATCAGTCCTCTTTATGTGGATCGATATATTAAGAACAGGATCATTTATTCATTGAAAAGCGTTATCGAACACGAAGCTAAATAAGTTAACGCGCTCTCTCCTTAGAAAAGTTCAGATGAAAATCTGGGCTTTTCTTTTTATATAAAAGCTTAGTCAATATTGACATAAACCAAATAATCAAGCCTTTCACCCCCCCGTATTTTTACCCGTTTTTGCTCATAGAAAGGTTCGGTAATTATCACATCTGTCAAGCCCCCTGCTCTTAACTAACCAATAAGCAGCTAGTAAACAACTAGTTAACACCTATCTCCTTCTCAAACTAAACGCTTTTGCGGAAAACACTCCTTTTTTCAAAACGTACTGGAAAAACAAAAATGTCTTCGTAACTTCATAAAAACAACTCCTAACTCCAACCACATGAAGTACTTATATTTCATTTTCGCCATACTCGCATTCACCACTAGTTGTGAATTACGAACTACTAATTTTGATCCAGACAACCAACTCGTTTCTGAAGATGAGCTTGCCAAAATCGCTGTTTGGGATCAATACCAAACTGAGCAATTAAGCACTGGGGAATATGAAAGCCAAAATCCTCATGAATTTGTCAGTACAGAATTCGAGTATCGTCAAAATCATACTGGAAAATGGGTAATTGAGGGTTCGATTAGAAATTTTGCGAGTGAAGCACATTTCGAAGATATGCAGTTGGCAATTTCTTATTACACCGAAGCGAGTACCTTAATCGGAACAGATAACTATACCATAGACGAACAATTAACTCCAGGTGATAGAACAGGTTTTTACTTCAAGTCAGATCGATTTAAGGAAGCCCATTCACTAGTGATCGAAATCATTCGAGTAAGATCAGTCAAACACTAAAAGAAAATTGAATTTAGAACTTAGAAGAATTCGCACGAAGAACAAAGTCTAGTACCGTAATTGCTGCCATTGACTCAACAATTGGCACCGCTCTAGGAACGACACATGGATCATGACGACCTCTACCTTTTACTTTTACGGAATTACCATTAGAATCAATTGAATCTTGCTCTTGCACAATCGTTGCAACAGGTTTAAATGCAATCCGCATGTTGACCGGCATTCCATTGCTAATTCCTCCTTGTATTCCTCCTGAATAATTCGTTTTTGTTGAACCATCTGGATTGAAAGCATCATTGTGTTCAGAACCATTCATTTCAATTGCCGAAAACCCACTTCCATATTCAAAGCCTTTCACAGCATTAATTGAAAGCATTGCCTTTCCAAGTTGGGCGTGCAACTTATCAAAAACGGGTTCTCCAATTCCTATTGGAAGATTAAGAATTTGGCAAGAAATGCTTCCACCAACCGTATCTCCACTTTTCCGAACCAAATGAATTAGCTCTTCCATACGCTTGGCATCATCCAAGTTCGCCGTACGTACAGGATTCTGATCAATTTCATCCCGCTTGATTTCTCCTTGCATTGAAATCGCACCAACTTGATCCACATACGCGAAAATGTCGATTCCTTGTTTCCTTAGTATTTGCATTGCAACCGCACCAGCAACAACTCGACTAGCTGTTTCACGAGCAGATGAACGTCCACCACCACGATAGTCGCGGTGTCCATATTTTTTGTCGTACGTAAAATCAGCGTGCGAAGGTCGATAAACGTCCTTGATATGRTCGTAATCYTTYGATTTTTGATCTTCGTTTGGAATGATAAAACCAATTGGAGCTCCTGTCGTTTTACCYTCAAAAATTCCAGAAAGAAATTGAACAGTATCTGATTCCTTTCGTTGTGTTACGATAGAAGATTGTCCTGGCTTTCTTCGATCCAGTTCATGTTGAATTGCATCAAGATCTAATTGAATATTTGAAGGAACACCATCAATGACACCACCAATTGCTGTGCCATGCGACTCACCAAAGGTGCTCAATTTGAATATTGTCCCGTAGGATGAACCTGACATTTGTTATTGTTTTTTGGACTTCGGTTTCTCAGTCCACAAATTAAACCCCGCTCAATAGTAAATTAAACTCCGTGGACTGAGTGAATTATACTCCGTAGACTGAGTGAATTTCGTGGACTGAGCGAAGTCGAAGTCCACTATGCGAAATTATCTACAAATAGTTTCTTCTGCTACTTTCAAGATGCGACGAACCTCATCCATTGTTGGAGCTTCAGCATACGTTCTTAAAACAGGTTCAGTTCCTGAAGGACGAATCATTAACCAGCGTTCCTCATCGAAGAAATACTTAAATCCGTCCATTGTTTCAACGTGATCAACTTTGTACTCTCCGAATTGCTTGTACACACCGCTTTTACAATTCTCAACGATTCTCATTTTCAATTCATCTGTGATATGCAAATCGTTTCGTTCGAATTTAAATCCGCCAACGATCTCATAAACTTCTGCAATCAGATCATCCAATGTTTTACCAGACTTCGCCATGAATTCCCAGATGATCAATCCCATCCAAATTCCATCACGTTCTGGAATATGACCTTTCGTCGCAATTCCTCCTGACTCCTCTCCTCCAACTAATACATCTTCCGCAACCATAATGTCTGCGATGTATTTGAATCCAATCTTCACAACTTCATTAGGAAGTCCGTAGTGATCAGCCATTTTTTTAACACGAGGAGTTGTACTGAAAGCAGTTGCTACTTTCCCTGTCAATCCTTTGTATTTCGCTAAATAATGGATGAGTAATAATATGATATGGTGAGAATCGATGAATTCACCAGCTCCGTTATACAAACCAATTCTGTCTGCATCTCCATCAGTCGCTAATGCGCAATCAATATCTCCTCGTTCTTTAATGAACATTTCTAATTCTTGCAAATTCTTTGCAATTGGCTCTGGAGCCTGCCCCATAAAAGATGGATTGTAATCGCAGTGCAGGAAATCAATATTTGGCAATAACAATTTCAATGCATTTTGTCCTGAACCGTACATCGCGTCATACGCCAATTTCAATCCAGATTTTTCAATCGCATCTAAATCAAAGTTTGCACGTGCATGATCGACATACATTTTCTCCAAATCGACAATCTCAATGAGTTTAGAATCCATTGAAATTGCTTTCAAATTCAATCCGTGTTCGTTTGGAATGATGTCCTCGATGTCCTGAACTTTCCCTGGAGAAAGAGGCCCACCGTGATGTGACTTCAGCTTAAAACCGTTGTATGACGGAGGATTGTGGCTTGCAGTAATTACAACACCAACCGATGCTCCTAACTTTACTACTCCAAGGGAAACCATAGGCGTAGAAACAAATCCTTTCGCCATTTTCACTTTTACCCCAGAGTTGATGAAGACTTTAACCGCCGTTTCAACGAACAATTCACCAGCAAAACGACAATCATGTCCGATCACAATACTTGGATCTTCAAAATTTGCTTTTACCCATTTCGCCGTTGCGATAGAAACGCGTGCAACGTTCTCTACAGTATATTCTTGCGCAATGATCGCTCTCCAACCATCCGTTCCAAATTTTATTTTATCTGCCAATTGTTTCCAGTTTAATAGACTACAAATATAACTAACCTCGCAGGGCAATCGAAGTTATAGGGTAATTTTTCCTATGTTAGGGCTGGTTAAACGATTAAGTAGGAAGGTTATTTCTATTATATTGACCTTATCAACAACCAATTATCTCTATGAAGCACCATTTTCTCCTTGCATTCACGTTATTTATTGGCTCTTTATCTGCACAAACGGAAAAAACAGCATCCCCAATCGGGCAACGTTTTGATGTTGACCAAGTTGAACTGCCAGGAATTCGATTGAATGAGATGAAAGCGCAAGATGCTTTTGAGAATGAATTGGGCAAAGAGATTCTATTTTTCCCAAGTGAATTGAACGATCAAACAGTTGTTCCCGGCTGGGGAAATTGTTTCGTTGCGACAATTCACAAAAGTTTTGATGAACATCGCCCCTTAACGCTCAGTCCCGATGTGATTTGGTTAGCAATCGCACAAGGGGTTTCCATTCACATAAATGAAAACTTTGATGAGCTAGAGTCCTTCATCTTTAAGGCTCAAAAACCAGATAAAATTCGCGTACGCAATGATCGTTTACCAGATGGAAGTGTCCATTGGGTTGACCTTCTGCACTCCTTTTCTGATTCTACGACTAAATATGTGAACGACGATTATTATTCATTTTTCGTTCCTGAGTTTTCCACAACGACTAATATTATTCAGACGAGCTATGAAGTAACCATGTTGGAAGGCTTCAGTCAAGCGTTTGAGTATTTCGGTGATTCTGGTTGTGGAATTCCATACATCACATTGCAGGGAACGGAGGACGATTGGCGAGGGATTTATGATCGATTGGATAAAATCGAAGAATTAGGAATGGAACTTTGGGCAACTGAGTTACGTGGAGTGATTCTAAAATTTATTGATGTTTATCAAAAAGATGTTGATCTTGATTTCTGGCAAAGCATTTACAAAGACCACTCGGAATATGGTGCCTCATATGTTTCAGGATGGTTCATTAAGTTCTTTCCTTACTTGGAATCTACCGGAGAAAAGGAACCAGCTGAAGATCCAGAAGGAATGTATTACAGTCGTGCGCCAAAAATCTACACAGTGAATCCCTATTTAGAAGGCGATCGCTACTTGATTTCTGGATTAAGCACAAACGACTTCCCTTCCGGAATATCTGAAATTGATGTGCATTGGGATGACTACGGTACAAAGCGTGAGATGAAAGTTCATGCCGGTTTTTATGGCATCAAACAGTACGATGATCTCTCATTGGAACCAGCAATTTCTTGGGCGGTTAGAGACAATGAAAGTCAAGGAGTTGATCACGATTATGATCGGATCAATAGCCAAACTAAGCACCGTCATGTTTATTGGTCGCCAGCTACGATGAAAAACTTGGAAGAAGTCGCTGTTTATGATAAAGAACGATTTTCTAGTGCTGAGGCTAGTTACGCTCATGTCAAGGAGCAAATTCTTGAATTCATTGAGAAGAACTCGAGTTTCTCGATTCTAGATTTAATAGGTAAATCTGTGGAGATCTTGATTTCATCGAATGGAACTATTATAGAAAGTACATCCAAGGATATTGATCCAATGGTTTTACTTGAGATCACAAAAGCGGTTGGTACTTTACCAAAAAAATGGACTCCTGCAAAAGCTGATTTTAAGGAATTCGTTTATGACTATTACGATGAAAACGATGACGGAAAGATCATTCTTGTTCCCGCTAATAGTTTGGTACGGTTGGATTTTTAGGTAAATTAGGCGTAGATATATCTCTGTGCTATGCCAAATTATATAATGATTAAGAACCTAATAATAATATTCATACTTAGCCTTCCTATAGTTGGCTTTTCACAAAATGACATTTCAATAAGGACTGCCTATGATTGGAATCAATTAGAAAAATCTGACCAAGATTTAATTGAAAAGTCTTCATGGGCGTATCTAGTAAAACTCGCAAACAATGACATAGAAGGTTTTTGGGAATCGTGTCATTCGAAATTTAAAGAATCAACGCCATTTGTGTCGTTTAAAGAAATGGGTGAAATAGTTGCAGGAATGATTAACGATATTAATGATGTTAAATTTATTGATGCAAAAAAAGTTGTCTTTACTACAGAACCTACCTCAAGCCAATTCTCAACAGGAGGCTCTCTTGACAAGGAAAACCCAACATATTTGCAGTTTTACACTTTAGAAGGAATTAAGAACCAAGCGTTATCAATTTACAAGACAGAAAACAAGCCATTATCAAAAGCAATTACAATTAAACTTGGGTTTGAAAATGATGAGTATAAATTAACAAGTATTGAAATAAATACAAACTCTATAAACGGAAAGGATGCTAATTACTATTCTAAGATAGCAAATAAATGGGCTGAGGAGGAATCAAAACTCCCTCAACTTATTGCTCTGAGTATGGCATATCGCCTTTCATATCTGGGGAGAGGCACTTCTACAAGTCTTTCATTAAATGTAATCGACACTTTGCAAAAACTTCAAAAGAATACTGATTTGATTTCCGAAATGAAAATTTGGAATGTCAATGATACCATATTTGATATTGTCAATATTGATTTTCTTGAAACTCAAAATGATGTGACACCAAATATAATTTACATTTCTAATGTTGTACTTGGTGAAGACAGTACAAGAAAAGAGGTTGAAATTCTATTTGAGTACTTCAAGAACAAGTATCCTAACTTAGTCAAGGAATTTGGAAAGTTTATGTTCACTGCGTATGAAGAATATCCTGCGATAAGAACAAAACAGTACAAATATTTCAGAGTATTAATGAATGAGGGAGAATAAAAAACACTTTACCAGAAATGTTTAGTGTGAATTATGATAGGATTGCAGTGGATGTACAATGCGCATATTCAATTGTCTCTTTTTAGAAATGTAATCGAAAGTGAAATTAAGCACGCTCCAGAAATAATTCCCATTCCAATTGCTCCACCCGAAAGCCCAGTACTATTAGCATATTCGTATGTTTCATTCCCAAAATACACGGAAGCTCCTGCACATACACAACTCGAGATAAACAAGAAAATTCTAAAAAGCTGTATTGGGTTAATTTTCACCTGTAGATAATTAGGTTGTTGCTAAGGACGGTGTATAAATACGTGCCTTTATTTTACGCATACCTCTAACGTAATATTCCTTGTCTAACATGCCGATATTTGCAATCGTCTTTTGATCCTGAATAGCCTACAACAAACAATTTACTAATCTCAGTGATGAAAAAAGATGGAAAGATTTTCCTTGCTAATTGAAACAATTCCTCAAAAAAATAAAGGGAGATATAAATCCCCCTCTATTAATCATTGATTGGTAAAATCAACCCTAATTAATCACTGTAACAAATCCTTCTTTAGTAGCTATTTCCCCGTTGACAACCGTTCCAAAGAGTTTATAGAAATAAACACCAGCATTCACACCAGTTCCTTCTTCAGTTAATCCATCCCACAATAGTACACCTGTAGCATTGGTTCTTTCATGAATCACATTCCCCCATCGGTTGACAATCACAATATCAAACGACTCAAACAATTCTACTGGTAAAATAAAATGATCGTTGGTTCCATCACCGTTAGCTGTAATAACATTTGGCAAATGGAAGTCATCCGTAACTTCAACATAACTACTGTGCGTATCGAAACAACCATCAATATCAGTTACAACCAAAGAAATTGGGTATATCCCAGGTAAACCATAAGGTTGAATGATGCTCACCCCTGATGAATTAACAATTGTCCCACTATGTACAGTCCAAGCCCAAGTTACGATGGGAGAATTTGAGAATGTTGATAAATCATCAATAATAAACGTTGTCCCCATTGGCCCTTCTTGGGGTGTTGCTAGGAAATTTGCTGAGAGTCCATTACTTGAAACTGTTATTGGATCCAAGGGATAAATTACCTCGCACCCTAGTGAATCGATTAATGTTGCAGTAGGATTGTAAACGCCAAATGATTCATACGTATAGTCGAATGCAGATGTATTATCAATCGTTTCTGTATTACCGAGATCCCAGATAATTTGTGACACATTGTATTGATCTGTATCTTCGAACATGTAGGTCTGACCACAAATATCGCCAGTATCAAACCAGTCAGGATTTCCTGATGGACCGGAAATTGACAAGTAGTCCACTAAAGTGGTATCATCTGTACATCCAAATTCATCGATGATAGACAGGTTTACCGAGTAAGTTCCAGAAAACACATACGTATTGTTTGGATCCTGGAGGGTCGAAAATTTACCATCTCCAAAGCTCCAACTCCATGAAGTCAAATTACCATAGCTATCTGTCGCGTCTGTAAAACCTGCAAATACTGGTGGACACGTAAATTCTCCTAAAGCGTTGACATTTGCTCCTGTTAATACATAATCAATTTCTGCTCTTGGCATAGAAACGATGATATCCTGATTTACATCGTCAATACAACCATTTACATCTGTTGCAATCAACTGAAAATTATGTGTGACAGCATTTGACAGTGGAGTTGTAAGTTCATCAAATGCGCCTGAGTAATCGGTATTTGTTGAAATAGAACTCCCGTCAAGAAACCATTCGTAAGACGTTGCTCCCGATGAAGTATTGGATGCCGTAAAAGCTTCCAAATCACACACAACTGAGTCCAAAACAAATGAAGCACTCGGCTTTGTAATCAACATGCTCACAGATGCAGGAGGAGAAACACACCCATACACATCAGTCACAATCAAAGATGTGGAAAACGAACCTTCGTTTGTAAAAAGGAAGTTCGTATTTGTTCCAACACCGCTGGTTGTTTCTGTTGTAGCATCTGGATAAGTCCATAAGAAGCTAGATAAGGGCATTCCATTTCCAACAACTGACGAACTGTTTGTATAATCAACGTTCACAGGAGCACACCCAGTCGTTACCGAGGGTGTAATTGCTGCTTGGGGTAAAGCAAGCGCATTCATATTGAAGAATGATATGGTATCACTGCAACCAACAGTGTTTGTAGCAGTGAAAAATATATCATATGTTCCCCAGTTGTTATATGTATAAGTACTCGGAGTAGAACTTGTAGAGCCCCCATCTCCCATCACATAAGTATAAGTTCCAAATGAATGTGAGGATGTTGAAGTACTTGCTAAAGAGATTGGTGAACCAACACACGTTGAATCATCCGACACGGTGAAACTCGCGGTTGTTTGAGAGATATGAATCGTCACGGTTGTACTATCCGAACACCCCGTCGTATTATTTATGATCACTTGCTGAATTATATAGCTTCCATAATCGGTATAATCATGGGTTGTTGATCCAAGATCGGCATCATCAAAATCGGGATCATCGAATAGAGTTACTGTTCCATCTCCCCAATCCCATACCATTTCCGCATCGTCTGCAAAAACTCCGATAATTGAATTATCCGTAACACCAACATTTACAGGGAACGAATTAGGATTACAGTAAAGGAGCTGATCTGGAACGAAAAGAGAAATAGGAGCCTTGATGTATATTCCCTGAAGCATGGTTAATGTATCAAGACACCCTCTCCAATCAACAATCAGCTGAATATCAAAATATCCCGTATCCGATGGGTATTGGTATGTTGGACTTTGAGAAGTACTCGTCCCTCCATCGCCGAAGTCCCAATAGTAACTAACTTCTCCTGGTCCTGGAGTGCCGTTAAATGTTGTAGAGTCAATAAATTCAATTGGCGTTTTTGCACATTCAATAGTTGGATTGACAGAGAAATTTACAAGGTCAATAGACCCCACTTGAATAGTATCTTGGTATGTTAAACTAGCTTGACAGCCATTTACAGTCATAACAGTTAATGTTACCGAATATACACCTTCACCATAATCATGTGGCGGAGGCGTTTGCCCAGAGAATATTGAGCTTCCATCACCAAAATCCCACAGCCAAGTTGTAAGTGAATCACTGCTAGGGTTTGGTGATGTTGACGATTCAGAAAATTGAACAGTTAAAGGAGCACAGCCATTGTATTGATCCATTGTAAACATTACTGTAGGACCACTAACGTCTATCATATTTGGAATCGTAAGAGTTTCAGAACAACCATTGGCGTCTGTCATAGTTAAAGAAACCGTATACATCCCATCCGTTGTATATGTTTGCGTCGGTGGCGTGGCACCATTAAATGTATTTCCGTTACCAAAATTCCAATCATATGTAACACCTCCGACAGAACTGTTTGTAAAATTGACCACTAAAGGAGTACATCCGGCCAAAACGTCGGCTGTAAAGGTTGGTACCGGTAAGGGATTGATTACAATATCTTGTGTAACAACATCAGTACAACCTGAAATAGTGTTCTGAGCTGTTAAGGTAACGGTGTAAGTTCCTGAAGCGCTATAACTGTTTGTTGGGTTTTGTGCATTCGATGTTTGACCATCACCAAAATTCCAACTCCACTGGTTCGTTCCAACCGTTGAAGCGTCAGATAACTGGATAGGTGTGTTCATACACCCTGTTAATGGCATTGTAAAACCTGCAGAATAATCTGAAACCACAATATCTTGAGAAAATGTATCCGTACAACCAGTTATTGAATTTGTAACAATGAGTGTTGATGTAAAAGTTCCTGCACTATTATAGCTTACAGGTGTTGGATTTTGTAAAGTTGATGTTTGACTATTACCAAAATCCCAACTATAGGTAATGCCTGCACCTGCAGTAGATGTATTTATATAGGTTACATCAAAAGGAACTGTACATCCATTTCCAGATGTCGTAAAACTAGCATTTGGCAAATCATTTACAGTAACATAATCTACTTTCACTTCGGCATCTGCTTGTCCATTTTGAGCTGCTACGACAAGAGTTACTGTGAATGTGCCAACAGAGGCATACGTATGACTAGGATTTATGCTATTTGAAGAGTTACCATCACCAAAATCCCATGTCCAAATATCCAAAGGAGAATTCCCTTGGCTTGATAAATCAGTAAAATTAATCGGATCTCCAATACACACTTCAAGTGGCGTTGCCGAAAAATCAGCTGTTGGCGCTTGTGAATAAGAGATTAAACTGATTATCATTAGGATAATTGTAGTCGGTAATTTCATACGAGTTGATTATAGTTAATAGATATCAAAAGAAAGAGACACATTTTCCCACGATCCCACAAGTGAATTGAAGTGAATTTTGAGCACAAATGAACATATAATGCTGTTAGTCGAACGTATCGACGAATGATGGTTTTTGGTCGACGAACATAATTTTCAGCCCATATGAGAAGCGAAAACACATAAAGTACTGACACTGAGACACGTCACGACTTGCTCTCGGTTATGTGAAGTATTTATCAACTATTTGGGATTATTCATCCACCGACTCAAAGGATCGATTCATTCCCTGAAGTCTAATACGGTCAATTTCAAGGTCCTTGCGAGCTTGGTTCCAAATTTTGAAATGAAGTGTATCATTCAAAAAAGCATCAGAAACTTGGGCGTAGCAATGAAATTGTTTCCAATTACCATCTTGCTTTACCACTTCACTCGAAATCTTTGCAAAGGTTTGCTCTGTGTTGGTCAATGTAATGTGCATTCCACCCTCATCAGCTCCTTTTACCCAAACAGTGAGGTAAACTTCGTTAATGTCTTGTGAAATCGGCAAGGGAATATCACCGAAAAATTCAGTTTCCCCCGGAATCTCTACGATACCATTTTTGACAAATAGCGCCATACTAGAATCTTGAATACTTCCTGCGTCAAAGGAAAAGTCTTTCTGATAAATCAACTCTACCTTTGGCTCAAAAATACGATCCAAGCCCTTTTTTCGATCCGCGCTATTCGGTGCTCTAAGATATGTTGTCTACAATTTGGAATAAAAGAACAATGTTTAGCTTTTTTATCAGCTTCAAAATGGAGAAGAACTATTCCCCTTTGAAATGTAAAAATGAGAAATAAATTTCAGACTCACTATCTTGAACAATCCACCTAGAAGAATAATACATTATAAACCAACCAGTTATAAACCCATCAAATATAGCTTGACCTAAATCGGTAATCCTATTTTATTTTTTAAAGGACTTTTTTTTCAAGTCGCTATTTTTATTCTCATCATCTCTGAAGCCGAAAATTTATTTTTCTTCGATGAATTGCGTATATTTATCGTTAAAACACCTACTTTTGCCGTTTAATTTTATTGACTTAATAAACAGCTTTATATGAAAATTCATTTTATCAGAGCAAAATCAGGTGTTTCATTGTGGTTATTTGTACTTTTTATAACCTCTGTTATTTCAACTCAAAATTCTTACAGCCAACAAATTGGGATAGGGACCGTTAATCCAACAACCATGCTTCATGTGGTTCCGCAAAACAGTCTTGAACCTTTAAGAATCGAAAGTTTATTGCCGTTTCAAGTTCAAGATACAGCAGTATTGATCACAAATCCAACAGACGGAACTGTTAGGTATATATATTTCAGTGATTTAGCAGACATCATAACTGAATCTACTGGAGGAGACAATATCTCTTTAACTTTGAATGGTACGAATCTGGAACTAACAGATGAAGGAGGAACCCTCATCGCTGATCTCAGTAGTTTGGTTCAGGGAACTGTATATAATATCAATAATATATCGGATACAACATTAATTGTAAACCCTTCCAATAGTGATTTTGCATACGTTACAGATTGTGATGGGAATGGTAACCCGTGTATTTACTACTACGATGGAAACTCGTGGGTAGCAACAGACAACGACATTGATCCTACAAATGAGTATAATACTCAACTGCAACTGTCAGGGAACATATTAAGCATAACAGATGGAGGTGGAACACAATCGGTTAATCTGAGTTCTATTACCAGCAGTGGAACTACAAAGTCATTTGCTTTTGCGAGTGCGAATAATCAATCCGTATCAGGAGGAGGTGGTCAATGGATGACTTTCACTACGACAGGATCTAATTTTAATGGAATACAATTAGTTGGAAATAATAAATTTTTACTTCAGCCAAACAAGACATACAAAATGGAAGCTAGTTTAAAATGGAACCCTGGTAATCCACAGAATTATTGTGAAGTTCATTTAAGAGGAGTATGGAGAAATCAATTCAATTCTAACATTGGGGTTTCAGCTGAGTGCAGATCCAACTGCAGTTATTCCGATAATTCAAGTCAAGAACAAGCATTTGTGATCTATACTACAGGTAACTCTCCTGAATTGATAGGGGTTTGGTTATGGGTTCACCAAGGTAATAGTTTTGGTTTGCTTGAACTAGAATCCACAGGCATAATGATTACGGAATTATAGAATATTTTATCTTAAAAAATAATTTGTTATGAAAATTATTATTCTTTGTATTTCATATTTCCTCTCATTACATGTAGTGCATGCACAACTATTTGTATCCTCAGGAGGTTTTTTCAACTATCAAGTTGGAGATACATTATATGTAGGAGGCGATATTCTTTTTGGTCCTGGTGGTTATATCAATAATGATGGAATCATAATCGTCGAAGGAGATTGGATTAATAATTCAGGGACACCGGGACATGTCGGCAACGGAACAGTAATTTTTGTTGGATCGAATCCAATAATTGGAGGAAATACAGAGTCGAATTTTGGAACTCTAAAATTTGATGATCCAACGGAGGCAACACTCGAAAATAACATTCATATTTCTAACACTTTGGTTTTAAATAATACAATGTTGACAACAAATGACCATACGGTTCACGTTCAAAACACCGATTTATCTGCAATAACTTGGGAGAATGGTTTTGTTAATACCAACAACCTTGGATCTGGATTAATTCGAACAATGTCTAAGTTGGGCCAGTACTATTACCCCGTTGGGTCAGAGAATATCTCGATGACATATCGTGCTGTAATGATGAGTCTTCAAGAAGCGGATACTAATATTTATGCCGTTCGATTTGCTCATGTTGATCCAACTTTTGATTATGGTATGTCTATTCAAGGCTTAATCGGAGGATTTGATATTTCGAACAAAGATCCTTCAATCAAGACCATTTGTTCAGATTATTATTTCAATATCAGTAAAATAGAACAAAGATCTGCTGTAGATATTAACCTATTAATTCAGGATATAGATGGAGAATACGATGAACTTGTGTACTATAACAGTAATGGAGGCAAATGGGAGACAACACCTTCTGTTTGGGATTACAATTATTCCGGCCCATCCTCTCTATCTAATCCAAATCAAAGAGTCCAATCTCAACTAGAGAACAATGTATCAGACATATACGCATTAGCTCAAAAGAATCAACTCGATCTAGATGTTCCTAATGGGTTTTCTCCAAATGGGGATGGAGTTAATGAATTCTTCGAGGTTATAGGTTTAGATGACTATCCTCAGAATACTCTAAGTATCTATAATAGATGGGGGGATCTTGTCTACACTGCTACACCATACATGAATGACTGGTATGGACAATCTCCAGATGCTAAGGTGAAATTTTCCGGTCATGAAGTAGTTGAAGGCACCTATTTTTTCATTCTTGAATTAGGGAATGATAAAGAACCAATCCGTGGCTCAGTAGAATTAAGAAAAGATTAAATCAAAAAAAATGAAAGCATCTAATCTATTATTATCCGTTTTTGTCCTCTCCGCCTTTATAGGAAGGACACAAAGCAATTTTCACCTCACTCAATATATGGTGCACCAACCATTTATCAATCCATCTGCAATGGCATCTTATGATGAGATGAATCTTGCTCTATTCTATAGGAATCAATGGACAGGTTTTCAGGGAGCACCAGTTACTCAAGGAGTGAGCTTTTCGACACCCATTGGTAAAACAAATAACTTTTTGGGCCTTAATGTTATGCATGATGTTATCGGGGTTAATAGTTCTACTTTAATTAGTCTGCCCTATTCCTACTCTATTCGCCTAACCAAACAATATAAACTATCATTTGGTATTGCCCCCTCGATTTCCACCATACAGAGTAACTTATCTGAAATTCATACCATTAATGACAATGATCCGATATATCAACAAAACTTACCGACAGTTATAGTTCCTAACTCTTCTTTTGGAATGTATTTTTTTTCAAAACGATTTTATGCTGGATATGCAATACCAAAAATGTTGCATAACAACATAGTTGTTCAGGAAAAAATAGATGTTAAAAATACATTCAATTGGAAACAGTTACATCATTATTTAAGCATAGGTATTCGGTTTCCGGTTAATCGGAATTTAGATTTTAATGTTTCTACATTAGGTAAATATGTACATGGATCATCTCTCCAATTAGATATAAATGCACAGGCTCTTTTTATGAAGAAAGTTGGAATCGGAGCATCATATCGAACCAGCAATGAACTAGCCGCCATTCTTACTATTCAAGCATTAAAATATTTTAAGTTTTCTTATGCATATGAATATAATTTTGCTCGAATTGGAGACTATTCCAACGGTTCGCATGAAATAATGCTGATAATTGAGATAAGAAAAAGACTTACACCTAAAGTTTCTGTACCAAGATTTTAGCTCATGAAAACAACAATTAATAGTTTCTTGATTTGTACCCTGTTCTTTTTCCATTCCGCTAATGCGCAGAGATGTATTAAGAAAGGTGATTTGTTATTTAAGCAAAATCATTTTATGGATGCCTTAAATCAGTACCAGTTCGCACTTAAAAATGGTTATAGTGAGGAGAAACTATACCCGAAAATAGCAGAAACATACTACTTCTTAATCGACTATGAAAACACCTATTTATGGAATAAAAAGGTGTTTGATTTATTAGGAGATGATACCCCATCAAGGTTATACAGATATCATGCAGAAGTATCGATGRATATTGGAAAATATGAAGAAGCAATCCTCTATAGTGAAAAGTACAAAAATTCTTCCACTCACATAGTTAACGATGATATCTCTATCGAAGATCGAATAAAATGGATTCAGTTAAATAAAGACTCTATTCAGTCGATTCATATTTGGAAAACCAAAATTGAAACAGGAGGAAGAAGTATGGGAATATGCTATGACCAGAATTCCTTAATATATGCCCGCCCAGAGACGGGCAATTACAAAGATCAAACGGTATTCTACAATCTAGCATATACTACCCCAAATGGATTAACCCAAGACTTTCCTGAAAATGAACTTGAGAATACACGATTCAAGTATTATGAAGGTACTCCATCAGTAACAAAAGATGGARTAGAATTATACTATTCGGGAAATGGATCTGAAGCGAAAAAATACTATAAAAATCAAATAGAGGAAAAAGTAATAAGCGATGATAGTGTCAATGTACTAATGATTTATAAACTGGAAAAGATTGACGGAGAATGGTCAAATAAACAAGTATTACCTTTTAATGATCGTAATTACGATTGTTCATTTCCATTTATAAATGATAGTGGAAACAATTTATTATTTGCGTCCAATATGCCTGGAGGTTATGGAGGTTACGATTTATATGGTTCTGAGTTGATTGATGAAGTATGGTCTGTTCCATACAATTTAGGAGAAGAAATAAATACAACAAAAGACGAGATATATCCTTTTTTGCATGGGGACTCTTTGATTTTCAGTTCAAATGGAAAACTAGGTTTTGGAGGGTTTGACCTTTATTATGCTCAGTGGAAAGATAAAAAAGCCTCAAATTGTAAAAACCTAAAAAAACCGTTTAATTCTTCTCACGATGATTTTGCCATGATCGTCAAAAGTATCGATGGTTCCATCTCAGGTTACTTTTCTAGTAATCGACAGGGAAATAATGGATATGATCATATTTACGGATTCAAAAAAAGAAATCAACTACAGATTTCTGGTTATATTTTAGATGCAATCACGAACAAACCAATACCAAACGCAAAAGTGTCTCTTTTAGGAGGAAATAATCAAGTACTAGATACGATGAATAGTTTTGAAGATGGAAGGTTTTCATTTAGTGTTGACCCGAGTAAAAGTTATTGCATTAATACATTTAAAGATGATTACCAGAAAAACAGCATGGTGCTGTCTGATTCGAAAATAAAAGAATATGCAACAAAAGGGGATCATTTTGATATTCTTTTGGATAAGAAAACGATTATTCATGGTGTCATAAAAAATGAAAAGGATGGAAGGCCGATTAGTGGAGTAAAGATCACCTTTATAGACCCTGATTCACAACAAGAAATCGCTAGTGACAGTACTACAATCAATGGAGAGTTTATTGCTGAAATTGAGGGTAAAAAAGTAGGCGACAGCATTCATTTTATAGTATCCCTCTCAAAAGAGGGATACTTCTTTAAAATAATAGATATCAATGAAACAATTCCCCCAAATGGAAGTATCGAATTAGAATCCCACATGGATTCCTTAGTCAAATATCTTCGTGAAATCGTAAAAATAAATCCGATTAACTTCGATCTTGGAAAATGGAATATCCGACCAGATGCGACAATGGAATTGAATAAAGTGGTCGAAATTATGAATAAGTATCCAAACATGATTGTTGAGCTTGGCTCTCATACAGATTGCCGCGCTTCAAAAGCTTTTAACACGAACTTATCTAATAAGCGTGCAAAATCTTCGGCTAATTATATCCGATCAAGAATCTTAAATCCAGATAGAATTTATGGAAAAGGATATGGAGAACTTCAATTACTAAATGAGTGTGAATGTGAAGGAGAAGTGAAATCAACGTGCAGTGAAGAAGAACACCAAAAGAACCGAAGAACAGAGTTTAAGGTAATATTAGTCGGGAAATCAAGTAAAACAGATGCAAACTGAAGTCGCGAGTAAATTAAACAGCAAAAACGACTTCATCCGGAGAAACACCTTTTTAGATAGCTCATGTAGAACAAGGCGTAACAGGCTAGGAAAGCAAAAAGCAAGTCATTGAAACCATTTATTGGGTGAAAGACATTGTTCCTATAAATAAGGCAATCGAAATATTTAGAATTTCATCCTCACTCCTTGGGGAGGGGGGCACCCTATTAAAGTAATCAGATTGACTAATACTAAAATACTGCTTGGCGGATCAAAATTACTTGCCGTTACTTATGTGAAACAAACACGGTTAACAAAGTGTATAAGCAATCATGATTTACATTTAGTATTCTTCTCTGCATTCCCCAACATTCATAAACATTGCATCACACACTCGGTTCTGTGAAGTATCTACCGTCTATTTGGGATTATTCATCCACTGTTTCAAACGATCGATTCTTTCCCTGAAACCGAACTCGGTCAATTTCAAGGTCCTTGCGAGCTTGGTTCCAAATTTTGAAATGAAGTGTATCATTCAAAAAAGCATCAGGAACTTGAGCGTAGCAATGAAATTGTTTCCAATCACCATCTTGCTTTACCACTTCACTTGAGATTTTCGCAAAAGTATGCTCTGTGTTGGTCAATGTAATGTGCATTTCACCCTCATCAGCTCCTTTTAC
>NVXP01000053.1 GCA_002733985.1 Fluviicola sp. | reverse complement strand
GGACTAGTTGGATTAGTTGGATTAGTTGGATTAGTTGGATTAGTTGGATTAGTTGGATTAGTTGGATTAGTTGGATTAGTTGGAAGTTATTCGAAATCAACGGTCAATCCAAGTGCGTAGCACGTTGAAAATATAATCACCCAAAGCCTGAATCAATCTCCTTTTTCTCGTCAATCTTCTTAAATTGCGCTGAATAAATCCATTTCAATACTGACTAATTCCCCACTTCTCGGAACACTTTTACTTATTATCGTAGCAATAGCCGGTTGGGGTTCATGGCGATCTTTTAAACTTCAGAAACATGGGCTTGCATTAGCTTTAATTATTCTGATTGGACTTCTCTTAAAAGTTTACATGTCCTCTGATTTGTTTTTACACCCATGGGATGAGCGCTATCATGCACTCGTCGCAAAGAACATGCTGGAGCATCCGTTAATCCCCACGTTGTTTGAAACACCTCTGCGTAATTACGACTATCGGATGTGGACCTACAATCATGTTTGGTTGCATAAACAACCACTTACTTTGTGGGGAATCATGTCGAGTTTCGCACTGTTTGGAGTCAATACCATTGCCGTTCGGATTCCTTCAATTCTGCTCACAACATTGGGAACGATCATTTCCTATCAATTGGGAAAGCAACTGTTCAACACCAGAGTCGCATTTTTCTCTTCTCTTTTCTACGCTACAAACGGCTTGATCCTAGAAGTTACCAGTGGACGAATCCCAACCGATCACGTCGATATCTTTTTCCTGTTCTTCGTTCAGTTGGCGGTCTTTTTAGCTTGGGAATTTGCCCAACGAAAATCGTTACTACTTAACTTGATTTGTGGAGTTTGCATTGGCTTAGCAGTTTTATCAAAATGGCTTCCTGCACTAATTGTCCTTCCGATCTGGGGCGCATTTGTTCTACATTCGAAACGATTCACTTTCAAAGAATTTATCGCTTATGGGCTGATTCTAGTCTTACCAATCATCGCTATTGTGCTGCCATGGCAATTGTACATTCGTTCAACATTCCCGTTAGAAGCAGCTTGGGAGAGTAGTTTCAACGCGAAGCACGTCTTTGAAGTACTTGATGTTCAAGCCCAACCATGGTATTATCATTTCACGATGCTTCGAATCAATTATGGTGAGTTGATCTACCTTCCTCTACTTTGGTTCGTTTACAAAACAATTAAAAAGCGGACCAATTGGAAATATTGGGGACTCTTCATCTGGATCGCGATACCTTATTTATTCTTCGCAATTGTCCAAACTAAAATGCAGGGATACACCTTATTCGCTGCTCCAGCCGTTTTTGTTGTCCTTGGACTTTTCATTCATTACTTAATTCGATTTCGAAAGAGTTTCAAGTATAAATGGGTTCCTATTCTTGGATTAATTCTGTTAATTGGGCTTCCCATTCGATTCACTATCGAGCGCTTAAAACCATTTCACACAGTTGAAATCCCACAATGGCAAGTAGACATCAATTCCTTAGTTGAAGAAATTGGCAAGCAAGAGAAAGTCGTAGTCTTCAATGTCAATCACCCTATTGAACTCATGTTTCATACAAATTGTACGGCATACAACACGCGTCCTTCGGATGAGCTTGCTCAGAAACTGTACGACAAAGGGTACACGATTTATGTTATCCAAAAAAATCAATCTGTAAGAGAAGAGATTACGTATCTTTATTACGATTCACTGGTCTCGGAAATTTGAATCAGTACACCTAATTCAATCAATATGAAAAATGAGCTCTCTTACTCTTTCAGAAATGTTTCAACACGAGAAGAAGCAGATGAAATTGTTCAACTTCTAGAAGACAATGATCTTGAAGCTCGTATAAAGCGGGACAGTGGAGATCTTGATTCCGTTTTTCAAGGCGAAGCAATGACGAATCAATTTGAAATTCTCATCCAAGAAACTGATAATTCACGCGCTCATTCGCTCCTTGAAACCGCTGCGAAAAAACTGCTTAAGGACATTGATCCATCTTATTATTTGTTTGAATTCACGGATTCTGAATTACGGGAAATTTTAGTAAAAAGAGATGAGTGGAATGAGTTTGACGTACTTTTAAGCGAGAAAATATTGAACGATCGAAACGTAAATCTCAATCTTGAAAAAATTGAAGAGGAGCGCGAAATTATTCAAGCCGAATATAAAAAACCGCAAGGTGGACAAATGGGCTGGGTGATTTTAGGATATATCGCAGCAGTTCTTGCTGGATTTCTAGGACTCATCATTGGCTATTTTATTTGGCAAGCCAAGAACAAATTGCCTTCTGGAGAAAAAGTTTTTGCCTATACAAAAGAAACTCGTTCCCATGGAAAGAACATCTTTTTTATCTCTGCAGTTATCTTTCCTATTGTTTTCATTTACAAGGTGGTTCTTCAATTTTATTAGTTACAAATGATTCGAAAACAAACGCGTACTCATCATGGCAACAAATAATCACATCAACTACATTGAATTCAAGGCGAAGGATCTTGGAGCGATCAAGAAATTCTACTCGACTGTTTTTGGATGGAAATTCACTGATTACGGAGAAACATATGTCTCGTTTGAAGAAAGAGGAATTACGGGTGGATTTGAATACTCAGATCAACCAATCGTCAATGGAGCACTAGTCGTTCTTTTCCATGACGAACTTGAGGAAATACAGCAGAAAGTAGAAACGGCAGGCGGAACAATAAACATTCCGATCTTCTCTTTCCCAGGAGGAAAACGTTTTCACTTTATTGACCCTTCTGGAAATGAATTGGCGATTTGGACGAATTAAATGAATGATTCAAACTTAGATGCTCACAGAATTTACATCAGCAGGTCTTAGGGATTCCTAAGCGATCAATAAATCTACTCTCTGTTTTCTTTTTATATAAAGTTATCTTTTTGAGAAGTCGATTCCCTAATCGGATGCGAGCAAAAATGGAATCATTCGCAAGAACTCGGGCATCATTCTCTTCAAAATCTAATTGATAACTCCAATGGAGCGTCGAATCTTCCTGAAGCACCTGATCAATATACTCGCGGGTATAATAGCTGATTCTTTCGCTATTTAAAATTGAATTATCACTAGGAAAAACTATCTCAACATTGTCGAAATCTAACGTTGTATCACTCACAGAAATATAACAGCTTGAATCAATTCCCCATCCTAAACGAACCTCATCCTGACTATTCTGATGCGCCACATATGAAATGTATTCATGCGTGCTAAAATCACACGAAGCTAAAGCCAGAAATAAACTGAATATTAATACCCTTTTCATAGCTTAGGTTTATCGTTGGTGACATTGAATGCTACTCAGTTCCCTTCACAATCAATTTAAATCCTTTTCCGTGAACATTCATTATTTCGATTGCCTCGTCACCTTTTAAGGCTTTTCGCAATTTCGCGATGTACACATCCATGCTTCGACCGTTGAAGTAGTTGTCGTCTCCCCAAATCGCACGCAAAGCTGCTTGTCGATCCAAAATATCGTTCTGATTCTTGACCAACAAGGTCAACAATTGATTTTCCTTCGTGGTTAACTTCTTCGTTTCTTCCTTCAGATGAAGCAAGCGTAATTCCGGCTCATATTTGATCGTTCCAATCATGCGCGAACCATCGTCTTCAGTATCCGAAGTATCAACTCGGCGCATTATTGCATTGATTCGGGCCAGTAACTCTTCCATTGCGAAAGGTTTTGTGAGGTAGTCATCCGCTCCAATAGAGAATCCTTCGAGCTTATCTTCTTTCATCGACTTCGCAGTCAAAAATAAGATCGGTGTTTTCTTATCGATCTCACGAATCTCTTTGGCCAATGTGAACCCATCCATTTCTGGCATCATAATATCAAAAATGCAGAAATCAAACGATCCTTCGTGGAATCGTTCCAATGCCGTTTTACCGTTCTGTGCCAAGGACACATCAAACCCTTTTGATTTCAAAAATGTTTGGAGCAATTGCCCAAGGTTCATGTCGTCTTCTGCTAGTAGAATGGAAGTGTTCTTTTTCATGTTATTCGGTTATAATGACGGTAAATTCAGAACCGCTTCCAAACTTACTTTTCACTTGGATGTTCCAGCCATGTAGATCAGCTATTGCTTTCACATAACTCAACCCTAAGCCAAAGCCCTTCACATTGTGAACGTTACCTGTTGGAATACGATATAATTTATCAAATATTTTGTTGTAGTGCTCTTTTTTTATTCCGATGCCGTGATCTTTCACAACAATTAATGTTTTTTTGCCTTCTTTTTTGAGTGTCACACCAACATCGGGCTTACCTACGCTGTATTTAATCGCATTGTCGATTAAATTTGAAATCATGTTTGTAACGTGAAACTTGTCGCCGACAGTTGTGATCATTTCATCAGGGACATCGATTGTTAATATTCCATCTGGATGCGTAAGTCCAAATTTTGCCCGTTCTGTAATATCTAGTACGATCTCGTTCAATTTCAATTCTTCGTTTCGCATCCTCACTTGTTTCCTGTCGAGGGTTGCACTTTGAAGTATCCGTTCAACTAAGATACCCAAACGTTCATTTTCAGCTGAAATCATTTTCACATAAGGCGCCGATGTTTCCAGTGCCGACTCCCCCATCATATCACTATCGTTCATTGCTTGGCAAGCTAAAGAGATAGTCGAGATTGGTGTTTTGAACTCATGTGTCATGTTGGAAATGAAATCAGTCTTCATCTCCGATAATTTTTTCTGGGTTAGAATAGTTCTGAACATGAAAACAAATGCCGTAATAATTATGAGAACCAAGGTTAAATTCACGAGCAATGGCCCCCACATCTCTCCAATCAAGAATGATTTTCTTTTTGGAAATGATATATGTACATATAAGTTTTCATCGAGTGAATTCCCAGGGAAGAGCAGTGCTCTCGATGATTGAGTCGTATCTAATTTGTCTGTATAGTTACTTGGCTTACATTTGAACTCTAAGGGTTGATTGTAAGCATCAGTTACCATGAATTTATAGTCTTTAGGGAACTTACCCGTCATCAATTCCGTTTTCAACACAGAATCGAGAAATGCCAATTCAACGCGGTCACTTTGCTTTTGATATGCATTGTTCTTGAATGCATCGATCATCATATCATTCACGAAGCGTGCCTTTCGGAAAATTTGCTGTACTACTCGCTGATCTAATTGCACAGCAATATTAATCGAGTCTTTATCAACATTTGTAGCCTGGTTATCGAATAAATCTTTGAGCTTTCGAATGTCTCTAGCGAGTACCCGCTGTTCTGCACTCAATCCAGAAATGGAATCGTAGATTTTTCCTTCAATCACCAAATAATCTTGCATTTCACCATCCTTAAAAATGGTGGTGTCACGAATGGAAATCTCTTCTTTTGACGAGAGTAAATTTTGAAATTCTTCCTTTAAAATGTCCTTGTATTTCCCACTGAAATTTCTGTCGACCACGTGCATGTATCGGCGAATATCATCTGCCTTTTCATGCGAAAGCGCCATCCGATCGAGAGTTATTGTGAGTCGTTCTTTGAATTCCCCAGATTTCCGATGATAGAGTGCCGAAGTTTGGGACGCCTGAATAAGCAGAAGCGCAAGCATAGCCGCGACAACAAGAATGAGAATAAAATTTACACGGATTCGCTTCATGTCTGGTAACGAATATAGATAAAGGATTGTATGGTCAGTTGCGCTTAACGTTTTTTAACGGGCACARGGACCATAAAAAAAGGAGTTCTTCTTTCGAAAAACTCCTTCCAACTAAATCTAGTTTAACTTATTTTTTCACTACTCTCATTGAATGAACTTCGTTCATATCTGAAACATTCACAATGTAAACACCGTTTGCTGCTCCACTTAGATCAATATTCGCAGATGAATTAGGCCCTAAGTTCTCAGTTGAGCTGAAAATTAATTTTCCAGTTACATCCAATACTTCAATTCTTACCTCTCCAGAATAGTTCAATGTTGAAATTGAGAATTCTCCATTTGTAGGATTCGGCGCTAAAACAATTCCTGATTCTAAACTTGTTTCATCCACAGAAATAGTTGCTATTACAACACATGTAGATGTATCAGAACAACCATTTGCTCCAGTCACGATCACAGCGTAACTTCCGTTAGCCGTTGCAGTGAATGTTTGGCTTGTTTCTCCAGAAATCGGAGCAAAATTGTTATCACAATCTACCCATTGATATTGAGCTCCAGTTTCGTTTGCTGTTAAATCAAACGTTGAAGTTGTCACTGTAGGATCAACTGTATTGATAACCAAATCCAACGTCACTGTACTGTCACATCCATTTGCTGCTCCACCAGGAACCAAATACGTTTCTGTGTTAGTAGTTGCTGTATAGGTAATTCCATCAATCCATGTGTAAGAATCACATGCCGTTTGAATATCCGTAGATTGTGCTGCTACATTAACGGTAAGGTCAAGCGTAACAATACTATCACAGCCATTTGCTGCTCCGCCTAACATTGTGTAGACAGCCGTATTGTTGTTTGCTGTATATATATTACCATCAATCCACGTGTAAGAATCACATGCAGTTTGAACATCCGTAGATTGCGCTGCTGAATTAATTGTAAGATCAAGCGTTACAATACTATCACATCCAGCAGCAGAACCACCAAGGTACGTATATGTCACTGAGTTCGTATCTGATGAATACGTATTTCCATCAATCCAAGTTATTGGACCGCATGAATTTTGAACATCTGTTGACTGAGCAACTCCAAAAGGACCTGAAATCCAATCCGTAGCTGGATCCATATTGTTCATTGTCAATGTGTTTCCATTTCCAGTTAAATCGGTTACTGTATTGCTTCCTTGACCATCTTCAAAACGGTAATAAGCTACCAGTCCAGATTCCGATCCTGTCAAATTGGAAGACATATTCGCATTTAATTCGGCTGAAGTTCTTGCAACGTTCCAAATACGAATATCCTCAAATGAAGTATTCGAGAACTGTGTAGCCTGTGTATACCTTGCACCGATTACGAGACCTGACGCGAATGTTGCGTTAGCGGCAACAGCACCAGTTACAGCAGTGGTAACAACTGCCACACCATCGACGTAGAAAATTTGGTTTGTACCATCATAAACATATGCAACGTGGTGCCATGTTCCCGTAGTAGGTGTGTTCGATGCTGCTGTAACTATTGCAACAGGGTTAAGTCCGCTCGCCCAACCATCGAAAACACCACCAGTTCCCCAACCTCCAAGTACGATGTATGAATTTTGATAAAGGCTGATGTAATGCTCATTTGGAGTATAATCTGCAGAGTTAATCCACATTTCCATTGTGAAGGTGTTGAACGTATAATCTGCGAATGGCGAGTATAGATAATCGTCTACCCCATCTAATTGCACAGCAGAATAGCATTGTGCTTGGGTTTCGTTGCTGTTTAGCATAAGTGCTCCAGCAATCATAAGTGTAGTAAAAATTCTTTTCATAAAATAGCAGTTTGTGATTATTTTGTGCAAAATTACACAATCTAACTGTAACCTCAGAATTAAAAGTGCTTAATCCTGAATTGCTTTAACTCTGCATCAAACTCAAGATTTTTATAACTCCTTTTATCCAAAAGTGCCTTCTCTGTGAGATATCCTTCCATGAAATCATCTTCACCCATTTCTCCAAAAACGAGTTCGTTTCTATTTATGTCATAATCCATACAGGCAATGCATGAATGATCTCCAGAATACACATCATCATAATAGCTGACAGAAGAAAAACCACCTTGGAATCCATTGTAATTCGTATTTATGGAATCGCTTGAAACATCAATTACCCACGCCAAACTTTGATACATTCTACTGGAACATTTTTCAACTCCAAGCAATAAATAAAGTCCATCGTTCGAAGATGGAAGTTTCTCAATTTGATAGAAGCTCATTTCTTTACCTGAACCCACTATTTCATAGCTTCCATCCGATTTAATAAACTGAATCACGGAATTATTCACGCTACCTCGCGTTCCGCCGGAATGATAAGCAAAGGTGTAGACCTTCAATAAACCATCGGCTGATTGTGTGACCTCTAAATTCCCCAATGAATCCGAACCATTAATTACACCTGATTCAATACACGAAGTCAGGAGTTCAGAAGTATGAACCAATATATTCCAGATGTCTGTTTCGTCAGTATATTTCCATTCGCTCAGCTCACTAAGTGAATTCTCAAGCTCACTTCTTGTTTGCCCATAACTCATTTGAGCTAGCCAAAACATAAGGAAACTGAATATGAAATATGCTTTATTCATTGCACAAACAAACAGAATTACTTCTCGCCTTCAGCAAGGTATTTCTCATAGTCAAGCTGACTTTGTTGAACCACCTTCCATGCTTCTTCCGCATTTTGAAACTCGTCAACTTCCACTGACTTATTCTCCAATTTCTTGTAATCTTCAAAGAAGTTTTTGATTTCTTTCAGTGAATGTGCGGGCAATTCTGAGATGTCGTTTATTTGATTTACACTCATATCATGCTCTGCCACAGCGATGATTTTATCATCTAATTCGCCGCTATCTAACATGCGCATAACCCCAATTACTTTTGCTGAAACGATACACATTGGAACAATCGTGATCTGAGAAAGAATCAAAATATCAAGCGGATCATTATCATCGCAATACGTTCTTGGGATAAAGCCATAATTCGCAGGATAATACATCGAAGAGTAAAGAACACGGTCGAGCTTTAGCATTCCCGATTCTTTGTCCAATTCATATTTCGCTCTGGTGTTTTTCGGAATTTCTATGATTCCATTCACACGTTCCGGAGCGTTCTCACCAATTCCTACTTTGTGCCAAGGGTTAGTCAGGTCAATTTTCATAGCTTATTTTCGTTTTCGTGTTCTTCCACGATGTGATTAAATGTTACATTATCAAAACAGACGTCGCACTTCTAGAAATCGTTTCGGATAACCAGATGTTGCGTAATCAGTAATGACAACACCAAAATGTCTTTTTGAACTTGAGCAATGAATAAACTTCAAGCCGTTTTCGTTGTTTTCTATAACGATTCCAATGTGCCCAACTGTTTTACTTCCTGGTGACGTTCCAGCGAACAAGAGACAATCCCCTTTTCGTGCTTGAGAAAAGTCAATTTTCTCACCAATTGAAGCATACCCCTTTGAGCTTCGACATTTAGTAATGTCCATTGAGCCGTAAACATGTGCTGTGAAACCAGAGCAATCGAAACTTTTACCTGGAATTGATGTCGCCCATTTGTACGGAACTCCCAATTGAGTTTTCGCAATGTCGACAATTGAATCCGCTGTTTGTTCCCAAGAATCTTGGGCATTCGAGAATGAAGAGATCAATAAAAAGATACTAAAAAGCCATTTCATTGTGCAAAATTAGTTCAAATTGGTTGATTTGGGTTGATTTTAACCTTCTTTTGGAATTTGCTGGTTCTGTGAAGTAAACAAGGGTACCCGCAAAGGTCGCAAACTTGACAAGTCAAGTCACAAAGAAAATTGAGATCACGATCTAATGCGACACCCACAAAGTTGGATTCAAACACGTGACCTTACTTCCAACGACTTGATGCACTTCGAAGTGAACGACAGAAATCGTTTCTCCGTTTTTCGCGAGTAAGGAACCAATTACCTTTTTCGTAGTGACTTTCGATCCGGACTTTACGTATGTGTCTTGTAAATTAGAATAAACGGTTCGGTAATTTCCATGCTTGATGATCACGACTTTTCCAGCTCCTGGAATGTTTAACACACTCGTCACTTCACCATCAAAAACCGCTCTAACTTGAGCATTGAGTGGCGCACTGATATCTATTCCACGATTATTCGTCGATACATTTTTTAGCGTTGGATGAGGGTTTTTTCCAAATTTCTCAGTGATGTTTCCTTTCTCAACTGGCCAAGGTAACCTTCCACGATTCGACGCGAAATTATTACTGATCAATTCTGCTTCTTTGGTCTCCGCTAAAGTTACCGCAGGTGTTTTTACCGTTGTAGTAGTTGTTGACGCCTCATTCTTTTTTGCTGCCGCCAAAGCCGCTGCGGCCTCTTGTTCTTTTCTTCTCGCTTCAGCTAAGGCTATTTCCCGTTTAATCGCAGCTGCAATCCGTTTTCGCAGGACATCTTTTTTCTTTTGATCTTCCTTCAATTTAGACAAGAGCAATTCTTCTTCTTGTTTAAATTCTTGGTATACTTTTTCTTTTGTTGCACGGTCTTTTTCAATCGCACCTCGTTCCCGTTTCTTCTCTTTGAGAACCACCAATTTATTCTCTCGCTCAGAGTTTACTTTCCCTATTTCTTCTGAGATCAAATCTTGATTCTGCTGAATAACTAAAAATTGCTTGAGTTGAACATCAGATAATCGTCTTAAATAACTGTTGCGCTTTCGTGCCTCGTTGTAACTGTCAGCAGTGAAAATATACATCAACTTTCCGTAGTTATTTCGGTGTTTGTATGCATAAATCAAGAGCTTTTTATACTGTGCCTTGAGTTGAGTCACTCTTTCGCGCAATTCTATAATTTGCTTCTCCTTTTGCTGAACGGTAAGTTCGGCGCCACGAATTTGATTGTCGTAATTTTTTAATAAGCGCTCACGGTATTCAATTTGATTTTGAATAACACGTAAATCGTTGAGTGATGCTCTTGTTTTCGTTTTAGATTTTGCCAATAGTGATTCCGTGCTTGAAATGTTTTTTTCCAAGCGTGCTTGCTCTTTTTTGAGTTTGTCGGCACTTTGAGCGAATAAATTCCCAACGCACAAAAACATTCCAAGGACTAACAACTTATTTACATGGCTCATAGCTATCTGGGATTACGAAGTGAATTGTTTCGCGCTTATTCACACGTGCTTTCCTGTATTCAAGTTCAATACTTATTTCTTGCTTCGGTGTTCTAATAACGATACTTACCGTTTCTGGCACAGAATATCCATCAACGAATTGACGAGTGAGGTAATCAATTTTGATTTCAGTGCTATCAGAAACACTCTCAATTCTGGTTGATTTCAATTGATTTACTGCCGTATTGAACTCGTAGTAAATTGTCAATTCGTCGCCCGTATCTCCTTCCTTTTTGAATTGTGACGAGAGAATATAGGCATATGGATCCTTGACCCGATCATACTCCGAATCCTTGCTGTACGCAATCGGGAACCCCATCAAGAGTTCTTCCATATTGCGATGAGAAAAACTCACTCCGAAACTTCCCTTAAGAAAATCAATACTTTGAAGAACGTAGCATTTGTCTTTCTTGTTCGTCATTTTAACTGAATCCTTACTGATCACTGCGTTAATGACTGGAATACTCGCATACTTTACTAATACACCTATTGCGCTGTCTTGAACCATTCTCAAAGACGTTTTAAACGACAAGTTTCGAGAAGAGTCTGTGTATTTCGTACTTAATTTTGAATAGAAAGAAGTGAAGGCTTGACTCGACAAACTATCCAGCTTCTCAATCATAACAGCTTCCTTTACCTTCGGCAATTTGTCCTCTCCTCTTCTGCGATTTCCACAAGAAGCCAAAAGTAGTACAGCGATTGCTGCGATCAATAAATTAAAGTTGAGGCGCATAATATTGTTTATCAGCAATTTTCTTGTCTAGCAAATCATTCGACTTGATTGCTTTCGCTCTTTCCCACCAGATCAGTGCCTTTTCCAAATCCTTCAATTTGAAATAAACATCTCCTAAGTGCTCCATGACCGTTTCGTCCGTTGTATTGTTTGCGTATGCAGATTCAAATTCTGTTTTCGCTTTCGAATACTCCTTCTTTTGGAAAAGAACCCAACCGTATGTATCCAAAAATTGAGATTCATTTGGTGCGCGCAAAACGACTTGCTTGCATAGCGATTCTGCCAGATCT
The DNA here is from genome assembly GCA_002733985.1 of Fluviicola sp. Classification (GTDB taxonomy): domain Bacteria; phylum Bacteroidota; class Bacteroidia; order Flavobacteriales_D; family Crocinitomicaceae; genus UBA4466. The sequence continues at coordinate 20,565 of NVXP01000053.1, read as the reverse complement.
AAATCCATGTTGGCATTCGCTAGGCGATACGCATAATTATTTTTTAGCAATTGACTATTCGGATCGACTTCCAGTGCTTTTTTGTAGTATTCCTTTCCTTGTGTATACTCTTTCAATCCAAAACTTGCCTCCCCGAGTTGACCTAAAAATTCAGCACGAATCGGTTTGTCATTGTAAATCATTTCCTGACCAACTGTCAATACTTCGAAGGCTTCAGAATAGCGCTTTGTTTGATTTGCGCTCACGCCATTCAGTAAATAAACGGTTCCGATCGTTGGAAACAACTCCAAGCAACGCTTACTATCCTGATACAACTCTTCGTTTTTCCCTTGCTGGTATTCCATGATGAGTACTTGATTCCAAATCGGATACGTATTTGCATCAAACTCCAATGCTCTTTTGTAGGCCGCCAAGGCTTCGTCATCCTTTTTTGCACTCAAGAGATAATCTCCATTGATGGAATGAGCTTTCGCCTCTTTCGGATATTTCTCCACCACAATGTCTACTAACTCATAGATTTCCGGATCAATTTTGTAACTCGTTTCATGCACTTTTATGAGAATTCCCATTTTCGTGTCAACGTCAACATCATCAGATTTGAATGCCATTTTCAAGGATTCAAATGCTTTAATTTCGTCTCCTTCTTTGCGATAAACATCCGCCAATGCCAAGTGCGCACGACCATTTCCGGGATCAGCTTTCACTAATTCCTCCAACATGTTGGCGGCTTTATCTGGCTGACCTGTTTGGTAATAGTAATCGACCGTAGTTCCAATTAAAGAAGCTTCGTTTGGGAAAACTTCACGCGCTTTTGCCAATTCATTAAATGCTTCATCTTGTTTCCCAGCCTCCATGTAAATCGAATATTTCTGAAGCGAGATTTGAGGATTTAGCCCCATCTTGTCTTCAATTTTATTCATTGCTTCAATACATTTAGTGAGGTTTCCACTTTCCATTGCAGCTTGCGCAGTCCCATAGAGCCAATCGATATTCCTTGGTTCTTTTTTGGTGAGTTTATCGAAGTTCTTGATCGCATTCGAATAGTCCTTTTGATTCAAATACATGTACGCCAATTCTTGTATGTACCATGTGTTATCTGGATCGATTTCGGCTGCTTTCTTGATGTATTCAGCAGAAGCTGCTTTGTTATCAAGCATTAATTCCAATTCAGACAGCGCATAATAAACAGCATCATCATCTTGTCGAATGATCAGACATTTCTGGAATTTTCCAATTGCTTCTTCAATTCTACCTGTTAATTTCAAGCGAACACCTTCATGGAAGGTCTCGATATACGTATTGTTAGGTACGACAGGACTGTTTTTTCCCGCAAGCTCCTTCGTCCCTCCACATGCAGCGAGAAGAAAAAGGAAAACGAAATTATATAGTATAAATTTATTCATCGATTCTAGAATAGTCACCAATGCTCAAATCTCGCGCCAAACCGTTGAATTCAGCGAAAGAACCAATCATGGAATTTTCAATTATGCCTTTTGATATTTTCACTTCGTGTTGAATAATAGAATTGCTTACTCGGCTATCAGTAATTATTGAATTGTGTCCAATACTAGCATACGGTCCAACTACGGAATTTGAAATGACAACATTTTCACCAATGAAGCATGGTTGAATGATTGTCGTGTTTTCCAATTGTACAGATGCCGCAACGTGATTATTTCCTTTGGCGTGTTCATTTTTGAGTACTTGCTGATTCGTTTCAACAGTTACTTTTTTGTTTCCGCAGTCCATCCACTGCTCTACTTCTCCTGTTTTGAATACTTTTCCTTTCGCCATCATTCCTTTGATGCCATCATTGATTTGGTATTCACCTCCGTGGATGATGTTGTTGTCCAGAACAATTTGCAATTCGTCCTTCAATTCTGCAACGTTCTTGAAATAATAGATTCCAATCACTGCGAGATCGCTCACAAATTCTGCTGGTTTTTCAACGAGCTCATCAATTTCTTTGTTCTCATTCAACTTCACAACTCCATACGCTTCTGGGTGATCAACTTGCTTTACCCAAATTACTGCATCTGCAGCAGGATCCAATTTGAAATCAGCTTGAATCAATGTATCCGCGTAAGCAATTACAGCTGGACCTTGTAAAGAATCTTTCGCACACATGATCGCATGTCCAGTCCCCAAGGGTTGATCTTGACGATAAATCGACGCTTTTGCGCCAAGATCGCTCGCTAACTTCGTTAGACTTTCAACTACATCGTCGCCAAAAAAGGCAGGATCACCCAAAATAAATGCAATTTCATCAACTTTCTCATCAACTACGTCTACGATATCACTCACTAGACGATGTACGATTGGCATTCCAGCAACTGGAACAAGTGGTTTTGGAACTGTTAAGGTATGTGGTCTCAAGCGGCTTCCTCGCCCTGCCATTGGTACAATTATCTTCATTTATTTATTTTCTTTAAATCATTAATGTTTTGAAGCCTGCTCTTTACTTCACTCCCGTACTTCCGAATCCTCCTTCTCCACGTTCTGTATCGGAAAGAACATCCGCTTGGACCCATTCGGCTTGCTTGAACTCAGCAAAAACCAATTGAGCAACGCGCTCACCATCGTTTACAACAAATGGATCATTCGAAAGGTTGATCAAAATCACTCCTACTTCTCCGCGATAATCAGCATCGATTGTTCCAGGGGAATTGAGCACTGTGATTCCATTTTTGTACGCTAAACCACTACGTGGGCGCACTTGACATTCGTATCCTTCTGGAATTTCAAGAAAGATTCCTGTTTTTATCAAGGCTCTTTCCAAGGGTTTCAATTCAATTGGCGCATCAATATTTGCACGCACATCTAATCCTGCTGATGCCGTTGTTTCATAAGATGGCAAGGCATGTTTTGACTTATTGATTACTTTAACTTTCATAGGCATTCTTCAACTATCAAAAATACGAAAAACGTCCGTTCGAAATTTGGTGCAACCGTTGTTTTACTGATAAGTTACTAACGTTGAGCCGTTAGTTAAAGTACCACCGCTTCAAAAAGCCCAACTCTTCGCTATCTAGTATAGATAAGAATCTTGCAACGGCCTTAATGTGAATTAAGGCGCCATTACATTCTCCCCTGAGGGTATCTCAGGCTTCTTCTTTGAAGGTTTTTCCATGAACCAAACGATTGCAACATAGCCTAGAATCAGTGAATTATGGAAGAAGAATTTCGACCAAGTAAACTCATCTGGATCCATGTTGACCCAAAATGTGATAAAAAACAATGCCAGAGCCAGACCAAAGTAAAGCCCAAATTTTCTAAGGTTGTACTTGATTGGGTAATACTTTTGTCCAAGCCAATAGGAAGCAATCATTTGCAAGCCGTACACGATCAGTGTCGCCCAGGCACTGGCCCAATAACCGTAAACAGGAATGAAAATCACGTTTATAAGTACTGTTATGGTCATTCCTCCAATGGCAATGTAGGCTCCGAACCGTGTTTGTCCGCTCAGCTTGTACCAGATTGATTGGTTGAAATAAATTCCAAGGAATACATTCGCGACAAGCAATATTGGAACAACTCCTAGCCCAACCCAGTAGTCCGGATTCCGAATAAATTCCTTAAAAATATCGATATTGAGTGCAACACCTAAAAAGATGATACAAACAGCAGCGATAAAGTAGTTCATTATCTTCGCGTAGAGCTTATTTCTGTCTTTGTTCTTATTCTGAGAAAAGAAAAATGGTTCAGCTGCGTAGCGATAAGCCTGAAGGAAAATCGTGACGATCATTGCTAATTTATAAACAGCGCTATAAATTCCAACTTCAGCAAGCGCCTCGGTAGATGTTTTCCCGGTTCCTTCCAAGAGCGGCCTCATCATGACTCGGTCTAAGGTTTCGTTTGCAATTCCGGCAAAGCCCGCGATCGCAAGTGGGAAGGCGTATTTAATCATTGATTTAAATAATTCCCAATTGATGGCTAGCTTGAGTCCAATGAAATCTTTGTAGGTTCCAATCACTTTTACTGAGGAAGAAAGAAGGTTCGCAATGAGGATGAATAATACTCCTTCCATAGGCTCATTCTTATCGAAGAGCACCAACATGAAGAATAAATTCAATCCGATGTTGACGGCAATTGCTAAAAAATGAATTGTCGCAAATCTCTTTGCTTTATTGAGCGCCCTCAATTTAGCCATTGGTATAGCTGTGATCGCATCAATACACACCACAAACCCCAAAATCATGATGAACTCACTGTTCTCAGCGTATCCAATTCCATTTGCGATGTTCTGACTAAAAATCAGTACCAACAGGAAAAAGATGACGTTAATACTCAGAATCGTTACGAAACTATTCTTGAATACTGCTTCCTTGTCATCTCGTTCGTTAAGAAACTTGAAAAAAGCCGTTTCCATTCCGAACGTGAGTATAACTATTAGAAACGCAACGTATGCGTACAGCTCCGAAATGACACCGTAATCAGAAGTATGCTCAAAAACACCCGTATAAAGCGGAACTAAAAAGTAGTTAAGCAGTCGCCCAACAATTGTTGGCAACCCATAAACGGCTGTTTGCCCGAGTAAACTTTTTAGTGGATTCAACTTATTTTCTGAAGTTTGCTTTGCGTTTTTCTAAAAATGCAGTTGTTCCTTCTTTGAAGTCAGCAGTCCCGAAGCACTTTCCAAACTCTTCAATTTCAACATCGAAACCATTCACGCCATCTTTGAAGTTTGCATTTACCGCTCGAATTGCAGAAGCGACAGCAGAAGCAGAATTATTCAAGATTTTCCCTGCGATTTCACGCGCCTTGTCCATTAATTCTGGCTGCTCTACTACGTAGTTGACTAATCCCCATTGTAAGGCATCTTCAGCTTTCATCATTCCTGCGGTGAACACCAATTCGTTTGCTTTTCCACGTCCGACCAATTGCGCCAAACGCTGTGTCCCTCCATAACCCGGAATCACACCTAAACTCACTTCTGGCAAACCAACACGTGCATTTGATGAAGCCACACGAATATGAGAAGCCATTGCCAATTCCAATCCTCCACCGAGTGCAAAACCATTTACTGCAGCGATCACTGGAGTCGATAAATTCTCAATGAAGTCGAATAACATTTCTTGACCTTTTTGTGCTAATTCCCCACCTTGCGCAATCGAAAAATCTGCAAATTCCTTAATGTCAGCTCCGGCAACAAATGCTTTTTCCCCTGAACCAGTCAAGATAATCACGCCAATTGCAGCATTTTCATCTGCGGATTTCATGGCTTCATGCAACTCAGAAATTGTTTCTTTATTGAGTGCATTCAACTGCTTTGGCCGATTGATTGTTATTTCAGCAATCTGTCCGTTCGTTTCTACGAGTAAGTTCGTGTACATAATTTTTCATTTAATTAGTTTGTGTCGAACCCCTGTTCGACGTCTTGATCCGTCAGTTGGCGGATCGGCTTCTAATTCGTTTGTATAACTTGATCAGTATCATCAATCCAATGGCAACCGCAAAAAATCCGACTGTTCCTTTGATCCAGTCCAATCCATTCTGCAATTCTACTAAAAAGATAATGGCAACAAGACAAAGCGTTGCAAGTTCATTCCATAATCGCAATCCACCTGATTTCCACTTGAAGACCCCTTTTTTAAGATCAAATAGTATTTTTTGACAGACAAAATGATAAATCATTAACACACCGACGAATGCCAATTTGAGTTGCATCCATGGGGCATTGAGGTAATAATCGGCATTGAGTAAAATCATCCAAGTCCCAAATACAAATGTGAGAATCATTGCTGGAGTTGTGATGATCCACCACAATTTACTCTCCATGATTTCAAATTGCGCAGATAGAATCCGCTTCTCATTTTCTTCTTTCTCTTGGGCTTCAGTGTGGTAAATAAAGAGACGCACAATATAGAAGAGTCCAGCGAACCAGCTTACAACGAAGATAATGTGCAATGCTTTTATTGTACTCATGTCCATTTTTCAAAGATAGTTCGATTATTGAATCGAAATTCAATTCACCGACAGAGTTATTCATATTTCATCGTTAGTGTTTCGAAGTATGGTCACTTTCCAGTAAAACACGTCGGATTTCCGAACTTCTCTGTTCGTTGAATACTAGTTTTTGCTCATTTCGAGAAATTAGTTCTCGATTTCAATATCCTTCATGCAATCAATTACTACTTTCGGTTACCAATAGTTCAATTTAGAAAATGTCATGTGAGTAGACGTGACAATCTAACCAAAAACCGAGCAGGATCAATGCTGTATTCAGACCTTGATCCTCACCTTTTACTAGAAGTCGAATACATACGCTTTCCTTGTTTAGTTGCAAATTATTTTGTTAAACGTGCGTATGCATTCGACTTCTTATCTTTTCAGAAATCCGAATCGTCTTATTCGGGAATTACGAATTCTAACCATCCTAAGCTAATCCACTGACTCAAAGCATGGTAATACCACCTTGTTTTCGTAACTTTCCTCTGAATCTAACACAACCACTATGAAGAATAAATCATTTTTATTAGCGACAACAGCTGGAATTTCAATGTTCTTGGCTTCATGTTCGGCAACTTGTGATTCTGAGGGATCAATTGTTGAATTGTCAAATGGATATGGGCTCACAAAAGCAAATGATAGTTATTACATTATCAATCCAGATTCAATGAAAGAATTTCAGGCGAGTAACTTAGACGCACTTATCAAGAATAAGAAAGCGATCGAAATTGACAAAAACCGTCTCGAAAGGATCAATGAAATTACTAGCTCTATAGAAGTGTTGGTGTAATCACAAATTTACAAGCTATCAAACTCCAAACATTATGGATGAAGCGGTAAAATCAATCACCCACGTTCTATACCTTCTAACATTAAAAAGTCGATTTCACGCTCTTTCTTTGCTTGGTGCTACCTCGTTTCCATCAAAGTTAGCAGATGCGAAATTGGCTTTTGACGCTATATTCCTTGCCTCGATCCTAGAAGATTACCTCAAGCGAACGTATCATTTTTCAGCACGAACCCTAACATGGAAAGGGCAGCTTGACACAGTCGCAGATTGCTTTATTGATGAAAAAACCATTAATCAATCAAAACTTGATCAATTCATCAACAGCATTGAGTCTGATCTGAGTATGCACCTGCAAACACTAAAAGACATTCATCCTAATCATTTGATGTATGCCTCTGTTCACTTCATTGCAAAAATGATCGATCAACAAATTGGGAGCTACAAACCCATTGGGAACGACTTAATATTTCCTGATGTGTATTGGGGAAGTGATGAACCTAAAAAAACGCTAAAAACACCAGATATTATTCGATTGGATGATCAATTTGAGGCAACAACAAGCGTTTTAGAAAAAGACCAAGTGAAATTCTCCAAGGTTTCCTTCGAAGAAAACGTAGAGTTTTTCTGGAATCTTGGGATTCGAGAAATCTTGGCTGCAGAAATTTGTGCCATGTCCATTTTCGAATATGATAATTTACCCCTTGACTTTTACCATGACATGGTGAAACAAATGTATGATGAATCGCGCCATGCAAATTTCTATATAAAAAAGAGTGTTGAGTTTTTTCCTATTGCGAAGAAACGAAGTTCAGATGAGCGGCTATTGGCGATTATTTCGAATTTTGAGCAAGGCGGGAAACTACCGGTTCCAAAAGAGAAAAATTTCATCGAAGCCTTTTTAAATGCATCACTAACAGAACGTTTAATCCTGTTGAATATAAGAACTGAAGCACCAGCCGTTGCACGTTTGAAGGATAAAATGGATTCGCCATTTTGCGATGAATTCCCTGATATCAAGGAATCTTTTTCTATCGATCGAAATGATGAAATCTCGCATGGATCGATTGGGTACAAATGGCTACGTCATCTCTATCCAGAATTGGAGACTAGAAAAAAAATTCTTCAAGATGTTGATTCGTATCGTGGGCTTTTATTAGCAACCTCAATTGACGCAAATTCTGAAGATGAGTTCCTAGAACTTCTTGAAAGACTAGCAGAGTGATCAATTTCTATTGATTTGGAGAACCTTCCATTTCCACGAATCATTCGGTTGTAGACCTTAAATTTTGAACTCAATTAATCATAAGAGTTAAGGATTGAGTGATGCCCGCTCAGATTAGCAGTAAACGCATAAAATCTTGCTATCTTTGCGTCTTCATTTTATAATACGAATATGAGTAACATCGAACTATCCGATTTGGAAGTACAACGTAGAGAATCGTTGTCAAAATTGCGTGCATTAGGCATAGACCCTTATCCAGCTGCACTATATCCAGTAAGTGATCTTGCAAGTAAGGTCAAGGAGAAGTTCGAAGAAGGAAAGGAAGTGTGTTTGGCGGGTAGGCTCATGTCTAATCGTGACATGGGTAAAGCAGCCTTTGCTGAATTGCTAGATTCATCTGGAAGAATTCAACTTTATGTGAACCGTGATGTACTTTGTCCAGGTGAAGACAAGACGATGTACAATCCCGTATTCAAGAAATTACTTGATTTAGGAGACTTCATTGGGGTTCGAGGAACCATGTTTACGACTAAGGTTGGTGAAAAATCTGTGAACGTGACTGAACTCACTATCCTCAGCAAAGCAATTAAACCTCTTCCTCTTCCAAAAAAAGATAAAGAAGGAAATATACATGATGCATTTACGGATCCTGAAATGCGTTACCGTCAGCGATATGCTGATTTGGTCGTTAATCCACAGGTGAAAGAAGTGTTCATAAAACGAACAAAATTGTTCAATGCAATGCGTAGCTTTTTTAACGACGCGGGATACCTCGAAGTTGAAACACCGATTTTGCAACCAATTGCTGGAGGAGCTTCGGCTCGACCATTTACTACGCATCACAACGCTTTGGATATCCCATTGTACATGCGAATTGCGAATGAATTGTACTTAAAAAGACTAATCGTTGGTGGATTCGATGGTGTTTATGAGTTCTCGAAAAACTTCAGAAATGAAGGAATGGACAGAACGCACAATCCAGAATTTACAGCAATGGAAATCTATGTTTCGTACAAAGACTACAACTGGATGATGGATTTCACTGAGCGCTTGTTAGAACATTGTGCAATGGCAGTGAACGGTTCAACAGAGACTACATTTGGAGAACACAAAATCAGTTTTAAAGCGCCATATGCTCGTGTAACGATGGCAGATTCGATCAAGCATTTTACTGGTTTCGATGTTCTCGGAAAGACAGAAGATGAATTGAGAGCAGGAGCCTTGGAAATGGGAATTCACGTCGATAACACGATGGGGAAAGGAAAACTGATTGATGAAATGTTTGGTGAGAAATGTGAGGGGAATTACATTCAACCTACGTTCATCACAGATTATCCAAAGGAAATGTCGCCATTGTGTAAACAACACCGTGACAATCCAGAATTGACAGAACGTTTTGAATTGATGGTTTGCGGAAAAGAAATCGCGAATGCTTATTCTGAGTTGAATGATCCTATTGATCAACGTGAACGCTTTGAAGAGCAGGTTCGTTTATCAGAAAAGGGAGATGATGAAGCAAATGGATTGATCGATCAAGATTTCTTACGTGCATTGGAGTATGGAATGCCTCCAACATCAGGATTGGGAATTGGAATGGATCGTTTGATTATGTATTTGACAAATAATCCGTCGATTCAGGAAGTATTGTTCTTCCCTCAAATGAAACCAGAAAAGTTCAATGAGAAAAAAGGTCCAGAATTAACGGATAACGAAAAATTGATTTTTGATATTCTTTCTAAAAAACAAACGATGGATTTGAATGTTTTGAAAGAAGCAACAGGCCTATCGAATAAGCAATGGGATAAGGGAATCAAAGGATTGGCTCAACATAGCTTAACGAAAGTTACCAAAACAGATGACGGCTTGATCGTTGATTTGGTTTCATAGAATTACACATTAGATTAAATGCATTCGCTTCGGTGAGTGCATTTTTTTTGCTCCACTTTTCACCCCCTGACACAATCTGTCACTCACGCCTATTAGATTTGCTTCATAACTAACAAAAACAAAATAATATGAAGACAGCAATCGCATGGTTTGAGATCCCAGTTCTTGATTTTGACAGAGCAATGAAATTTTACTCTGAAGTAATTGGAGAAGAAGTAAAAAAACATGACATGCCAAATCCAGATATGTTATATGGTGTATTCCCATATGAAGAAGGACACGGAATTGGTGGAGCTCTTATGAAAATGGAAGGTTGTAATCCTTCAGCAGATGGTGTGACGATCTATTTAGATGGTGGTGATGATTTAAGTCCGTCCTTAGCAAGAGCAGAAAAGGCAGGAGCAAAGATCATTTTCCCCAAGACTGACCTTGGTGAAAATGGTTTCATGGCTCAATTTATTGATCTTGAAGGAAACCGTATCGCTTTGCATTCAATGAACTAATCAAATCAAGATAGCGGATTCAATCTGGGTTCGCTATCTTTACTTTATGTCCCAATTACCTCGACTCATATCGATCCTGACCTTGCTGAAGTCAAAACGACTACTCACAGCCACAGAACTGTCTGAGCGATTTGATGTCAGTATCCGAACGATTTATCGAGACATTCGCAAACTAGAAGAGGCAGGAGTTCCGATCATTACAATTGAAGGAAAAGGGTACTCCCTTCTGGATGGGTATTCCGTTGCTCCAGTTCAATTCACAGAAAAGGAAGCCAATGCACTAATCACTGCGCAACACTTGGTGAAGCAAACCCAAGATAAATCATTTATTTCAGACTTTACGGAAGCGATGATCAAGGTAAAGTCCGTTTTCAAGGCCTCAATTCTCGAGAAAAGTGAACGGCTGAACAGTAAAATTCATGTATTCCAAAATCATTGGGAAGACCTGTCGAGTAATGCGCTATCGGAAATTCAACTGGCGATTACGCACGTGAAATTTATGGAGATCAACTATCAAAAAGCAAACGATCCAGAAATTTCATTTCGAAAGATTGAACCCTATGCACTTATTTCAACAAATCGCAAGTGGATTCTGATTGCATGGTGCTATCTCAGGGAAGGTTATCGTTCCTTTAGGGTTGATCGAATTCGTCATTTTAAAGTACTGAACGAACAATTCGAGGATAGAAAATTTGTCCTGCAGGAATATTTTAAGCAAAACCCTCTCCCTCCTGAAATGCAAAAATTCAAGCGATTTTAAGGACGCGAGCTTCCTAGAAATTGACATTCGACAAAAAAAGTTCATTCAAAATCAACCTTACTCCTATATTTACCGTTTATAATAGTATGCACGCATACAATTCGGGTGGTAATTATGAAGAAAACATTAATCGTACAAGGAGGAGGATTTCGAACTGGATTCACAGCAGGTGTTCTAGACGCATTTATGGCACTTGACTATCATCCTTTCGATCATGTTATCGGCAATTCTGGCGGTGCCATTTCTGCTTCCTATTACTTGAGTAAACAGTATGGAGCATGTCTCGAAGCAATGCACTTGTTAGCTGGAGATCCCGATTTTGTAAAATTGAAACATGCGATTCAAGAACGTGGCTATATGAATATTGATTACTTGCGTTCTGTGGCAAATGAACTCGTTCCGTTTAATGTGGAATCTGGAGAAAAGGCTTTAGAAAATAACAAAGTACATTTTGTTACCACAAATCGTGCGACTGGTCTTCCCGAATATCTTAGTCCGACCGGAAAAGATTGGATCGAAATCGTTATTGCATCGAGCACACTTCCTTTCGTTACCAAAGGTGTCCATAAAGTGAGAGGATTGGATTTGATGGATGGTGGATGGGGCGACCCGATTCCCGTTCAATGGGCCGTTGATCAAGGCTCCTCGGATTTCGTTATTGTTCGTACTTCTCATATTGATCGTAAAGTGAGCCAAACTTGGCCAGATTACCTGGGAAGCATCTATTATAGAAACGACAAAGAATTAAGTGAGTGCTTCGCAAACATCCATACGGTCTACAACGACACAATGGATTTCCTTTCGGCACCACCTAAAGATGTATCAATTGAACAAATTTGGCCTGAAGACGGTCTAAAATGTAGCAGTTACAGCTATTCATTGGAAGGTATCAACTCTGATTATCGATATGGACTTCAAGTTGGAATCGACTTTGTGAGAAAGCAAGAAAATCTCTGATCAACCCAAGCAGTTAAGACAAACACAACAAAGTAGGAGTACAAGAATTCTGTATTATCCCTCTCAAACTAAACCGTTTAGTAAACAATTAAGTAATCATCACTAAAACGGTTAAACAGGGTCTTTACGTTCAACGTTAGGGATATTTGTATCCTTGAAAAAATAAACTAAAACGATTTAGTCACTATATTCGGCGGACTAATACTACGTTTATGAGACTCTCACTCGGGCTAATTATAGCGACCATTTGCCTCTTCCCATCATCCCTATTCGCCTGCTTAGGTGGAACCAATTCAGGAACAATTACCCCAACAACTGCTTACCAAACTCAAGCTATTTCAAACGGACAATACTTTGTTGTAAATGTTACCTGTGGAAATACGTACAATTTTACTTTCTGTGGAAATGGAGGCACGGCTAGTTGGGATACGCAATTAACCGTAATTGATAATACAGGAACAACAGAACTCGCATATAACGATGATTTCTGTAGCCTACAATCAGATGTGACGTGGACATCTACCTTTACAGGAACAGTACAAATTCTGGCTTCATTATATTTTTGTAATAATGACGGGAGCTCTAACGGAGTTCTTGCCTACAACATGACTGTTGGATCAACCAATGCATCGTTCACTCTACAAGGAGTTTGCGGCGGGCTTTCGACTACAATCACGGGAGATACAGGAGGAAGTTTTTCCTGGAACCCAAGTGACCCAGGAGATGGATCAATTTTAAACACAAGCACTGGACAAATAACAGGAGGAATACCTGGCACATCATACACATTAGATTATACGGTATGTGCGAGTACAAGTACGCAAAGTGCTACGGTTCCACCTGGTGATTGTTGGACCTTAAATGGTGTTGCGACGTATGTAACAATTGGCGGAGAACAATGTATTCAATTAACTCCTGAACTCAACAACCAAACAGGTTGTGCATGGAACGGTTCACAAATAGATTTTTCTTTGCCGTTTACACTTTCATTGGACTACTATTTCGGAAATAACATCAATGGTGCAGACGGAAACACATTTACATTCCAACCGAGTAGTTCAAGTGCTTGTGGAACAAATGGAGGACAATTGGGCGCTGGAGGATTAGCCAATGCCCTTTCTATCGAATTTGACACATATGACAATGATAATCCCGCACATATTTATGACATGTCATGCGATCATATTGCAGTAGAAATCGATGGGAATATGCAAGGACCAGGAGCACCTTTATGTGGGCCAGTATGTGCAAAAGCCGGAGGTGGAAATATCGATGATGGAGGAATTTATCAAGTTGATATTAGCTGGAATCCAGTAACCCTACAACTTGACATCTATTTTGATGGAGTACTTCGCCTTTCTTGTTCGCATGATTTCATAACGAATGTTTTTGGAACGAACAGTGTATATTGGGGAGTCACTTCTGCAACTGGAGGATTGAACAACCAACAATATTTTTGCCCGAGCACGGTCGTTTTGCCTACTTCGATAGGCAGTTTTACAAGCTACTGCGACGGAGAAATTGAACTAATAGAATGGCAGACAATTTCTGAAGACAATGTTTCCCACTTCGTCATAGAATCTACAATAGACGGTCTACTTTTTGAACCAATTGGAACTGTTGAAGCAATGGGAAACACTCAATCAACAACGACATATGGATTAGAATTTTCTTCTGAAACGAGCTCAAAACGTTTGTATCGCTTGAAAATGGTTGATCTCGACGGAGCGTATGAATACAGCACTTTGATTCTGAGTAAAAATTGCGGCGAGAAAGAGTCGTCAATTTTTTCACGACTAATCACCGAATCGGATGCAATCAGAATAGGACTGAATGAACCCGCTACGTGTACTCTTTACAACCAGCTTGGCCAATTGGTTTTCACGCAAAACAACGTTGAAAACGAAGTCATAATTGCAACGAATAAATTCCCAAGCGGAATTTATATTTTACATGCAGACAATGGTCGTGGGAAAGTTGAAGTCGAACGAATATTCGTTAAGTAGGAATTAGTGCGAACCTCGCGCCATAAAATCACACGGTAATAAGAAATGCTTCCCTGGTTCTTTCGTTTCCTTGATTCTTTCGTACAACCTTGCTACCGTTTTCAATCCGATATCAGTCACTGGTTGTCGCAACGCAGAAATAGGTGGGTTCATGTACGCAAATGATTCACTATCATCGAAAGAAATCAATCGCAAATCCTTAGGAATCGTAAGTCCCAAATCATTGAAAGCTGCTAACATGCGAAGTGTACACTTATTATTGAGAGGAATGAATGCATCACCTCCCCCATTCACTTCTTTTTGAACTAGTTTATTTATTTCCTCCTGGCTATCAGGTAAATCGACTACTACAAATGGGATGTTTTCTTTATTACAAACTTCGGAAATTCCTTTAATTCTTCGTTGAATCGTTGAAATTGTCGTTTTAGACGGAGCAACCACCACCAGACGCTTTGGACGCACTTGGAATGAATTCACCAAACGCTCAGCTTCTACCACATTATCCACGCCAACAAAATCCGCATTTTCGTCACCCGGTCTATCGGTAAAAACAACAGGAATATGCGTTTCCAATAAGACAGGAATTAATTCCTTGATGTCATTACTTGGAGCGATAATCATTCCATCAATGGAACGCTGAATTAACTCACGCATGAGCACCTTTTCTACTTCATCGTCATCGTTTGTATTCACGATGAACGTGTTATATCCTTCCGAATATAATTTCTCCTGAATCGTCTTGCAAAGTTCTGCGTAAAACGGATTAGAAATATCTGGTAAAACAAGTCCAATTGTTTTCGTTTCACCTTGTCGTAAACTCTTCGCAAAGAAATTGGGAACATAAGACAATTCCTTTGCCTTTTCCTTAATCAGTCGTTGCTTTTCTTTACTAATATTGAATTGATCGCCCTTATCATTTAATACGAACGATACGGTAGCTTTGGACACACTAAGTGCCTTAGCAATGTCATTTAATGACGTTCTTTTTGATTTCATTGTTGAACAAATCGTAGTGATGACTAGTATCTTTTTCTAAGTTACAAAAAGAAAGTCTCTTATTTCGAAATCCTTGATTTTATTGAGGAAGTCTAGCTACCATTGCAGCATATTCCGTTTGATAAGTTTGCGTTCCTTGACAGCCATTTGTGATCTTTTCGTTCTCAAAGTGCTCGATACGATCCGCAGGGTTCGGGTGTGTACTCATGAATTCTGGAGTACTTGATCCGCCCATATCTTCAATTTTCTGGAAGAAGCCAGCTCCACCTGCAGCATTATAATCTGTAGGACACAAATACTTCACTGAACGTGCATCCGCTTCAGATTCGTGCTTACGTGAAAATTTCAAACCGATTAATCCAGCAGTCACTTGTTTCAATGCTGCTCTATCTCCTGCAAGAACATCCAATAGAATTTGAAGTCCAAACTGCTTTGTCATTTGACGTGTTGAGTGACGAAGATCAGCGTGCGCAATTTCATGACCCAATACACCTGCAAATTCATCTTCGCTATCCAAAAACTTCAAGATTCCTGTGTAGATGTAGATGTATCCTCCAGGCGTACAGAAAGCATTCAATGTGCTATCATCGTGAATAATGCGTAATCTCCATCGGAATTCATCTTTATAATCAACTTCGCCCGTATTTAAGATCTTATCGCGAACAGCATAAACATAATCGTATACCTCTTTGTATTGAACTGAATCCAATAAAGGGTAAGTTTGAGTGTCAGCATCAATTTCTGCTGCAACATCTGCTCCTAACTCAACATCTTGTTGCACCGTGAATAAGTTCAGTCCCTTTCCTTTGTTCTTTTCATTGAACAAACCACATGCGCTAATAATAACCACGAGTAATGCGATTACACCAATATTAAATTTTTTCATTTTTCTAGTTTGAAGAGACAAGAACAAGAACCTTGCCTAATTAATAGTAATAGTTGACGGCAAAAGTAACAAAAGTTCCTGTAAACCACCCGATAACGACTTCAAGAAGTGTGTGTTTTTCTAGGTACACACGCGCTGACATGACAATTCCAGAACTGATAATTGCGAAAAGAATAATCCACATTTGAAACTCTTGCATTTCCATGGCATAAGCGATCAAAAAGCCCGACAAGATTCCCATTCCTCCGGCGTGCAAGCTCACTTTTTTCCAAAGTGTTTGAAAGAAACATATCGCCGTTACAACGACGCCAGCCAGTGGGTAAGAATAGATGTATTTTGGAAAACCGTAACTCTTCGGAATCATAAAAGTATGTAGAAGGTAAAGACCTAAACAACTGCAAAACATGATCAATATTGGAAGTGCTCGTTCTCTTCTATCATCAATTTCGAGTGTTGAAATGACTCCTACTCCTTTAAGGTAAAGAAGAGCCAAGCCAGGAACGACAACGCAGAAGAAGAAATAATAATAAATAATTTGCCACTTCTGTCGAGGATTCATTGTATAGAGGCAATCTTCATTCAGCACATCTTGATAAGACGATACGAACATTACTAAGATCATTCCGAGTACTGGAGTGATCAATGGAACAAAGAGCCAAGAAATAAGGTGAGCGCTAATTTTCATTTACAACTCTTTTCGTAATCTCGCTACTGGTATTTTGAGTTGTTCGCGGTATTTTGCGACAGTTCTTCGAGCGATATTATATCCTTTTTCCTTCAACAATGTTGTCAGTTTTTCATCGGTAAGAGGTTTACGTTTCATCTCACTGTCAATCGCTTCAGAAAGAATCTTTTTCACCTCACGTGTCGACACCTCTTCACCAGAATCAGTTGAAAGCGACTCAGAGAAAAAGTACTTCAATGCAAACACACCTTGATCCGTTTGCACATACTTACTGTTGGCAACACGCGAAATTGTGGAAATGTCCAACTCAACGATTTCCGCGATATCCTTCAAAATCATTGGGCGAAGGTTCGTTTCATCTCCTGTCAGGAAATAGCTTTTCTGGTAGTTCATGATCGCATCCATCGTCAACAACAATGTGTTCTGACGTTGTTTAATTGCATCAATGAACCATTTTGCATTATCGAGTTTTTGCTTCACGAAAGTAACCGCTTCTTTATCCTTTTTTGAAGTCTTCGCTCCTTCCGAATATCCTTGAAGCATTTGCTTGTAGTCTCTGCTTACTTTCAATTCAGGTGCATTTCGACCATGAATTGTCAATTGCAGACGCCCTTCATTTTCGAAAACGGCAAAATCAGGAATGATTTGTTGGAAATTCCCTGATGATTCCTTCATCGATCCACCCGGTTTCGGATTCAGTTTAATGATCTCATCAATTGCCTCCTTTAAATCGGCCTCAGTAATCTCTAATTTTTTTATGATTTTCTTGTAATGCTTCTTTGTGAACTCCTCAAAATAATCTTCGAGAATTTTCTTTGCTGTGTATTTCGTGATGTCACCATCTTGTCTGCGTTCTAATTGAATCAACAAACATTCGCGTAAATCTCGTGCTCCAACTCCTGCAGGATCCAGTTCTTGAATCATCATCAGGATTTCCTCAACTTCCTCTTCCGTTGCTATCACATTCGCCGAAAAGGCCAGATCATCAACTATTGCTTCAACTTCACGATTCAAATAACCAGATTCATCTAAGTTTCCAATGAGCGTGTCAGCAATTAAGCACTGATTGTCATCCAAAAAACGCAATTGAAGTTGCTTTGAAAGTCGTTCCTGAAAACTTTGCTCACCCGAAAGTGGAATTGCCTTCTCGTCGTCGTCTTTGCCTTTGTTATTGACATGCGTTTTGTAATCCGCATCGTCATTGAGGTAATCAGAAATATCAAACTCTTCCTCTACTTCTTCTTCGACTTCATCGTTGTCAAACTCATCCTCATCTTCCTTCTCAGCACCTTCTTCTAGCGCAGGATTCTCTTGGATTTCTTGTTTGATTCGTTGCTCCAGTTCCATCGTTGGCACTTGTAGCAATTTCATCAACTGAATTTGCTGCGGTGAAAGCCGCTGTTCCAGTTTATGAGACAGATATTGTTTTAATGCCATCGTAGTATATTATTCGTATCTAAAGTACCGTTTTTTTTTTATTTAAAATTCCGCGTTCTGTGGAGTACGAGGGAAAGGTATTACGTCACGGATATTTGACATCCCTGTAACGAACATTACCATGCGTTCAAACCCAAGTCCAAAACCAGCATGTGGCACGGAACCGAATCGGCGCGTATCGAGGTACCACCAAATTTCCTCTTCTGGGATATTGAAGTCTGCACATTTCTTTTTCAAGATATCCATGCGCTCTTCACGTTGAGATCCACCAACAATTTCTCCAATTCCAGGGAACAAAACATCCATTGCTGCGACCGTTTTTCCATCGTCATTCTGACGCATGTAGAACGATTTAATTTCTGCAGGATAATCCGTTAGGATCACAGGACATTTGAATTCTTTTTCCACTAAGTATCGCTCGTGTTCACTATGAAGATCAACTCCCCATTCAACTTCGAACTTGAATTTTTTCTTTTTGTATGGTTTCGAGCGTTTCAACACTTCGATTGCTTCCGTATATGTCAAGCGTTTGAACTCATTGTCTCGCACAAATTCCATTCGCTCAATAAGTGTTAACTCATTTCGCTCATTTTGCGGTTTCGATAGCTGCTCTTTTGCTTCTCTTTCGTTCAGAAAAGCGAGATCATCTGCACAATTCGTTAGGATATAGTTCGTGATGTACTTGAGGAAATCTTCCGTCAAGTCCATGTTGTCTTTCAAATCATTGAATGCAACCTCAGGCTCAATCATCCAAAATTCTGCCAAGTGACGAGAAGTATTTGAATTTTCAGCACGAAATGTAGGTCCGAAAGTATATACCTGACCAAGTGCCAATGCTCCTAGTTCTGCTTCCAATTGACCGGAAACGGTTAGATTCACTTGTTTTCCGAAGAAATCTTGCGAATAATCAATTGATCCATCATCATTTAATGGTGGGTTCTTATGATCTAGTGTCGAAACTTGAAACATCTCTCCTGCTCCTTCTGCATCCGAACCCGTGAGAATTGGAGTATGCAAATAGTAGAAACGTCGATCGTTGAAATACTTGTGAATTGCGAAGGCCACCGAGTGACGAATTCTGAATACTGCTCCGAACGTATTTGTTCTAAAACGTAAGTGAGCTTGTTCGCGCAAAAACTCCATGCTGTGACGCTTTGGTTGCATCACGGTTTTTTGCACTTCGTCTGGATTCGCATCTCCAATAACTTCAATCGATTCAACTGCAATTTCCACTGCCTGACCTGAGCCTTGTGATTCAACTAATTTTCCAGTAACGCCAATTGCCGAAGCCGTTGTAACACGCTTCAAAAGAGCTTCATCGAAATTTTCAAATTCAACTACGGCTTGGATATTATTGATCGTTGAGCCATCATTTATTTGTATAAATCGATTGGCACGATTGGCTTTCACCCATCCTTTCACTGTGATTGTTTCCCCGATCTTTGGGTTCTCAAGTACATCCGCAATTTTGATTCTTTTCATTTCGATATTATTTGGAGAGTAAAAGTAAGAAAAAGCAGGTTAAGTAGTGGGATTATTGGATGGTTAGATGATTCGATTTTTAGACTGAAGTAGATCGCAGCTTGGATTATTTGGCGCCGATTCAGTCTACATGCTTTAGTTCGGTCGAGAAAATAGGTTTTGCTAGGCATCTTCTGGTAATAAATTACACGAATCTGCAGGCGCACCAATATTTTCTTTTCCCAAAGCTATCACACTCCAACTGGGCGTGGGTACTCGTTTTTGGAAGGGGAAATTAAACCATCGAAGAGTTAAACATTCGGAAAATCTGACACTCAGATATTCTGACCATCGATCTTACTTCCCGTTCCAATTCGACATTGTTCTATTCAATCCTATTGTTGTGAAACCCTTGATGAATTCATTCGCCTTTGCAATACGCTCTCCGAGGGCTTCTTTTTCCTTCGAGTCCCATTCGCCAAGCACGTAATCTGACTGGTTTCCTTTGTTGAATTCGCTTCCAATTCCAAAACGCAAGCGCGCATAAACAGGTGTGTTCAATGTTGCCTGAATATCTTTGTATCCATTGTGACCACCGTCTGAACCTTTACCTTTCATCCTCAACGTTCCGAAAGGTAGTGCGAGATCATCGCTAATCACGAGAATATTTTCAATTGGAATTTTCTCTTGTTGCATCCAATAATTGACCGCTTTCCCCGATAAATTCATGAATGTTGTTGGTTTCACCAAAATAATGGATCGACCTTTAAACTTAGCACGAGCAACTTCTGCATGACGGTCGAGTTCAAATTCCGCTTTGTGTTCTTTCGCGAATTCATCCAAAACGAGAAACCCAATGTTGTGTCGTGTTCGTTCGTATTTTGATCCAGGATTTCCTAGTCCGATAATAAGGTATTTCATTTGCTGATGACTGCATTAATTTCTTTGCGAAGTTACAAATTTCCTGCCGTGAATTGGATTCGCTGCGCCTGACTTAGAAACGGCTTCGCCTTTAGATTGTCAGAT
>NVXP01000052.1 GCA_002733985.1 Fluviicola sp. | reverse complement strand
TCCAACAGCCTTGACAAATGGTCAAATTAACCATCCATCTAAGCCTTCAGCATCTATCAGCGATGACACTGGTAGTCTCTTATTCTATACGGATGGAACCACCGTTTACAACAAGAATCATTTACCAATGCAAAATGGAAATGGAACTTTATTGGGATCAGGAGCATATTCTCAAGATGTTGTGATTGTTCCTAAACCAAATGATCCAAATCGTTACTATATATTCTATTTGAATGATGGGATATCGAGCGATACATATTACTATTCAATGGTAAACATGTCCGCCAATTTTGGCTTAGGGAGTGTTGAGGTCGTAAATACGAACTTGAATTTACTTCCATATATGGATCTGACGACTTTTGAGTTTGATTCAAACGTATACAAACATAATATGACAGTTGTAAAGCATGATGATTGTGAATCCTATTGGCTTGTTATAAATCCATTTCACAAATTCTTTGCTTATCGTATAACGGATACAGGAATTTCCGCGCCAATAATTAGTGATGCAGAAGGAGATCATTTCGATGACGGCTATTTAGAGAATAACTCTGCTAGTACAGGTGGTATGAAAGCTTCACAGGACGGGTCGTTGATTGGTTATTCCACAGAATTTCTAGGCAATACCACCTCGCATTACCCGGTTTTATACTTATGGAATTTTAATACGTCAACTGGTACAATTACCGCAAACTCTTCCACTAACTATTCAAGCTTCGAGGAGTTAGGACATTCAGTCGAATTTTCACCTAACGGTAATTTTATATATGCTTCTATGGGAGAATCCATCATTCAATACACTACTTCCAATTTAAATACGGGTAGACAATTTATACATGGTAACACTATTGTTAGTGCTAATCCACTCAACACAAATTTACAACTTGGAATGGACGGTAAGATTTATGCCTCAAAAGTTGTATCCGGAGGAATATTAAACACTACGCACTTATCAGTAATTAATGATCCAGATGTAGCAGGAACAACAAGTAATTTTGTGTTAAATCAGCTAAGTTTGGCAGGAGGAAATACTGGTAACTCTTTACCTCAATTGATTCAATGCTTGTGCAGCAGTAGCATTATTGATACGGACAATGATGGTGTGCCAGATATATCAGATAACTGCCCTACTGTTCCAAACCCTAATCAACTGGATGCTAACGGAAATGGTATTGGAGACGCTTGCGAACCTTGTTCGATTACTGCTTCATTATCCTCATTTTCAGAATCAATTTACGACGGACCTTGTTCGAACCATGTTATTCAACCTACAGTTAGTATAATTGGAGGAAGTATAAATGCACATGAATGGATTATTACTGGCCCTGGCGGATATAACTATTCRAATAGCTCATYGGGAGCTCCAGGAAACTATACACATTCCTTCCCTGCWAATGGAGTRTATACCGTATGCCTTGTAAGCATTGGACATAGYGCACCTGGTGTYGAGTGTTCAAGAGATACWACKTGYACTCAAGTKGTAGTGGACTGCTCAASTCCTCCCTGTCCTCCTGGATCTTCRCTTGGATTTTTAAMGYTTTCATCTCAATTAACGRCAACCTTCACYAATACAAGTAKTATTRCTAATGGTTATTTTGTCACGTATACGTGGGATTTTGGAGAYGGTACTACATCCAATCAATTTGCMCCAACTCATAYTTATGCATCMTCCGGAAAATATGAAGTATGCTTAACAGCASARCTYTATAACTCAACAGRATCATGTAGCATCACATATTGCCGCAAGATTAAAGTTTTCGGACTTGGTCTAATGAAAGGGATAAACAGAAGTGTCGAAAATTCAGATACGAATCTTGATTTTAGTTTATATCCAAATCCCACAACTGGCAAATTCATTATTGAATTTACTGATCAAAATAACGCATACGAAGTTGCTATTTATTCAATCGAAGGAAAATTAATTGCGACTAAAGACGTCAATGAAACAAGTTCTATCGAATTTGATCTTAGTGATCTGGATGCAGGAACTTATTTGATTAAAGTTAAGTCAGAAGGCTCAACAAGAATTAAGAGATTAGTGAAAAACTAGAAGATTATTCAACCGGACAAGAAAGAGACTACGAAAGTGAGTAGCTGTTCTTGTCCGGCTTTTTAATTAGTATCGATTTAAGTCCGAATGTGTCTTTTAAATCTGTATTCTGCCGTTCTGACATGAAATCCACTTTGGCTTGATATTCGACCGAAAATCGTCATGAGCAAAAAAAGTAAAAGCAATGTATCCTTCAAGTGGGCATTCAAAGAATTTATCTGGCCAAGAAAGAAGATTGTAGGATTGGGGTTAATCCTAATTCTAATTCGTAGTCTTAGCGGACTAGTTCTACCCTATGCAACTCGCGTGCTAATTGACGACGTAACCCAACAAACTGATTACACTCCTCTTTTTATATTATTGGGCATCGTACTAGGAGCAATAATTATTCAAGCCTTGGCATCGTTTTCATTGACTCAATTATTGAGTGTAGAAGCGCAACGTCTAATTAAAATATTGCGTACCAAAGTTCAGAAGAAACTATTAACCCTTCCTATTAGCTTTTTTGACAATAATAAATCTGGGGCACTTGTATCAAGAGTAATGTCAGATGTAGAAGGAGTTCGAAATCTTGTTGGAACTGGTTTAGTTCAACTTATTGGCGGTACAATAACAGCCATAATAACGATGGTGATTTTGATCAATATGAATGCAGTAATGACGGCATTTGTTCTTATTCCCGTTGTAATTTTCGGTATCGTTGCGTTCAAAGCTTTTGGATTTATTCGTCCTATTTTTAGAAAGCGTGGCAAAATTAATGCGGAAGTCACAGGGAGGTTGACAGAAACCTTAAACGGAATTCGTGTGATCAAAGGTTTCAATGCTGAAAAGCAAGAAAATGAAATTTTTGAAGAAGGTGCAAATCGATTATTCTTAAACGTAAAAAAGAGTTTAACTGCTACGGCTTTAATGACAAGTTCATCATCCTTTCTAATGGGACTTGCTACTGTTGGGATAATGGGAATCGGAGGCTATTATATGATGGGAGGAACCATGTCACAGGGTGAATTCTTTGCATTCGTTTTATACCTCGGTTTCATGATAGCACCAATCATTCAAATGGGAAATATTGGATCTCAATTGACTGAAGCAATGGCGGGATTAGATCGTACGCAGGAATTGATGAACATGAAAGAGGAAAATGATCCTGAAGTCAGAACTGAAATTCTGGAAGATATTCATGGAGACATCGAATTCAATGATGTTAGTTTCTCTTACGAAGAAGGAAAAGAAGTCCTACACAACGTATCATTCAAAGCACCCAAAGGAAGTGTTACCGCATTAGTTGGATCTTCAGGATCAGGAAAGTCGACCATTGCCAGTTTGGCAGCCTCTTTTCAAAATCCGAAATCTGGATTAGTGACAGTTGATGGCGTTGATTTGTCTAAGGTTAATCTGAGTTCTTTCCGAAAACATTTAGGAGTCGTTTTGCAAGATGATTTCTTATACGAAGGAACAATTAGAGAAAACATTCTTTTCCCAAGACCAAATGCAACGGAAGAAGAAGTGCAAGCAGCCGTTAAAGGAGCATACGTGAATGAATTCACAGATCGTTTTGACGAAGGACTGGAAACCGTAATTGGAGAAAGAGGAGTAAAATTATCTGGAGGACAACGTCAACGTATATCCATTGCTCGTGCATTACTAGCCAATCCAAAAGTTATTATTCTTGATGAAGCGACTTCGAATCTGGATACTGAGAGCGAATCATTCATACAAAAGAGTTTAAGCGGATTGATGCAGGACCGAACGACATTCGTGATCGCCCACAGGTTGAGTACAATCCAAAAGGCCGATCAGATATTGGTAATTGAAGATGGACGAATTCAGGAACAAGGGAAACACGATGAGTTATTAGCGAAGAAAGGCCGATACCACGAGTTGTTTACGTATCAGAGTAGAATCTAAAAAATCTAAAACAAAAAAAGGATGCCGATAGCTATCGGCATCCTTTTTTTATATCTATTAATTTCTTAGTCTAAGATCTGAAAAACTCCAAAGACAAAGCCAATGTTTCTTTCAACTGTGGACGTTCAACGATGTAATCCAAGAACCCATGTTCCAAAACGAACTCAGAACGTTGGAAACCATCTGGTAAATCACGTCCAATTGTCTCACGAACAATACGTGGACCAGCAAATCCAATCAAGGCATCTGGTTCAGCGATATTGAGATCTCCAAGCATTGCGAATGAAGCAGTAACTCCACCTGTTGTTGGATCAGTCAAGAACGAAATGTAAGGTAATCCAGCTTCTGACAACTGACCTAGTTTCCCGGAAACTTTTGCCATTTGCATCAATGAAAGACCAGCTTCCATCATACGTGCTCCACCCGACTTAGAAATAATCATGAATGGACATTTCGATTTGATCGATTCGTCAATTGCACGCGCAATTTTCTCTCCCATTACTGATCCCATAGAACCACCGATGAATGAAAAGTCCATTGCAGCAATCACAAAGTCGTGACCATCTAATTTACCTTTCGCTGTACGAATGGCATCTTTCAATCCCGTTTTCTTTTGAGTACTTACTATCCGATCTGAATATTTCTTCGTGTCCTCAAACTTTAAGGGATCACTTGACGTTAACTTCGCGTTAAACTCTTTGAATTTCTTATCATCAAAAAGAATTTCAAAATACTCTTGAGATCCGATACGTTCGTGGTGATTACATCGATCACATACGTAAAAATTATCTTGAAGGTCATCTGCCCCAAAAATTGTCTTACAATTCGAGCATTTCTTCCACAATCCTTCCGGAGTTTCCTTCTTATCGTGAGTAGATGTTGTAATTCCCTCTTTACTTCTCTTAAACCAACTCATAGTGTTTTAATTTTGTCGTAAACTCTAGCGAGTCTTATAATGTATTCACATTGTTCAAATCCTTAAATGATCGTTCAAGGCGCTTAATAAATGTCAATTCACTAGCACGTAACCATTTTCTAGGATCGTAGTATTTCTTGTTTGGCTCATCAGTTCCATTTGGATTACCAATTTGCGTCTTTAAATAATCAATATTGTCAACAATATAATCACGAGTTCCCTCTGTAAAAGCAAACTGTAAATCTGTATCGATGTTCATTTTTATCACTCCATAACCAATTGCTTCGCGAATCTCTTCAAGCGTTGATCCTGAGCCACCATGAAAGACGAAATCCACTGGATTGTTTCCTGTGTTGTATTTCTTTTGGATGAAATCTTGTGAGTTCAATAGAATTTTTGGAGTCAACTTTACGTTACCGGGCTTGTAAACTCCGTGAACGTTCCCGAAAGATGCTGCAATCGTAAAACGATCACTCACTTTCTTCAACTCTTCGTAAGCATAAGCTACTTCTTCTGGTTGCGTGTATAACTTTGAAACGTCAACATTTGTATTGTCTACACCATCTTCTTCTCCACCGGTAATTCCAAGCTCGATTTCAAGCGTCATTCCAATTTTCGACATGCGCTCTAAATAGTGCTTGCACGTTTCGATATTGTCCACTAAATCTTCTTCAGAAAGATCGATCATATGTGAACTGTACAAAGGCTTTCCATGCTCAGCATAGAATTTCTCTCCAGCGTCTAATAATCCGTCAATCCAAGGCAACAATTTTCGTGCAGCGTGATCTGTGTGTAAAATAACTGTCGCTCCGTATAGTTCAGCTAAATCGTGAACGTGACGTGCTCCTGAGATTCCACCAAGAATACTTGCTTTAAAATTATCATCAATTAATCCCTTTCCGGCGAAAAACTTAGCTCCACCATTGGAAAACTGAAGAATGACAGGTGCATTCATCATTGAAGCAGCCTCCATTACAGCGTTAACTGTGCTCGTAGTTGTAACATTTACTGCAGGAAGCGCAAATCCTTTCTCTTTTGCATAAGCAAAAATTGCTTGAACCTCATCTCCTGTTGCAACACCTGGTTTGATACCGTGACTCATTCTGATATTATTTAATTCGAGGGACAAAGTTAAATAATTCTCCGAAGTATTGAACGGGTAATTCGCTAAGAATTGATGAAACGTAGAACATTAATTAACAACAATGCGATGTGTATGATTCATAAATGAAACAAAATATACTCCTCTGCTTAATGAAGACGTCTCAATTACGTTCGTTCCGTGGCTTAAATTCAGTTGTTTAATCACCTTTCCGTCGGCAGTTAGAATTTCACCGACTCCATCGATATCCGTTCTCAGAAAGAGCGATTCTCCTGAACTTAATGGATTAGGGTAAGCAGAAAAATCAATTGAAAGTTCATTTACCCCTGCACTTGGTGAGCCTGTTAATTTCAATACATCAATATCTGCAAATGCATAAGAAAACAAAAACGTGAACTCACCATTATGAACGAGCGAAGCATTGTGCACAGGTGAATGATCAGCCTGATCAATGTAAATGTCTTCCACGACATCGAATGCCGTATGTATTAATACAATTGAAGATGAATCATACCATATCCAATCAGAGAAATAGACCACTCCATTGTCTTCCAGTAAGAAATGAAGATGATCCCCAGTATAAATTGTTTGTAAAATGCCATAATGTGCAGCAATTTCATGGATATCAGATACTGGAATGTATAAATCAAGAAACAATTTATTATTCTCAGTGACGTGATGATTTGTAATCAATTTTAATCCTGAATCAACATTTAGAGTAAATGACAGGCCGTCTGTACTTTTGTATAGTTCGTTTTGGTAATAAACGTATGCCCAAATGGCATCATCCCATTCAAACAATTTTAGCTCATCTTTTTCCGTCGGAAGCACTTGATGAACAGTTTCTACTTGATCGTTTTGATCTATTGAAATAACCTTCAAATCTGATAGTTCGCCACTCGTAAAACTTATGCTCTCTTGAGTTAAAAACACTTTTCCATCTTTATTTACCGAATTGCGCCAATAAAAGTAACGACTCGGACCAAAAGGGATGTCAACAGAATGAATATTAGAATAAGTATATACCCCGATATTTAGGGAAGCTTTATACAGATTGTATTCGAATTGCATGGCTGATACATTGGCATATTCCACGGAATAGTAAACATCATTTCCGAAACTTGCACAAACATTTTTTACATCGATAAGACCATTGGTGATTTTCGTTACTGTGTGAGCCACTTGATCATACTCATACAATTGTTTTACATTTCCATCGTTCGCAATTATGAAAACACGATCATCAACAACTGTTAAAAATGGATCACTATCTCCATTACCTTGATTCAAGTCAAACTCAATTACGTTGATTCCGTCGAAGAAAACGCACTCTACCCCATTCAAAGGTGTCGTACCAGTAGCTAAAATCCCATCATCCAAGAATAATGGTTCAGTAGAAACCTCTGCACAAAAAGGTATATTAAATGGAGTGCTCGTTCCGTTTGAAATTGTTTCAAATTTATATATCAATTGAAAACTTGGCGATTGCACAACTTCCTTTTTTATTTGAATCAATTGAGATTGATCCCAAGGGAGTTCGTAAAGAAATACGTATTCACCATACGAGTTATCCATAACGTTGGAAACATAATTCGATTGTGCATAAATACCGGAAGTAATAAGAATAGCGAAGATGTAAAAGATTGATTTCATGTGAATTGATTAGGTATTCCAATCAATATAGAATTTGATTATGGACTTCTCTCTTCATTTTGGACTTCGTTTATTCTAGGGTATAAGTTATGGATTGATGTGTCAAAAAAACCTAACTATTTTTCGATTTCTTCCTGAATCTCGCCGTGCTTTTGTGTATATTTGGTGGTTAGAAATTCAATCAAATCGGATCTCGAAATCGAAGATCTTTGCGCATGGGATATTTAGAAGAATTAAACGAAAGTCAGCTTGCCGCTGTCAAACATATTGAAGGTCCAGCGATGGTAATTGCCGGGGCAGGATCAGGAAAAACGCGTGTTTTAACGTTTCGTATTGCCTATATGATGGAACAGAAGATTGATCCATTCAATATTCTAGCCTTGACCTTTACCAATAAGGCGGCAAAGGAAATGACTGAGCGAATCGGGAATATTGTCGGAGCTGGAGAGGCACGAAATATCACGATGGGAACATTTCACTCTGTTTTCTCACGAATCCTAAGAGTCAATTCCGATCGTTTGGGCTACCCGAGTAACTTTACAATCTACGATACACAAGACTCGAAAAGTCTACTAAAAGATATCATCAAGCAATTCAACTTGGACGATAAAGCCTATAAAGCTGGGAACGTTTTAGGAAGAATTTCATCTGCTAAAAACAACTTGATATCCCCTGATTCTTACGCTAAAAATCCTGAAATTATTCAAGAGGATAAAATGGCTAAACGTCCAGAGATGGCGAGAATTTATAAGACATATGCTGCACGTTGTTTCAATGCTGGAGCGATGGATTTTGATGATCTTCTCTACCAGACAAATGTTCTATTGAGAGATTTTCCAGATGTTCTAAGCTACTATCAACAAAAATTCCGCTACGTATTGGTGGATGAGTACCAAGATACGAACTACGCGCAGTACCTGATTGTTAAAAAAATGGCTGCTGTTTACGAAAACATTTGTGTCGTTGGAGATGATGCCCAGAGTATTTATTCGTTTCGTGGAGCAAACATCAAGAACATCCTCAATTTCAAAAAGGATTATCCCGATTTCAAATTGTACAAGCTGGAACAGAATTACCGAAGTACAAAAAACATTGTTGAAGCTGCAAATGGCGTCATAGCGAAGAATAAAGATCAAATTAAAAAAACCGTTTGGACTGAAAATGAAAACGGGGAAAAAATTAGTGTAACACGAACACTTACAGATAACGAAGAAGGAAAAGTAGTCACGCAAAGTATTTACGACAAATCAAAGAACGATGGTTTATCGTACAATGATTTCGCAATTTTATATCGAACAAATCGTCAATCACGTTCTTTTGAGGAAGCGCTAAGAAAATTAAATGTACCGTATAAAATCTATGGTGGACTGTCCTTTTATCAACGGAAGGAAATCAAAGATTTGTTGTCTTATTTTAGATTAGCAGCGAATCAACAAGATGAAGAAGCATTTAAACGGGTGATTAACTATCCCAAACGTGGAATTGGTAAAACCACGATTGAACATGTGATGATCGCAGCGAATCAATACAGCGTGAGTCCATGGGAAGTAGTTTCAGATTTCAATCGCTACCCTGTTCAAATCAACACTGGTGCACGAACCAAGATCAGTAGTTTTGTAACAATGATCAAGAGTTTTACAGCTCAATTGGATCGAACGGATGCGGATGTTCTAGCACAAGAAATTGCACGATCTTCAGGGATTTTAAAAGAACTAAACTCTGAAAAGGACAAAGGACCGGAGGAAGTTGAACGCTATTCAAACATTGAAGAACTACTTTCTGCGATCAAGGAATTTACGCTTTCGCGTGCAGAAGATGAGTCAAAATCTCTATCAGAGTTCATGTTGGATGTTGCTCTTTTGACAGATGCGGATCAAAAAGAGGACGAGGAAAAAAATCATGTTACCATGATGACTATTCACTCAAGTAAAGGACTGGAATTCAGCCATGTTTACTTAGTTGGTTTAGAGGAAAACTTATTTCCATCTCAACTTTCATTGAATTCTCGCACCGATTTAGAAGAGGAACGAAGATTGTTTTATGTGGCTATCACACGCGCCAAAAAAACATGCAATTTATCCTATGCAACCTCTCGTTTCCAATGGGGAAATTTGATCACGTGTGAACCTAGTCGATTTATTGATGAAATAGATCCACAATTCATGAAGCACATATCTCCACCACGAGGAATGGGTCGTTCACTTGTTACAGGTCGGGGAGAAAAAGAACCCTTTACTGGAGGACTAAACCGTCCAATGGGATCGCGCTCGCTCAAACCTATCAACTCAGTAGCTAGTTCGTCTGGGAAATCTAATTCACCTGCTGGAGCTCCAAGTCATTTGAAAGTTGGATACAATGTTGAACATGATCGATTTGGAAAAGGGAAAGTAACGCAACTTGAAGGTACGGGGTCAGATACAAAAGCAACAATCTTCTTCCCTCGACATGGTTCGAAAACCGTTCTTTTGCGTTTTGCAAAGCTGAAAGTTCTTGACCTCTAGATTCTAAAACTGAACCTTTTGTGTGATTTTCACGTCTAATAAGTAGGATAATTATCTCTACTATGGACAAAACACTCACACTACTAGCGTTATTGCTTTTTTCACAATTGGCTACAGCTCAAGAAGTCAAGTTCACTGATGGACAATATCAAAACGGACTTACCTACCCTATCGCTGAGTATAGCGTAAGTTCTGAAGCCGAAACAACACTAAACAACAATATTCTCAATATTGTTTCCAATTACGAAGAACAGGATTACTGCATTGGTCAATATGGTTATGTACAGCAAACTCGCTTCATTCAATTGCATTTTTATTTCAATTGCATGGACATGGATGAGAGCAAGAATGAATTCTACTTGTTTAGTTTAGATGATGGTGAACCATGCCCAACAAGTGAGATGTTTTTGGATAAGCAGAAAAAACACTACCGACCTTTCTTTAGTGAACGTATAGCTTCACATTACACAGAAAATGGCAAAGAAGCGCCTTCAGATGAACTGATGAAATCACTATCAATCGATGATTATAACGTGAAATTACTTGAAAAAGGAATTGAAATATCCCTTCCAAATGACGAAAATTGGCCAAATACTAATTTGATTATTTCTTGGGTTGAGATTCAGCCGTTCCTGAAAACGAACTTTATCTAGAATGGGTATCCAATTCCAAAATGGAACTGCATTTGAAATGGTGATGCGACCCCTTCTGGGCTATCCGTTCCATAAACCAGCATAAGCTCATCATAGTATTTTTCTTTAACTTGAAAAATCCACTGCTCACCTTGTGGCAAAGTTGGGTTCCTCAAAGGAATTCCTAAGTCCAATCGGATAATAAAGAAATCCAAATCTAAACGGAATCCAAATCCAGTGGCAACTGCAATTTGCCTGTACCACTCTTTTGTAAACTTCCCTCCTGGCCGATTTACGTCATCCTCGATCGTCCATACATTACCCGCATCAAGAAACAAAGCACCTTTCAACAATGAATTGAATGGAAAGCGGTATTCTGCTGAGCCGCCAATACGCACATCACCAATCTGTGTAGCCGTTCTATTCGAATCCAAGTAATACTTATAGATTCCTGGTCCTAATCCACGTGCACGCCAACCACGGTTATCATTCGCTCCACCGGCAAAGAAACTATAATCATATGGCAATGAGTGAGTAGAATTCCCATACGGTAATCCAGCACCTGCATTCACTTTAAAATGAAGAGAATGCTCTTTTCCAAGAGGTTGTGAAACAATCAATTCATTATCTAAACGCAAAAACTGTGCGTATGCAACGCCAAAAATTTTCCGTTGACCGTCGTCTAGCGTATCGAGGTAATTATCGAAAAGAGATAAGAAATTTCCCGCAGGATCAAACGATGAACTAAAATAAGCAAGGGTTTTCGATTTGCGCTGCTTTCTTTCCTTCATGGTATACTCGAAGGTGAATTTCCAATCTTGCCAAATAAACTGATCGCTGTAGGAATTCAATAAAAACTGATCATTCAAGCCAAGCAAGGTATTTTCAAAAAGTTGACTCTTCTGGATGTTTACAAATTTAATGACTGATGCACCTGGAAGTCCGGCTTGAAACAATTGACTTTTGCCAACATAGAATTGCCACAAATAGTTCAATTGGAAGACTCCACGTGTAAAGACATCTCGCTTTTGAAAACTATATGCCGCTGAAATAACCGTTCTTGGTCGGTGACGTTTCGAGAACTTAGTAATATTGACAGGGAATAAGCCCGGCGCCTCGTATTTGATACTAGGACCAATCTCGAACGTATTAAAGCTACGTCCTGCAGTTAGGATTTGTTGACCGGCATCATTTTCTTCAAATACCGCAGGTTGCGATTCGAATCCTCCAGAAATGGCAAACGTCAATTTGGCTCCATTCCTAAATAAATTTCGATTGGTATAATTCAAGGTGGCTGAAACTCCTAAGAATCCATTGGCATTTGTTGCTTTTGGCTCAACACCAAAACTCTGTTTTTTTAATGGAATAAGGTAATAGTGAACGTCTAATTCTCGCGTTCCTGGTATTTCAATAATTTTCGTCTTTATTCCTTGGAACAATCCTAATTGCAATAAGCGAGTATATGTTCGTTCACCGTATTCTTCCTTGTAGAAGTTTGTACTTTCCAGGTAGTTTTGCATTTCTAGAACTGCTGGATTCAAAAACATCTCACCGTTGTAAACAAAGATCGCTGACCTGATGGGATTTAGCTCATCAGATTTTCGCATTGTGATTTCATTGTAATACAGCGTATCAATCGTTCGAAGAACTTGGCCATCCATAACGGTCAATTCTTGTCTTTCCATGTATGCTGCAAAATTCCCATTAAACAGTGTCGTGTCAGCGATGTGGAAGTAAACATTCCGAATATATGTTGTTTTATGCGGAATAGAAATCAAGGTGTCAGGATTTCCTACTGGTCGAATTAAGCGATCAAGGAAAACAACTGTTAAGTTCGCCTTCATCGATTGCCTGTTCGTATCTAACTCGAAATGAATGTGATTTGGACTGAATCCGTAAAGCGCCGAATTCCTCATGAAGGTTGCAACTTCATCTCGGTGATCATCCAACATTTCGATATCCAACGCTTGCCCGATAAGTGGATGACGATCTAGTTTCTTTAAGAACTTAGAATAGGTTCCAACTACATTTGGGTTGTCTGATTCTACTTTTACCGAATCAATGAAATACTGTTCGCCACTTTCTACACTATAAAAAACCTTCGCCTTGCGCTTTTTCGTGTACTCTACAAGTCCGCTGACCGTCGAATAATAGTACCCACGACTTCGCATATATGCTCCAAGTTGCTCAAGTGTTTTCTCATATGGAATACTGTCAAAAAGAACTGGTGGCTTACCAATTTTATATTTCAACCATTCCCTGAAAAATTTTGTAGGTGTAACCGTATCTTTAAGTGGAATAATTTTTTCGGTATAATATTCTTTGTTCTTGCGATGTGCACGCGCTATCCTCTTCGTGTTAATTCTTTCCTCTTTTTCTCCTAGTTCTTTATTCTTAGCACGTAACTTTTGATTTTTCTTCGCGCGTTTGTCAGCGACTTTGGCTGAGTCTACTACATTGAACATCATCAACTTCCACTTTACACCAAAGCGTTTGAAGTTGGGTTTCTGTCGAATGATTTCTTCCAAGGCGGATTCATCCATCTTATCACCTTTCAAATAAACCTTGTTCTTTTTTAGCAGAAATTCGTCATGAGGAACGTTCTTTGTTTGCCTACACGAAATCACCCCGATAAGCAGAATTAAAAGAATAATTGTATGTTTGAAATACCGTTTCAAGTCCTCGTTGGATTTAAACAAAAGTAATAAAAGCATCCGTGGAAAATTTATCTAAAAACAAGATTAAATTGATTCGATCTCTTCGATCAAAAAAAAATCGAGATGCCGAGCAATTATTCGTTGTAGAAGGCGAAAAAATCATCGCAGAGTTAATCTCAGAACAACCCAATTCTTTAGAGTTTATTTGTTCAACAGACGAGCATTTTGAATTTGAAAGAAGCTACTTCACGGATGAACGTGGAATGAAAGAAATCAGTTCATTGAAAACTCCGGGGAACCTTCTAGCCATTGTCCGCTTCCCTCAACAGAATTTAGTTGAGAGTGATTTAATTCTTGCTCTCGATGGAATACAAGACCCAGGAAATCTCGGGACGATTATTCGCACAGCTGAATGGTTTGGAATTTCAACGATTGTTTGCTCAAATGATACTGTTGATTGTTTTAACTCGAAGGTTGTTCAGGCAACAATGGGTTCACTTTTCCGAATGTCAATTAACTATACTGACTTGAACGAATACTTATCTCAAACTGAACTGCCGATTTATGGAGCTTTGCTCGATGGAGTTGATATGTACTCCACTCCACTTGAAAAGAAAGGAATATTGGTGATCGGAAACGAAGGAAAAGGGATTTCAGATGAAGTTCAAAAGCTCGTAACCAATCCTATTTTCATTCCAAAATATGGTGAAGCTGAATCCTTGAATGCTGCCATGGCAACGGGTATTATTTTAGCTGAGTATCGGAGAGTGAACTAATCAAAGTTCTTTTTCGCCCTATTTAATTTACAAAACGAGGTAAATCAACAGGTAAAAACACCTGTTTTGGCGCAGCAAACCCCTCAAAATCAATAAAATCACTCCTTTGGATATAATTAAGTGTTACTTTAAACAGTGAGACGCATGAACTGCTGCATTCTCATCAATTTAAAATAGCCACTATGTCTGAAGAAACAAATAACTCTGCTAAAGAACCATTTATTATTGCAATTCCAATTTACGACGATGTTGACTTAATGGACATCGCTGCACCACGGGAAATTTTTCATTGGTTATCTACCGACGAAAGCTTTAATCGAGATGTTCGGATATACTACATCGGTGAGAATGACACATTTCGAACAATCGGAGGAGTAGAAATTCAAACCGATAAGAAATTCGACGATGAACTTGTACAACATCCTAATCTGATTTGGGTACCAGGTGGTGAACCTGCTGCTTTGGCA
Source organism: Fluviicola sp. (assembly GCA_002733985.1). Classification (GTDB taxonomy): domain Bacteria; phylum Bacteroidota; class Bacteroidia; order Flavobacteriales_D; family Crocinitomicaceae; genus UBA4466. The sequence continues at coordinate 17,769 of NVXP01000052.1, read as the reverse complement.
ATAATACTTGATAATCCAAACTCTCCTTATACCGCTTATGTAAAACGCGCAGGTGAAAATGCTGAATGGGTCTGTTCCGTATGTGAAGGCGCTATATTACTAGCGAACACAGGATTATTGGATGGGCATACTATAACAACACATTGGGCCTTTGTTAATTGTTTCGGGAAATATCCAAAAGTGAATGTTATCTCTGGGAATCCGCGCTATGTAAAAAGTGGAAATCGAGTAACTGGAGGAGGAATTTCGTCTGGACTTGACGAAGCATTATTTTTGGTTGAATTGATCGCTGGTACAGCAAGCGCTATCGGGGTACAACAAATGATGCAGTATTATCCAGATCCACCTGTACAAAGTGAAATTCCCACTTCATCTAGTTGTCCAGTACCTGGTATAGAATAAAACTTATTACTGATTTTAAAATTATTGCTATGACTGAAGAAACAAATAACTCTGCTCAAGAACCATATATTATTGCAATTCCAATTTACGACGGCGTCGACTTTATGGACATAACTGCACCGCGGGAAATATTTCATTGGCTTGATGGAGACACAAGCTTTAACCGAGACATACAAGTTTACTTTGTGGGAGGAACAAAATCGTTCAGAACAATTGATGGAACTCAGATTACTACAGAAGTACAATTTGATGATAGGCGTGTACAAAACCCTAATTTGATTTGGGTACCAGGTGGTACTGCTGAATCCTTGGCAGCTATACTTGACGATCCAAATTCTCCTTATACTGCTTACGTAAAGCGCGCAGGTGAAAATGCAGAATGGGTTTGTTCCGTCTGTGAAGGTGCTATTTTATTGGCGAATACTGGATTGTTAGATGGACATGATATCACGACGCACTGGGAAGCGCTCAATTGCTTTGCTAATTTCCCAAAAGTGAATGTACTTTCTGGCAGTCCGCGCTATGTGAAAAGTGGAAACCGTGTAACTGGTGGAGGAATCTCCTCGGGATTGGACGAAGCATTATTTCTAGTCGAATTGATCGCCGGTACTGCAAGTGCGATTGGTGTTCAACGTACGACGCAATACTATCCAATTCCCCCCGTGCAGAGTGCAGTTCCAACGGCATCTACTTGCCCTGTCCCAGGACTTGATTGAAATCTTTTATTGATTTAAAAAATTCCGTTTTTCTCGTCTTCTTTACTTTTCTTTCTGATAGCCATCATTCCTATGATGAATAATGTCAAACCAACAATGGGAAGAATTAAACTCACAAGAATTGACGTTACCGTATAGCCCGACTCGCCAAATTCGCGAATTTTATTTGAAACCGCGGTCAAGGAATTAATGGATGAAAGAAGAATTATAGACCCAATGGCTACAAGAACGATTGAAAAAGCTTTATTCATGTTCAAAATTACGTTTATTTGACTTAAGCCGACGTATTACTTTCAATGGATTCGGCAATCGCATCGATGCATTTCATTCCGTCAATTCCTGCTGAAATAATTCCGCCTGCGAATCCAGCACCTTCAGCACAAGGATACAAACCTTGAATTCCGGGATGCTGCATGTCTTTTCCTCTTGGAATTTGAATTGGTGATGACGTTCTCGACTCTGGAGCATGCAAAATGGCTTCGTTTGTGAGATATCCTCTCATCTTCCGACCGAAATCGGAGAATGCTTCTCGCAATCGACCGGCAATCATTGGCGGAAGAACTTTATTCAAATCTACAGAAGTTAATCCGGGCTGATAGGATGATTTCGGCAATGTTTTTGAGACTCTTTTATCGACAAAATCCTTCATTCGCTGAGCTGGAACATTCTGGGTTTTACCCGCTGCTTCCCAACATGATCTCTCAACCATCTGTTGAAACTCAAGACAAACTAAGGGATTCGTTTCATGGCCCTTAAAATCCTCAGGAAAAACTGCTACGACGATTCCTGAATTCGAATACGGATTATTTCGTTTTGAGGGAGACCAACCATTCGTGACAACTTCTTCCTGTTCAGTAGCACAAGGAGCGATAATTCCTCCAGGACACATGCAAAACGAATAAACACCGCGTCCATCCACCTGTGTCACCAAGCTGTATGAAGCTGGAGGCAAGAAATCATCGTTTACACGACCGTGGTATTGGATTTTATCTATTTGTTCCTGAGGATGCTCAATTCGAACACCAAGAGCAAATGCTTTTGCATTGATTTGGATTCCTTTTTTATGAAGAAGTGCGTATATATCTCGAGCTGAATGCCCTGTTGCCAAAATTACTTGATCGAAATCGAATTTCTTTTCTCCGTTAATTTCAACTCCCGTGATTCGGTTATCTTCAATTAGGAGATCTGTTAATTTGGAATCAAAATGTACTTCACCTCCGAATTCAATAATTTTCTCACGCATGCCCACGATAATCTGTGGCAATTTATTCGTTCCAATGTGTGGATGAGCTTCAACTAGAATTTCGTCTGTCGCACCAAATTCAACAAACCACTCCAATGCTTTCTGAATGTCACCTCGTTTCTTTGAACGCGTATATAATTTCCCGTCAGAGTAGGTTCCTGCTCCCCCCTCACCAAAACAATAATTCGATTCTGGGTTTACAATTCCTTCTTTGTTCAAGATTGCTAAATCTCTACGTCTCGATCGAACATCCTTTCCTCGTTCAAAAATGATTGGCTTCAACCCAACTTCTAGTGCACGTAATCCTGCAAAAAGTCCTGCGGGACCGGCTCCAATAATTGCAATTGATTTTGCTTCATGAACATCTTTAGGATCAAAATTAGCCGCTACTGGAATTTCTTCATCCAATTGAAAAACTTCAAATGTGCAGTTAACTTTAATCTGTCGCTTGCGCGCATCAATCGATCGGCGCTTCCAACGAAAATTGAATGTGTCCGAGTACATTCCTAATTCCTTCGCAATTCGCTCGCGTAGAAAGTTGTCGTCTTTTGCTTGTTCAGGAGTAACCTGAAATTGTGTTGATTCCATTGCTTAACCTTCAAAAATTAATGAAAACGACCAAACGCGATTAAACAGTTGATCAATTGGTTTGGAAACCGTTGTTCCATCTTGAATTAGGACATTACTTATTCCTTGAGAATATTTAAGTTCCATCCCAAATTTAAAATAAGTTGCGAAAAACTCTATTCCACCACCGACTTGTCCTTGCCAGTCGTTTCGTTTAATTTTAATGAATGGATCGTTGAACATTTGACTCGCATCTTCTTCAGATTGAAGGTCAAGCGAGTATTGAAATCCAAGCAGTGCGTACGCCGCGAAATTATTGACCCGATGCGTTCTAAATTGAAGCATCAACGGGAAATTAAAATTTGCAGACTGTATGCGCTCATCCATAAATTCGTTTCCTGTGTACGATTCATCAATAAAATGATATTGCAATATACGCTCTTGAAACGAAAATGTTGGAGTCAATCGAAGTCGAACAATTGGCGTCCCGAGACTCATTGTTACAACAGGCCCAACCTGTCCTCCTGGTTGAGATTTATTTAAAATCGAGCGGACACCAAACTTTTCATAAGCTTCTAGAACTTGATAGACTGTGAAATCTGAGGAGTTTGCCCCGAGTACAAAACCAAAATGAAATGTTTTTTCATCAAAACGACGATAATTCATGGGCTTCTCTCTCTGAGACCAACTGACAAAAGAGAAAAGCACGAAATAAACCGTAAGAATTTTCATAGTACATGAACGCATTCTAGTCATTCTTATTGTTATACTTTAATCCGAGCTTTTTAACCTTCAAAAATGAGTGAGAACCACCAAACACGGTTGTACAATTGATCAATTGGATTGGAAACTGTTGTTCCATCCTGAATGAACACATCGCTTACGCCATGAGAATATTTGAGCTCCATTCCGAATTTGAAATAGGTTGCGAAAAATTCGACTCCTCCACCGATTTGTCCTTGAAAATCGTTTCGCTTGATTTTAATGAATGGATCGTTGAACAATTGACTAGCGTCTTCTTGTGATTGCAAGTCCATTGAATATTGAAAACCTATGAGTGCATATGCTGCAAAATTATTGACCCGAAGCGTTCTAAACTGGAACATCAATGGGAAATCAAGATTCGTTGATTGCACACGTTCATCGTTGAATTCACTTCCGGTGTATGTGTCATCGATGAATTGATACTTTAAAATTCGTTCTTGAAACGAAAGCGTTGGAATAAATCGAAGACGAATAACAGGTGTTCCAAGCTTCAATGTTGTTACAACTCCTACTTGACCTCCGGGCTGAGACTTATTCGACACTGAAACAACTCCAAATTGCTCATATGCTTGAGGAACTTGATAAACAGTGAAGTCAGCGGAATTTGCTCCCATCATAAAGCCAAAATGAATTGTCTTCTCGTCAAAACGACGATAATTCATAGGTTTCTCTCTCTGAGACCAGCTCACAAAAGAGAAAAACACGAAACATATCGCAAGAATTTTCATAGTACATGAACGCATTCTAGTCATTGTTATTATTTTTTTATTCCCGTATAAATCGTTGCGATCCCACCTGATACAGTTTTCGCTGTTACTGAAGTATACCCTATTCTCTCAAGAATATCTGTGAACGATTTTCCTTCAGGGAAAGCTGCAACAGACTCAGGTAAATATGCATATGCCCGCTCGTCTTTTGAAATTCGCTTTCCAAAAAATGGAATGATGCGTTTCGAGTAGAACCCAAACAGGTGCTTCATTGGAAATTTCTTAGGCTTGGAAAACTCAAGAATGATCGCTTTTCCACCTGGACGAAGAATACGAAGCATATCTGTTAATCCCTTATCCAAGTTCTCATAATTACGAACTCCGAAGCCAACTGTTAGTGCATCAAAATAGCCATCCTCGAATGGAAGTTCCTCCGAATCACCAATTCTCATTTGAATAACGTGATCGAGTCCTTTTCGTTTCATTTTTTTTATCCCAACATCCAACATCCCTTGTGAAATATCAACACCAATAACTTCTGTTGGTTTCAATTTCATAGCTGCAACGGCAAAATCCCCCGTCCCAGTTGCGATGTCCAATATTTTCTTTGGTTGAATTTCTCGCAATAATTTAATCGCTTTCTTTCTCCAAATTCTATCAATTCCAAGTGATAAAAAATGATTCAAAAAATCATATCGCTTAGAAATATTATTGAACATTTCTGCTACTTCTTCCTTCTTTGAACTAGAATCGTTGTTGTAGGGTTTTACTACTTTTCGTTCTTCCGCCATCATCTATTTTTTAACCTACCATCGTATGACCTGATGGGTATTTGTAATTTTTACTTAACACTCTCTTCCCTACTAAATAGGCTAAGGTCAGCGTTCCAACCCGTCCAATAAACATCGCTACGATGAGGACAAACTTTCCTGTAATACTTAATTCTGATGTCATCCCAGTTGATAAACCAACTGTACTTGCCGCTGAAACATGTTCAAACACTAAATCCATGAAGTCGTATTTCCCAGAGGCCAAAAGGTCAGCTTCAGAAATTGACAAAATGAATGGTCCAACAATATTACCAATTACGAAGAAGATGAAAATCGCATATGCCTTCAAAACGGTATCATTTGCAATTGTCCGTTTGAATAGTTCTGTGTTCTTTTTCCCCCTTATTGTAGAGATTACTGATGCCCACATAATCGCAAAAGTTGAGGTTCGAATCCCTCCTCCGGCAGAACCAGATGATGCTCCAACGAACATCAAGAACAGGAACACAATCATCACGGGCATTGCCAATTCAGAAGTATCGACGACATTGAATCCAGCGTTCCGCGTTGTCAATGACTCAAAAATTGAAATAACCACAGAACTCAAAGCTCCTTCTCCTGCCAGACTCCTATTCCATTCTACGCACATGAAAACAATCGCACCAAAAGCGACCAATCCAAGGGTAAAGTATAAAGAGATTTTAGTTCCAAATTCGATTGTCTTCCACGGCTTTCGCATTCGCTCACGCAATTTCCCAAATTCAAACAGGTCAAACAAATAAATCATTCCAAATCCTCCAAGGAAGAAAAGGATCATAAGAACTGTATGAATGTAGGTACTGTTGATTACATCAGGGTGCATCATTCCACCATGCAGAGTAGATAATCCAGCATTATTGAATCCTGAAATCCCGTGAAAAACTGCCTGGAATGCCCTATTTCCTGTATCTGCAAAGACACCTTGATTTCCGAATCCTATGAATAATAAAATGATTCCAATTAGTTCGATTGTTGTTGCCCAAATCACGATTTTAGCAAGCATTGTTTTCGCTTTCAGGATAGAATCTCTGTTCACAAAATCTTCAATTACTTCGTGGTACTTTATCCCAACCCCAAATTTGGCAACTACGAGCATTAGTGCACCAAAGGCAATTGTGTTCAATCCACCTAATTTAATTAAGACCAATACAATCAGTTGTCCTTTAAACGTGAGTGCTTCTGAAATATCTACCGTTGTTAACCCCGTTACACTCACAGAGGACATGGAGAGAAACAATGAATCTGTGAATCCCATTCCACCTTCAATTCGGGACATCTCTGGAAGCATCAAAAGAAAACCACCAACAAGAGTCATCAATGCAATTGAGATCGTAAAGAGCCATCCTGGATGAATCTTCAACCAAGGCTTAAATTTCCGCTCTTTGAAGAGGTTATTGAGAATAATAATGAAAATAAAAAGCTGTACAAAGATTGTTGAGAAAGCACCGAAATCTTCAAACCCTAGGGAGATGAAAACCGGTTCTATAATCATGGTATCGAAGAAATTGTAAGCGACCCCTTCTACTAAAAGTAAAATTACAATTACTCCTTCAAACCAATTATTACGAATAAAATCGCTCGGGTTGAAATCGTAAATAAACTTGAGAAGATAGCGAAGGATATAAAATGCAAAACTTATCTCTAGAATTTTGAAACAAAGATCTTTTGCTTCAGGGTCTAAGCGAAAACCGTAATAATAAATTAAGACTCCAAGAGCCGTTAATGAAACAAGGACATTCAGGAAAGATAAAACTCCAAGTACCTTGACTTTTGAACCATACAGATAGAGATTTGCTCTCTCTCTTAGCTCGCGAACATTCATGAGCCTTGCAGATTAACTATTTCCTCCTTCAGCATTGCAGCATTTATAGGAACGACTCCACTCACTTCACAAACAAGCCCTCCAGATAGATTGGCTATGTCCGCGATGTGTTCAATTGCTAATCCAGCGACCAAGCAGAGAGTAGCCACAGCAATCACTGTATCTCCTGCTCCACTGACATCGGCAATGTTGCGGACGTGTGCTGGAATGTATTTTTTATCTCCTTCACGTTTGATGAAAACTCCATGTTCTGAAAGTGTCACCAAGGTGATTTGATTATTCAATTTTGCTTCTAAGGCAAGAACTGCTGCTTCGAACTCACTTCCATTGGTCACCTCCATTGATGTTGCACCAACTCCTTCTTTCAATTCTTTCAAATTTGGTTTGAAGAGTGTCACATTTTTATAGGCGAAGAAATTGTCTTTTTTCGGATCTACGGTAACTGGTATTTTGCGCTCATTTGCCATTTTCACAATGGACTCGATCACTCTTGGCGTTAATAAGCCTTTGTTGTAATCTTCCAAAATGATGGCATCAACTTTCGAAGTTAAAAGCCTTTCGATTCTTTGAATAAACTCATTTTCCTCTTGGGCAGTGATATTAGTCAGAACTTCTTCATCGATTCGCAAGAGGTGCTGATTGTTTCCAATAACGCGTGTTTTGATCGTCGTCATTCTATCTGCACATTTCACGATCCCGTCATTCGACAAGCCRCGCTCATCAAGTAAGCTCCTAAACGTTCGTCCTCCTTTATCGTCACCAACTATGGCGCATAAAATCGGTTCTGCTCCAAGTGAAGCTAGGTTAAGSGCAACATTCGCTGCACCGCCTAATCGGTCTTCAGTTTGTTTAAGGTTAACGATAGAAACAGGAGCTTCTGGACTAATACGCGTCACGCTTCCACGCAAATACGCGTCAATCATTACATCTCCAACGACAAGAATTCGCTGTTGAGAAAACTGATTAAATAATGCATTTACGTCAATATCCATTAACTCAATTTTTCTAATGCCTCACGGATACGACTCATTGCTTTTGTCAAAATCTCTTCAGACGTAGCATACGAAATACGAATACAATTTGGATCACCAAATGCTTCTCCAGTAACCAATGCAACAAGTGCTTCATCTAATAAATAGAGTGCTAAATCACTGCAATCCTTGATCGTTCTTCCGTTGTAGGATTTACCGTAAAAATACGAAACGTCAGGGAAGACATAAAATGCTCCTTCTGGTACATTTGCATTTACTCCTTTTATTTGTCCCAATGCATTCAGCACTAGTTTTCGTCGACCTTCAAAGGCCTTAATCATATCTTTTAATACAGCTGGATCAGCTTCCAATGCTGCGATTGCCGCTTTCTGTGTAATTGATGATGTTCCAGATGTAAATTGACCTTGCATTTTTGTACAAGCTGCAGCGATTTGTTTGCTTGCACCAATATACCCTAAACGCCAACCTGTCATTGCCCAAGCTTTAGAAACACCATTTACAGTAACCACTTGATTTTTAATCTCAGGAAATTGCGCTAGGCTTTCGTGCTTCGATGTGAAGTTAATGTGCTCGTAAATCTCATCTGCTATGATTACTACATTCGGATGTCTCTCCAATACTTTAGCAATATCCGCTAGTTCTTCTTTACTGTAAACCGAACCTGTTGGATTACATGGTGTAGAGAAAATGATCAACTTCGTTTTATCTGTGATTGCCGCTTCGAGTGTAGCACCTGAAACTTTAAAATCACTTTCAATTCCAGCATTGACAATAATGGGCTTCGCTTCCGACATTTTAACGATTTCCAAATAAGAAACCCAATAAGGTGCAGGAATGACCACTTCATCTCCAGCACCGACCAAACTCAACACCACATTTGCAATGGATTGTTTAGCACCAGTAGAAACAACAATCTCATCCGGACTGTAATCTAAATCATTATCACGCTTGAATTTTTTCGCAATTGCTTGACGAAGGTCTAAAAAACCAGGGACAGGCGTATAAAACGTAAAATTATCCTCCATCGCTTTGGATGCAGCCTCCTTGATAAAATCAGGAGTGTTAAAATCTGGTTCACCCAGACTCAACGCAATAATATCCTTTCCTTCCGCAATTAATTCTCGACTTTTACGAGACATGGCAATGGTTGCAGACTCTTCCATCGCATTGATTCTATCCGATAATTTGATCATAATGTTCTACTACTTATTCTAGAAATGCAAATCTACAATAATGCGACGAAGCGAACCACGAATCCAACGAACTTTTAAAGGTTGAATGTGAATAAATTCATGGCAAGAATGATTTGTCTGGAAGAATTAAGGCTAATTTCGTAAATAGGAAATGGGAAAAGGAAAATTTATAGACATTGAGAAGGTGATCGCGGAGAAAAATCCGGCGGTTTTGAAATGGATGCCTAGCGTTATTTTAAACTATTTAAAGAACGTGATGCACCAAGACGAGATGAATGATTTCCTTGAATTGCATAAGGATAAACAGGACGAAGTATTTTGTCAGGCTGTTGTCGATTACATGAACCTTACGGTAGAGGTTGTTGGACTTGAAAAAATTCCAAAGGACGAACGAATTGTATTGGTGATGAATCATCCACTTGGAGGAATGGATGCTATGATCTTAATCACAGCATTAAATGAACGTCGCAATGATTTGAAATTTATCGTGAATGATATTCTAATGAATTTAACCAGCATGAGCGGAATGTTTGTGGGGGTAAATAAAATTGGAAATCAAATGTCAGGCACGCGCCAACGGATTTACGAATTATTTGAATCTGATTCTTGCGTCTGTGTCTTCCCCGCTGGATTAGTGAGTAGAAGGGTGAATGGTGTAATTCAAGATCTTGAATGGAAAAAAACCTTTGTTACGAACGCAAGAAAATTCGATCGAAAAGTAATTCCTATCCATATTGAGGGACATTTATCTAACTTCTTCTACAACCTTTCAAACTTGCGCACAAAGCTGGGAGTAAAGGCAAATATTGAGATGCTTTACCTTTCCAATGAGATGTTTAAGCAATCTGGGAGACATATTAAATTCATTGTTGGTGATGCAATTGATCCAGCAATTTTGTATAATACAGAAAAAACAGAACACGATATCGCGCAAGAAATTCGCGGTATGGTATATGATTTAGCCAAATAAGTTGACATGAAGCCGATAATTGATCCTATAGATCGAGCCCTTTTAAAGAGTGAACTGAACTCTGAACGATTTCTTCGAAGCACGCGCAAGGGTGGAAATGACATTTACTCTGTGAATATTCATAATTCACCGAATGTTTTGAAGGAAATAGGAAGACTTCGTGAAGTAACCTTCAGAAATGCTGGTGGCGGAACGGGTGAAGAAATTGATCTTGATGATTTCGATACTTCTGATTTATGTTATGATCAACTAATTGTTTGGTCACCAGAAGACGAAGAAATTATCGGAGGATACCGCTTTATTTTGTGCAATAAAGTCCTCAAAACGAATCAAGAAGAAATTCCGCTTTCAACGAGTCACTATTTTGAGTTTTCTGATCGATTTGTTTCTGAATACCTTCCGAACACAATTGAATTAGGACGAAGTTGGGTTCAACCAAATTTCCAACCTGCGGTTAATCCTAGAAAAGGATTGTTTGCTTTGGATAACATATGGGATGGACTTGGTGCCATTGTAAACCAGCACCCTGAGATAAAATACTTCTTTGGAAAGGTTACGATGTATGCCAACTACCAAACTGAAGCACGCGATTTCCTTTTACACTTTATGCATTATTTCTTCCCCGACAACGAGAACTTGATTCATCCGCATCATCCGCTCGTTCAAAACTATAAGGGTGAAGATTTCGACAAACTATTAGACGGTTTAGATTTCAAGGAAGGTTTCAAAATACTGAACAGCTTCGTTCGAGAACGCAATGAGTTTATTCCACCTTTGATGAATATATACATGAACTTGTCTCCGACGATGAAAACTTTTGGAACTGCTGTTAATGCGGAATTCGGAGGTGTCGAAGAAACAGGAATATTGGTATCTCTGGAAGATATTTATGAGGAGAAGAAGGAACGTCACATGCGATTTTAAACACTGAAAAATGAAAAAGAACCGAATCACTTTAGTTGTACTTTTCTCAGGATTACTTCTAGCTTCTTGTGCGAATATTCTCAGAGGAGTTGTAACTCCAAATCAATGTAAAGAATGTGCAGTCATTAGTCAAACAACTGGTGACACGATCCAAAAATTTCAAGGATGTGGCTCTTCGAATGTCAGAATTTATGAAGAAGCGGCCGTTTTTGCCTATGAACAAGGATGTGACGTAACGGTTTCTTGTCGTACTTGGAAAGTAGAGGATTCAGAATGAATCCTTCTAATTGTGGTAATCAGGCCCTGTTAGTCAATAGTCAAGGTGTTTTTAGAATAAAAAAGTTTAAATCGACTCTACTCATCTTTGGATTCTTACTTTTTGTGTGTAACSAAGCGCAAAGTCAGAATRATGGGGAARCAGTTGAAGCTTCAGYCAAYGYTAACAGCATCAAAGGAAAAATCGAAAACTTAATTAGGCAAGTTTACACTTGGCATGAAGATCAGAATCTCGCCGGATATATCACATTGACTAAAGATAGTTCAGATAGCTATTTCGTTGGTTTGAATTTAGATGATGTGGAATACAACCTTGACCAGATGCGAAAAAGCAATCTTTTTGCCGAGGAATTCATGGAAAACTACAACGCTATTTATCAAGAAATTAACACCAAGCTTCAGAATAATCAACTCACCTGGATAGTTGGAACCCAAGCTCCTTTCGGAAGTGGTGGGGATCCTTGGTGTAATTGCCAAGATGTTCCCTATGATGAACCAAATCCTTGGAGTCAAATTGAAGTGGTAGAAATCGACCTAGTAGACGACTTTGGAGAATTGTACTGGAAATGGGGAAGACTTGAACCAGATGCAGGACCTGACTGGAATAACTTCACTTATCGATTTCGGGTAAAAAGGGAAAATGGGAAATGGAAAATCGCGTATCTAGACGGATTCAATTTCGATGAATTCACACGACAAAATAAATAAAAATCAAGCTTAGTGCTCGTGTTCGTGCTCTTCGTGATGATGACCTTTATCTGGTCCTGTCATTTTTGACTTAAACCACTCTGCTAGTTTCTCACGTTGATCATCAGATAATTTAGCATCGCCATGTGTCCAAGTATATGAATCAAGTGGCATCTCTTTGTGCTCTACTTCTTCCTCGCACTCATGCAATTTGTGATTGGCTTTGTCTTCGTCATATGTTCCCCAAACAGAGAAGTTCAAATGCTCACGTCCTTCTTCAATATGATCTCCTAAAAACCATGAAACCGGAGCTACGTTTGAATACCAAGGATATTTTGTTTCAAACGAGTGACAATCGTAACAAGCAGTACGAATCATTTTTTCAATATCTGCTGGTGGGGTTGTGATGGCAATTAAATCCTTTGCTTCTTCAACTTTAGGATTTGTCTTGTTGATCGTAAAGAATTGCATAATTCCGAATACAACAAGAAGTACAATTAAAATATACTTTACGATACTTTTACGTTTACCCTTCGCCATCTCTTTTTTTTGCGTAAAAATAATACTTTGATTGAATTCAAATAAAGAAAAGAGAAGAATCTAACTAGCGAGAGATTTTCCGAACATTGGATTGTTGGATTATTGAACTCCTCAAGAATCCAATAATCCAGCAATCGATTGATTCAAGAGCCTAAAAGTGAGTTACCAAGTTGTGCTTATCAATCAACTTTCTCAAGTTAATGAGCGCATAACGCATTCTTCCAAGAGCAGTATTGATGCTAATATCTTCCTCATCAGCAATATCCTTGAACGACATTTCCTTGAAGATTCGTTTTCTCAAAATATCACGCTGCGTTTCCGGTAAATGACCGATCAACTCAACCATTTGTTGTTCTAGTTCAACTTGTGACATTTCTTCTTCGATCGTTTTTTCGTCGTTGTCTATTGTATGGAAAACATTATAGTCATCGCGCAACGAACTCGATTCAGAAATCAAGCGAACTTTGTTTTTCTTACGAAAATAATCAATGATTAGGTTGTGTGCAATTCGCATTGCCCACGGTAAGAATTTACCTTCTTCATTGTATGCTCCACTTTTCAGGGTGCGAATAACTTTGATAAAAGTATCTTGAAATATATCTTCTGCGAGTGCTCCATCACGAACCTTCATATAGATGAAACGGTATACTTTATCTTTGTGGCGCAACAATAGCGTTTCAAAAGCCTTTTCACTCCCATCAAGATACGTACTTATCAACTCACGGTCTTCGAATTTATTCATAGCCATAACTTTTGCTTTAGTAGTTTATTTGATCCAAAACTGTATTTAAAGTAAAAGTCTATGCTATACGCCGTGTGTTTTTTAATGAATTGAATGACTAAACTACGTCTTTTTAGTGGACTGACAAATTTTTTAAAAACATTTTTCTCTTTTCCTGTTTATTGGGTTGTCCTTTTTATCTTTGGACTATGGCAACAGGAACTCCTTCAGTGAAGCAAAAAGAAATCGAAATTAAAGGTGCTCGAGTACACAACTTGAAGAACATCGATGTCAAAATCCCACACGGGAAATTCACCGTAATCACCGGGCTATCAGGCTCTGGGAAATCTTCTCTTGCATTTGACACACTTTACGCAGAAGGACAACGTCGCTACATTGAAAGCTTGTCTTCTTATGCCCGTCAATTCTTAGGAAAGTTAGACAAACCAGAAGCAGACTATATAAAAGGAATCTCTCCGGCGATTGCCATCGAACAAAAAGTAATTTCAAATAATCCGCGATCAACTGTTGGAACGAGCACAGAGATCTATGATTACTTAAAAGTACTGTTCTCACGAATTGGAAAGACCATCTCCCCTATTTCAGGAAAAGAAGTCAAAAAGCAAGATGTTTCCGATGTAGTTGATTTTCTACGTCAACAAGAATCTGGAGACCGTTGTTTGATTTTATGTCCATTGATCGGAACTGAATTATATGGAACGGAGAAGCGATTGGAGCTGCTAAAACAACAAGGTTATGTTCGATTATTGATCGACAATGAGTTTGTCATGATGGAGGATGCTGTCAAAAAAACACCCAAAAATATTAAGAAAGCATTTCTCGTCATTGACAGGATTTCGATTGATTTCTCGGATGAAAATGCCGTTTCACGTTATGGTGATTCCATTTCTCTTGCCTTTATTGAAGGTGGTGGAGAATGTACGATCCGAACGATGAAAGATGAAAAAAACACAACTTTCTCCAATCGTTTTGAATTGGACGGGATGGAATTTCAAGTCCCAAGTGAACACTTTTTCACATTCAACAATCCTTATGGAGCTTGTAAAACATGCGAAGGTTTCGGACAAGTAATTGGAATCGATAAGAATCTAGTTGTTCCAAACCGTGATTTGAGCGTCTTCGAAGGTGCTGTCATGCCATGGAAAGGAGATAAAATGAGTCGTTACCTGGATAAGTTTGTTGATCAAGCTACGGAAATTGGGTTTCCGATTCACCGACCAATTATTGATTTGAACGACGAGGAATTGGAGATTTTATGGAACGGAAAAGGGAAAATCAAGGGAATCAATGATTTTTTCAAATTCGTTGAAAGCAAAGCTTATAAAATTCAGTACCGCGTTATGCTTTCTCGCTATCGGGGTAAAACTGATTGTCATGATTGCCGAGGTACGCGCTTGAGAAAAGATGCGAACTACGTAAAGATTGAAGGAAAATCAATTACGGACATTGTTCTCAGCCCTATTTCAGATGTGATTGAGTTTTTCAATTCATTGAACCCAAATAAGCACGATCAGCAGATCACTAAGAAAATTCTACCTGAAATTGCTCAACGCTTTCGCTTTTTGGACGAGGTTGGACTGGGGTATTTAACACTCAACCGACGATCGAATTCACTTTCTGGAGGAGAATCACAACGTATTAATTTGGCCACTTCTTTGGGAAGTAGCTTGGTTGGATCAATGTATATTCTAGATGAGCCTTCTATTGGATTGCACCCAAAAGACACCTTGCGCTTAATCAAAGTTCTGCATTCACTTCGTGACATTGGAAACACAGTCATTGTTGTTGAACATGAGGAAGACATCATGCAAGCCGCAGATTTGATTATTGATATTGGACCGTTGGCAGGAGCTTTTGGTGGCGAGATCGTTTTTCAAGGGACACACAAGGATCTTCCAAAAGCGAAAAATAGCTTGACTGCAGATTATTTGACTGGGAAAATCTCAATTCCAGTTCCAAAACGTCGAAGAAAGAGTAAAAATAAATTGAGTATTTCTGGAGCACGTCAACACAACTTAAAGAACGTAGATGTGGACTTTCCTTTGCACAGCTTGGTCTGTGTAACTGGAGTAAGTGGATCTGGGAAATCAACCTTRGTTCGTGAAATATTRCTTCCWGCATTGCGAAAAGAACTCGGAATTTAYGGAGACCARCAAGGTGACTTCCGATCATTTTCTGGAGATTACAAAACACTCAAGGCTGTTGARTTCGTGGATCAAAATCCAATTGGAAAATCGTCGCGRAGTAATCCTGTGACCTACGTGAAAGCCTTCGATGATATCCGTGATTTATTTGCACGCCAGCCGCTAGCTAAAACGCGAAATTACAAACCTGGCTTCTTCAGTTTCAATGTGGACGGAGGAAGATGTGAAGTGTGTGACGGCGAAGGTTCGATAACCGTTGGAATGCAGTTCATGGCGGATGTGCACTTACCATGTGAACAGTGTAAAGGAGGAAGATACAAAACTGAAACACTCGATATTCTATACCGTGAGAAATCAATTTCGGATATCCTTGAAATGAATGTTTCAGAGGCTTATGAGTTCTTCCAAGGCGGAGATTCGAGAATTGAAGAGAAGATTGTTGAGAAAATTGAACCACTTGTGAAAGTTGGATTGGGTTACTTGAAACTCGGTCAACCTTCTAGTACCTTGAGTGGTGGCGAAGCACAGCGGATCAAACTAGCATCGTTCCTCTCAAAAGGAAAATCCAGCCCCGCTACCCTATTCATTTTTGATGAGCCAACAACAGGATTACATTTTCACGATGTGAATAAATTACTCATCGCTTTGAATGAGCTGATTCATGTAGGACATTCGATTATTGTGATTGAGCATAACTTAGATGTTATCAAATGTGCTGATTTCATTATTGATATGGGACCTGAAGGTGGAAATGGTGGAGGCGATGTTGTTTTCGCAGGAACTCCTGAAGAAATGGTGAAGGATAAGAAGAGCCATACTGGACGATTTTTGAAGGAGAAGTTGTGATGTTATTAGATGTCAGCGATAGTGTGTATACGCAGATTTTAGCGTAATATAACATTGTGTATATTTAAGAGTTATGTACAATTCCCCCTGTCTCCCGAGAGAAACTGACTTCCACAGCTAACGTTAATGAAGTTGATTTTCGAGAGAAAATATTAAACTGTAACTACATGACAATTAAACATTTATCAAAACGTTAGTCAGAATTGAAAGTTAGACTCGATAATTTACATTCAAGAGATTTCCACTATTCATGAGGCACACTCTATTTGGAAGTATCAATTTCTCAGGAAGACCACACCTGCTTTAAGCAGTCCAATTGTGCAAAACACGTAATTTTTTAAATCAAATTATTTCTAATTTTAAGGAATTGAAGAAGTCCATAACTTAAACAGAGTACATGACAACCTTACGATTACTTTTCGTGCTATCCATTATTTCAATATCCAACTCCGCTTTTTCACAAGAGATGATAAAGATTGGTGAAAACAAAAAAATCGTAGCAATTTCAGAATCCAATTCCAATATGGTTATTGGTTTTCAAGATCTCCAGTTGCATGAAGAAGACAAGCCCTCATTTTTTATTATACAGGGAGAGACATCCTTTGGGCCATTCGATAATATCCAGAAAAGAACGATTGAATCGAATAGTCAACAAAATGGTTCAATACTAAAAACCACAACATACTTCACGGTCACAGAGAAAGGAAAAGAATATATACTCTATGAAAAGTATAAATTCGGACCTTTCAAATCAGCTCAATTACTCAAAGCCAATAAAGATAGAATTATTCTAGTCGACTATTCCGAGAAGGGGACGTATTACGAAATCTTATCAATAGAAAAGGATAAACCTAAGTTAATTACCAGAAGTGATAGATACAAAGATGAGGTTACTGGAATCTATGTTTCTGATAACATGGATATACTAATGTCCTTTGACGACAACTCAGGAAATGCCAGTCACTATTTTATCTATAAAGGGCAAAAAACTAATGGCTTTTATCACGCCGTGCATTTCAAAGGCTGGATGAATTCAGAAAACGACGTATTGGCTCCTGTATTTTACTGCGTAGCTCCTTTGGATCATGAAACATATGATGTGACAAACGATTTGTACGTTGGAAATAGGTTGATTGGGAGAATCGTTGCGGTACTTTATGATTTTAGCTTTAACAATACCAATACGGATTTTGTGGTTAAGGGGTACACAGCTTCTCGCGATGGAGCTAGTATTTATTCAGCAAATTCTGTATTAGGACCATATGATGCAGTGAACAGTCTTGAAATCGATTCATTGAACGAAGTACGTTTCGAATATGAGAAAAACGAACAACAGTTCTTATACGAAAATCAGATTTCGAAACCCATCCCTACAAAGGAAGATTACGATTGGAAAAACATTTCTCCAAATGGTACCGATTATC
>NVXP01000051.1 GCA_002733985.1 Fluviicola sp. | reverse complement strand
AAAAATAATGTTCCTGCGGTATATATTAATAGTATCGAACTAAACCAGAAGTAATGATCTTCTTCAATCCTTTGGATTTTGGCATCAACAAATAAGGTGTTAAAGTAAAGGAGAGTCATGGCAATGATCGCAACGCCACCTACATAGCGCTGATTTGAGTTGAATTCAACAAGTGATTCCCAAGATGAGATATTGATCAGAGAGAAAATTAAATAAATCAGTACTAAAATTACAATTGCCCTTTTCATCCAGTTTTTGACTAGATCGTAGAAAATCCAGGCCAAGCCAAATACTTCGATATACGAGTAAATATGAAATAGGAACATATTATTCACTCCATAGTGAACATATATTTTAGCAATAGTCTCTAGCACGGCCGTGACTAAAATAAAAACACTCAATCTAATGAGTGTTTTATTTTGTCTTGTCAATGTCAAAAAAACTGCAAGTACGGGCAGTAGAATTGAACAAGCCGAATAATCAGATAATGTCAAATGCTAAGAGTTTAAGGTATTGGCAGATGAGCATCGAGTTGGACATGGACTGGATAAATCAGCAACCAAATCCAACATGTCATCTTCTTCTTCATTCGCTCCAGCCAAGACAAGTTCTCTTTCTCCAGTTTCTGGATCGAGGGCATAATACATTCGAATCCCCATACATCCTTCTTGCTCAAGAATTTGATTAAGAATTTCTTTCCCAAAAAAATGTCCCTTAATAGCTGTTGGATTCCTTAATCGATACTCTTTCGTAAGTGCTGCGCCTTGTGGGAGTGAAATTGCGCCTCCTTCTGTTCCGTCAAATGCCATAGTGTTAAAGTTTATTGGTTTCTAAGTCTTGAAAGTAGTGAAAACTTGCATTTCTTGAAACTTGTAATTAGAGAATATTTAGCATGTGCAATAAACGTTAAGGAAAATCAATGGGTGTGTCAATTTTGTCACATCATTTTTCGAGTATCCCGATTTTTGTAGTTCGGGAATCCGCATGGAGAAGTAGTTTTTCCCGCCTTTGATGGTGTTCTGATTTGATTTAAATTTGCACAATATGGTGTTCTACTTAATCCCAAATGTGTGAACAATTCGAAACTCCTAATGTCCAAATCTGATGAGATCAAGCGAATCTCAGAAATCATTGAATGTCCAATGGAAATCGTGCAACATTGTATGTTGCAAATCGGCCCGTCTATTCCTGCGATTGATGCGTATTGGCAAATGAATAAGGATCGCCTAATTTACGAGGTTGAGTCGCTTAAAAAATGAGTCGACTTTGACCATTTTCCTTTGATAGTAGTATTTCCTTGCGCCATAAGCCTCCGGAGTATCCCGTCAATTTTCCATTGGAAGCAATAATACGATGGCATGGCACAATGATCGGTAATCGATTTTGACCGTTCGCTTGTGCAACAGCACGAACACTTTTTGGATTTCCAAGTTGTACTGCCAATTCTAAGTAGCTAATGGTCTTCCCAAATGGAACTTGAAGTAAGGATTTCCAAACCTGACATTGGAACTCAGTGCCGATTAGATCAATGGGTAAGTCAAAGACTGATCGACCATCTTCAAAATACTCGTTCATTTGCATTTTTAGAGCACCAAACACATTGTTGGGCTTGGTCGTAGATTCTGTGTGGGTTTCTGAGATTTTCTTTTTGTGCCCAATGATGCGCTCTTCAATAGGAAACTCAAACATACAAATGCCCTTTTCGGTAATTCCGACTTGCATGTTTCCTAATGGAGTAGGAACCTCATCGTAATATATTGTGGGCATTACTCGATAGGTTCGCCGTTAGAATCCGTTGTGAGGACGTCACTCATGAAGTCAAAGAATGGACGCATCGCCTTAAATGTTTGATTTGCTACTTCAACGAAATCTGGTTTTAGTACTTCTTCATCAGAGAAGTTTCTACCAAAGATGAATTGTTTGTAGCGCAGTAAATCAATCGCTGCATGTTCTTTGTCGAATCCTTTTGGTGCGGTTTTCAGCTGTTCACCATCTAATGTCTCGAAAGTTGAAACAAATACTGGATCAGCTAAAATTGCTCTTAGTTCACTCGCATCTGTCGCAATCTCCTCTCGAATTCGTTGAAGATCATCTTTGTTAGGTGCCCAAAATCCTCCACCGATAAACGATTGTCCACCAGGTTGAATATGGAAGTAATATCCCCCTCGTCGAAGCTTTGTTGCTCGTTTGAACGCGCCGCCCCAATGTGTTTTATATGGAGCCTTGTCTTTAGAGAAACGCACATCACGGTAAATTCGGTATAGACTTTTCTTCCCCGTTGGAGTTTCAATGTCGTCGTGTTCATTCATTTTTGCCAACAATGCATCGGCAAATGAAATCATATGTTCGTGTTCTCCGAGGTATCGCTTTTTGTTTTCGGTGAACCAATCGCGGTCATTGTTTTTCTCTAAGTCCTTCAGGAACTTGAAGTTAGAGGTCTGTATTTGAGCCATAATGTGTGTTTTCAGAGTAAATATAAATTATTTAACATCAATTCGTGCTAAGAACAAAATCAACGCGTCTGTTTCTTCGTTCATCGTCATCGGTTCGTTCTGGAAAAATAAGAGGAGCGGAGTTGCTGTATCCTGCATGCGTCATTCTATCCTTTGCAATACCTTGTCTTTTAAGGAATCGATAAACATTCCTAGCTCTTCTCCTACTAATGCGTTTACCTGCCCCGCAACATACATGTCCACGAATGTGCACTTGAGTTTCTGAATTCTTTTGTAAGAAGTCGACAATAGTCTCCAAGAGGTATTGATAATTTCCGTCAATGTGAACATTGGCCCCTTCAAATTTTATATCATGAATATAAAGTCTACTGGTGCTTGTGTCTGTAGGTAGATCTTCCGCCGCTTTGAGCGAAGAGGCGAAGGCAACTATGAAAAGAGTTGACAAGATGAGCTGAAATACAACTCGATCCAAACGAAGATATGCAGTTCTATTTTTCGTAGTCGCTGTTTTTATTCTAAGTGAAAAAAAGCGCCCCGACATTCCGATTCCGATAGCTATCAGGATTCGGAATGTCGGGGCGCTAAATAATTATTTTTTATAAGATTCGAAATCGATTTCACCGTTGATTATTCGTGAAACGACTTTTCCTTCTAAGTTTGCCTGTCCAGTTGACAATTTAACCATCGTTGGGAAGAGGATTCCGTTCATCTCAACATAATTGTCATATGTTTGAGTCGCTTGCGTTGTTTCTTCGCCTTGAGTCTCAATTGACATAGTACCTAATTTCATAAATGAAGTACGATCGTAATAATCGAAAGTGATAGATTTACCATCATTCAATTTTAATACGTAGCATTCTTTCTTTTCGAATTTTTCAATTCCAATTACTTCGTATTCCATTCCAGATTTCCCATAGTTGTACTCAGGAACAATTCCCATGGATTTGTTTGCAACAGCAATCTCTTCTGGAGTCATTTCCGATTTTCCAATACCCATGGCTTGTTGCTGTCCAGTTATTCCATCCGAGTAGGATGATGAGAAAACCATTCCTTTTCCTTCTGTCAATGAAGCGTTGATATTTGGAGACATCCACGCATTTTTAGAAGTAATTGGGAAAGGAACTTGTGCTGAAGTCATTTCAATCACAACTTCCATCGATTTGATCTTCTTAAAGATCTTCTTTCTCTTCTTTGCTTTCACATTCGGGATCACAGCGGCTAAATAGTTTTCAATTATTTCATCAGCAGTTAAATCTGAAGGGATTTTCTCAACAACTTCATTTCCAAAAGCATCAAGTTCTTCAATCTCACCGTCTGAATCGAATTGTAGGAGAGTAGGGATTACTTCTTCATTTCCAACTACAACAATATTACATTTTGATCCTGTCCAATATTTCTGAGCTACGTCAAGCAAATCTTGTTTTGTGATTGCTTCCAATTGTTTCAAATATGTCTGGTAGTAATCTTTTGGAAGGTCATTTTTTATAATGTTCAACGCAAATCTTGCCACTGTTGATGGTCGTTCCAAAGAGCGCCCAAAAGAACCAGCCATTGATGATTTTGCTAAGTCGAGTTCTTTGTCAGTTACGTAATCGTCAATGATTCTATCCAGTTCGAACAGGATTTGAGTAATTGCGCTATCAGTCACTTCGTTTCTGAAGTTTCCTCCTGCTGAGAACCAGCTGCCGTCATCCGTAATATTCAATCGCGAGTAGCATCCGTAAGTGTACGCTTTGTCTTCACGCAGGTTTTGCATCAATCGAGAAGCGAACCCTCCAGCACCCATAATGTTGTTCAGTACTTTTAATTTTAAGTAATCGGGATCAGATGGCGTGATTGCCATTGAGAAAGAAACAGAAATCACTGACTGAACAGCTCCAGGTTTATTCACGAATGAAACGTTGTTACCAGCGTTGAATGATCCAGTACCCCAATTTTCTTTGTGAGGTGCTTTCCCTTTCCAATTTCCAAAATAAGTTTGAACGAGTTCTTTGGTTTCTTCCAATGTGATGTCACCAACAACAACTAGGTAACTTCCTTTTGGAGAAAATGCCATGTTGTAGTATTCTACAATTGATGAACGATCAATGTTTTCCAAGCTCTCGAAAGTCATAATTTCTCCATAGGGATGTCCTTTTGGGAAATTAGCAGAGGAAGTCGCATTTGAAGCCATTGAACCAGCATCTGATTTAGTAGAGGTCAAGTTTGACTCATTTTGTGTGATGATTCGATCGACTTCACTTTGTGGGAAGTTCGCATTCATCAATACATCAGACATCAAGGTTAATCCTTTTGTCATGTGCTTTGTCAAACTAGACATGTAGATTGAATTGTTGTCTGCATGTAGCGTAGCACCAATGTTATCTACTTCGTTGTCTAAATCATCTTTCGATCGATTGCTTGTTCCTGACATTACGAGTGTACCAGCGATGCTAGATAATCCAGCTTTGCTTTTTTCAAGCTTCGGGTCAGAACCCATTACTAAGTTGTAAGAAACCCGTGGAATTTTATGGTTTTCAGACAGGATTACCGTAATACCATTTTCAGTAGTGAAAACTTTAGAATCCTTAATGTTAATTGTTGGAGCGGGAGCCGCTTCAGGGCGAATGGAACGGTCGATTTGTCCGAAAAGAATTGTCGGTACGAAAAGTCCAAGTGCTATGATATATTTTTTCATGATCTTCAATTATTTTTTATCAGACTTCTCTTCCATTGGTAGGTAATGAAGGATGATTCGTGCGTCTTGTGTTAAGTACTTTTTTGCTACTCGTTGAATGTCTTCACGTGTCACAGCAAGGTATTCTGATAATTCAGTGTTAATTTTTTCAGCGCCGCCAGAGTAAACATGATTGTCAGCTAAGGTTTCCGCGATTCCAGCAATTGTAGAATTCGTTGAAATGAACTGATTCTCATATTGGTTTCTGATTTTTTCAAACTCCGCTTCTGAGATCAATTCGTCTTTAATTAAGGTAATTTGATCATCAAACGCCATTTGAACAGAATCCAGATCTTTTCCTTGAGCTGCAATTGCTGCGAATATACCAACACCGGCATCTTCAAGACCATAGGCAAAACAAAATGCGAATTGCGCAATTTGTTGTTTCTCAACAAGGCTTTTATTGATTCTTGAGCTAGCTCCACCAGAAAGAACATCATTCATCATTTCAAGTGCGTGGAAATCTGGATGAGATTGTTCTGGGAAACTGTACCCCATGAATAAAGCAGGAAGTTGAATGTTGTCATAAACAATATCTTTCACGATTCCAGTTAATGGTTCGTTCGCTTTTTCAGGTCGTGGAATTTCAATTGCAGTCGCAGAATATTTGTTGAAAATTTCTTTCGCTTTCGAATCTGTTGACATTCCAAAGTTTTTTAAGTCGAACGTTGAACGATCAACCCCGTATTCTTTTAAGAACTCTTCGTCAGATAAATTTTCAACATCTCTGTACAAGTTGATAGCCTCTCCTTTTGGAATAGAACTAAAGTACTTATTGATCCATGCTTTTGTTTCTTCAATATCGATGTCACCTGCAATCGATAAAGTTGCGTTCGCAGGAACATAAAATGTACGGTAGAAATTCACATAATCTTCTTCTTTAGCAGCATCTAAGTGTTCCATGCTTCCAATTGGTACCCAGTTGTATGGATGCTTTTTAAACATGCGTGAGAACATTTCGGTAATGAAAGAAGCGTACGGTTGGTTGTCCACGCGTTGGCGTTTTTCCTCTTTTACAACACTTCTTTGTGTTTCAATTCCTGTGATTTCTACATTCGCATGAAGCATTCTCTCGCTTTCTAGCCAAATCCCAAGTTCCAATTGATTTGAAGGAAGAATTTCATAATAGAAAGTTCGATCCTGTGAAGTATTTGCATTTAACGTTCCTCCATTTTTCTCAACCAATTCACTGTATTCTCCTCGTTCGATATTTGCTGAACCTTCAAACAATAAATGCTCAAAAAAATGTGCGAATCCAGTTCTGTCTGCTTGCTCATTTTTTGAACCTACATGATACAAAACTGATACAGCAACAATGGGTGTTGCATGCTCTTCGTGGAGAATGACGTGGATACCATTGTCCAAATCATATTCGAGGTACTCTATCTCTCGCTGGCTTGTTCCATTGAACGCCATTGCAGAGCAAAGTCCTGCTAAAAGGATGTATTTCATTATTCTAGAATTATAGTTCTCCTGCAATTTAAGGAGAATAGTTTTAAAATGATTTYCTTTTATATAGCTGGATATTAAATTGGATAAACGGCAATATCGATTTCAACTCAACGTTGTCAGTTCTCTGGCGTGAAATTTGATTAAGTTTGAACTATGAAATACTTTCTTTCGGGTGTATGCTCTTTTTTCCTTGTTTTTGGCTCATCAGCACAGAATGTTGTGCCTTTTAAGGACTTCAATGGATTTTTTAAAAGCTACCAAAATGGTTTTTTTAGACAGGTTGAATTTCAACCGATAAGAGAGTTTAAAGCAGGAGATGATATTGTGGCCTACATTAATTACCGTGGAAACCTCACTGTTTTTGACGGAACAAAGCCAAAAGAAATCTCCAATGTTCAAGTTGATTATCAAGTTTCAGATCACTTAATGACTTGGAAAATTGGTCCTACACTGAACCTTTGGGATGCAGGAGAGTTGAAAACCTTGACGTATTTTGCCGATCAATATATTCTACGCGATAGTATTGTGGTGTTCAATGATACACGGTTCAATTCAGTCCATGCTTATTATGACGGCGATATATACGAGCTCTACAAGTCTTCTGGAATTGTTACAATGC
The DNA here is from genome assembly GCA_002733985.1 of Fluviicola sp. Lineage (GTDB taxonomy): Bacteria > Bacteroidota > Bacteroidia > Flavobacteriales_D > Crocinitomicaceae > UBA4466. The sequence continues at coordinate 25,313 of NVXP01000051.1, read as the reverse complement.
CTGACATGGTAGGAGAGAACATTGTTGCATTCAGGGACAATGGAAATTACAACAAAGTCTTTTGGAATGGTCAGATTTATGACCTTGATGTATGGCATGACCGTTATATATATAGTGCAGGAACAGACATTATCGCGTTCAATGATCCAATCAATGGTACGTTTGCAATTTTCGAAAATGGTCAGTTTTTAGATGTGGAGGATTTTAGAATGAATTCCTACAAAGCAGGACGAGGATTCGTGGTTTATGAAAATGTAAACAATGATCTAATGATCTACAAAGATGGGGCAACGGAGAAATTGACAAACTTCGGAGCTGATTTTTACAATGTAAAAGATGATGTAGTAATCTGGACAGAAAATGGCTTCACTTATGGATATGCAAACGGCAAAAAGTTTGAATTGGCGAAATATATAGTGAAGGACTTCCAACTAAAAAACAATGTGATTGCTTTCAAAAATATTGTTGGTGGAGTAGATGCGCTAATTGAAGGGAAGTTGAAAACCTTAACGACCTTAATGAACGTGAAATTCACAATTCACGGGAATGCTGTTCTGCTCGAATCTTTCAACAAAACGTTTAGCCTTTTTATTGAAGGAAGAGAATACAGGAACTAGCTTAATAGACCATTTTGATGGAAAGTGTACGGTTCCCTGTAACCCAAAATCGACAAGATTTAAATTTCGGTGGACTTAAAAATGGGCGGATATTGTTTGAAAAGGCGAACGCTTCCGTTGGAACTCCAAACAAGTTTTTATTGCAATATTTGTCTCCATTTTCATCGTGATACGCTGCAATCGCATAATCACCATCTTTTAATCCTTTGAACTTGTAGGTGGCAGTATTTCCATTAATCGTTGCGCGCCCTTTTTTGAATTGTTTTCCAGGTGTTGGAAAACAATCTCCTTTTTCATACAAGCCGATCTCAACAACTCCATGAGAATGCTGCAAATTAGTGATCTTAATGGTTAAAGTGTTTGTGTTACTAGAGCGAAATCCCTGAAGGATAAAAATGCCGAAAACCAGAGTTAGTTTTCCAATGAACAATATAGTTTGTTGACTATTCAGAGGTGTTTTTTTGATTAAATCGTGTTTTCATGATTCTATCCCAAATTCGAAATGTTGACGCGTAATTGCCATTCAACTTTGCATGGTGCAAGTCATGATCTTCAACAGCGCTAACGAATGGTATGTTTTTCAATAGTGGCAATTTTAAATCTGAGTGAATATGAATTTCGTGAAGATTTCTTAATAAAGCAAACGTCCAGAACGCATAAATATTTAAAGGCATGACTAAAATGATGAAAATGTAGCCTAAAAATGGTCCAATAGTTCCCAACATCCATTCAAAAGGGTGAGTGTATAAATACTCCATTGGGAATGGGGGATGGGCACGGTGATGAATGCTATGCACCTTCTTTAAAAGGTATTTGTTGTGATGCATATAGCGATGCATAAAGTAGAACCAGACGTCGTCAATAATAAATACAAAAAGAACTTGTCCAATGAATACCCAAATTGACGGGAGTCCAGTATCGAAGAAATCATACAGCAAGAAGACACCGCCAATACCAAAGCCAGAAAGGATTACTAAGTTGAAAAAATAGAGCGGGAATCGTTGTTTGAAAATTCCTTTTTTGTAGGGGATTTGTTGAATTCGATATTTTTTAAAAATCGATGTTTTTAAAACAATCAAGGAGTAGATCACCCCAAACAAGTTGCTTGAAAGGAGTATGATCATTGTAATGATTATAATTTCGTAGACCTTCATGATCGAGTTGCAAATAGGTTAAACAATTGTGTGTCTTCCAATCCAGCTTCACGCTCAACATATAGCGACGTGAATCCTTGTTCTTTAAGAATTGACTTTATCAGGTCTAGACGTCCATTTGAATCGTGAACTTCAACAACCAATGATTTGATCTTTGGCCAATCGTCCTGATCGATACTTTTAATGACACCTAATTCAGCGCCTTCACAATCCACTTTTAGCAGATCAATTCGATCAATTTTTTCTTGTTTGATAATGGTTGAAAGTCGTTTCAATTCGCAATCGACACTTTTCTTTCCTTTCACCAAGTGCTTTGCGATCAATCCTGAGAATCCTGTTGGAATCATGCGCATCCATTTCATTCCTGGAGGTGGATTTTTCATGGTTCCTTTCACGGCCTTGGCAAATGCTCCTGGATCATTGTCCCAGTCCTCGGGGTGCAACGTTGATAGAGCTGGGGTGTTTGGGTAATAGGAGAATGTAGCGGTCATTTCCTTATCAGAAATTCCATACGGCATTACTCTCAACCTATTCCCATCAAAAGAATCAGCATTTTTTTGAAGAACAGCGTTGATATCTGGAATTGGTTCGAAACAATAAACAACTGTATTTGGATGATTTTGAATTGCTCGAACACCAAAAATGCCAATGTTTGCTCCTACATCAAAAACAATGTCGCCATCATTAATCGTGATTCCGTGATTCAAATATCCTTCAACATGGTGATCTAGCATTTTTGCTTCAGGTGCGCGCAGGCAAAACACTTTGGTGCCGTCTCTTAGCTGAGTTCTCTTCATATTCAAAAATATAAAAAAATATGAAAGCAAATAGTTAGTGCTAATCCCAGCAATTTTTTTAATTAATTGTGAATAACTTTCGTGCTTTTGGGGTAATTCTCGCTTTGAAGGAAGGATGAGAAACAAATCTCTGTGTATCTTTGTCAGACATAAATAGTATTGACATGAATAATTGGTTTACAGTAAAGGTGAAGTATACGAAGCAGTTGGACAATGGTGCATTGAAACGTGTGTCTGAACCTTATCTTTTAGCTGCGATGACATTCACGGATGCTGAAGCGCGTATATATGAAGAACTAGGGCAGATCATCCGTGGAGAATTTAACGTAGTCGGGATTTCAAGAACTGAGATTCACGATATCTTTGCATATGATGATGCTGATGTTTGGTACAAATGTAAAGTGCGTTACGAAAGTATGGATGCGGATACAGAAAAGGCAAAGAAAGTAAACCAGAATTTCTTGGTTTCTGCAGAATCTGTTAAAGAAGCATACGAACGTATTCAGGAAAGCTTATCTACCTTGATGGTGGACTTCGAAATCCCTTCAATTATCGTTTCTCCAATTGTTGAAATTTTCCCTTATACAGAGGAATTAGACAAAGAGTTGTCACGTCGACCAGCCGAAGAGGTAAAGAAAGTTGAGGAAGAGGAAGAAGATGATGCTCAAAAAGGCAAAGTCGTATTCTCTGCTTCAGGATCAGGTGTTGATGATGAGGATGAGGACGAAGAAATCGAAGAGGAAGAAGAGAGCGAAATTGAGGATGAATTCGACGGAGAATAAGTACTAGTTTACAGTATGAGCAATCCATTGGATCAATACAGAGATAGTCATCATGAATTTCAACATGATTCAACAATCAATGCCGTAGAAGATCCATTTAAGTTTTTTGCCGATTGGTTTTCTTTTGCGGATCAGTCGGATGAAATGGAAGCGAATGCATTTGTTCTTGGAACGACTTCATTGGATCATCAATCAAGCACAAGGATTGTTTATTTGAAGGAAATCTTAGAGGAGCAATTTATCTTTTACACAAATTACAACAGTCAGAAAGGACAAGAAATAGAGGTGAATCCAAAGGTTTCAATGCTCTTTTTCTATCCTAAATCATCGCGGCAAATCCGAATTGAAGGAATTTGCACAAAAACTGATGAATCAGTGAGCGATGATTATTTCAATTCACGTCCGCGTGGAAGTAAAATCGGAGCTTGGGCATCTCATCAAAGTGATGAACTGTCAAGTCCAACTGATTTAACAGATCGTGTAGCAGAACTAGAACTCAAGTATCCAAATGATATCCCGCGCCCAGAGCATTGGGGAGGATATCAAATTCAGCCTACGCGCTTCGAATTTTGGATGGGGAAAAAGTCACGCTTGCACGAACGCATTGTTTTCGACCAAACAAACAAGGGTTGGAAAATTTATAGAAAGAATCCATAAGGAATGATCGAACTCGATCCAGTAATTTTTGAACTCTCGAACGGGATAAAAGTCGTCTACCTCAAACGGGACGCGTATGTTGCACATTTAGGTGTAATGGTTCATGCCGGCTCGCGATTTGAGCAGCCTAATGAACAAGGATTAGCTCATTTTATCGAGCATTGCATTTTTAAGGGAACAAAAAAACGTTCTGCTTTTGATGTTTTCTCTGATTTAGACCGAGTAGGAGGTGAGCTCAATGCATACACGAATAAAGAAGAGATTTCTGTTCATGCTTCCTTTCGGAAGACACATTTTTCCATTGCAGCAGAGCTAATTGGAGATATTCTTCAAAATTCTACGTTTCCTGAGAAAGAACTGAAGAAAGAAAAAGAGGTGATTTTAGATGAAATCATGTCTTACTTGGACAGTCCAGCCGAGCGAATTTACGATGAGTTCGAAGCACATATTTACAAAGGACATTCTCTCGGATACAACATTCTCGGAACGAAAAAATCGGTCAAAGGGTTTACACGAGAAGACATACTCAATTACATTGATCGCTTATTTACTCCAAAGAATATGATCGTTTCCTTTGTTGGAGATGTTCCAGAATCGGAAGTAAGGTCAATTCTTGAAACGGAGTTTGGATCCATAACGGGAGAAGGTAAGGCTCAATTGGAGCCGCCTGTGATTTCAATTCCACCGTTCCACTTGCGTGAAAAGAAGTCAAACTATCAAATTCACACACTCGTTGGTGGAATGGCGCCGTCTTACAATGAAGACAACCGTCGGGCAATGACCTTGTTGACGAATTTATTAGGTGGACCAGCACTCAATTCACGTTTGATCCTTTCTATTCGCGAGAAACATGGATACGCTTACAATGTAGAGGCGAATTACACACCGTACTCTGATACAGGATACTGGAACATCTATCTCGGAACGGATAAGAAATACTTGAAGAAAGCGGTCAAGCTGATTCATGTAGAATTGGAGAAATTGATCAATGAACAACTCACGAAAAGCGAAATTTCTGAAGCGAAAGAACAATTGAAAGGCCACTTGGCGTTGTCACTAGATAGCAACTTAGAATTGATGTTCAGTCTTGGGAAAAGTGTGCTGATCTTCGGTAAAGTTGATTCGATGAAGGAAATCTATGAGCAGTTAGATCTTATTTCTGTGGAAGATGTTCAGAAAGTGGCTCAAACATATTTTGCCGCTGATAAATTGAGTGAGCTGATTTTCGAGTTTTAGACATCTGATTCAACTAATAGAAATATTTATAGAGTTCAATCTTCTTTTCAAGTATAAATCCTAGAATAATGAAGGCAATAAGGATATAGCTGGAAATAGCATAATGTCTTTTTAATCTGATCAGAAATGCTGGTATAATTCCTAATCCCTGAATTACAGCAAAGTTAATCAGCGCACCGTTTATATAGTAGGCGGAGGATTGAGAAAAAGAAATAGAACTCAACCAATTTATAGTGTCCCAAATTTTCCAAGCAGTGAATGTTAAGATTGATACGGAAATCAACAAAAGAATGGTGTTAAGTAGTTTTAGGCTACTCTTCTTGACAATTGTATAGTTGCTGTTTTGATCTAGAAGTTCGTTTGTATGTTCCATTTTGTATAGTGAATGATAAGCTTATCTCAATTTAAAATCAAAAGCTTTCAATAAAGTGCAACTTTGGATTGACCTTGTAAATCTCCGTCAGTAGCCATTTTCGATTTTTCACACAGCTGATTTTGTAATCAGTAAACCCGTGCGTGCTCAATTGCCCGCCATTATTGAGGCCATAAGCGATAAAATATTTCAAACTTTCCTGATTTGTAAACAAGATAATCGTTCCTTCAATCCCTTTTTTATTCTGAATTCTCACTGAAACTATAGAGTTCATTGGATAATCAAAAATTACTTGAGCATTCTGTTTCTTAATGATTCTGCCATCCAGTACATATGCAGTTTCTTCTTTTCTGATCTGAAAGTAATACCATGCGTGAAAAACCGCAGTTCCAATTATGAGAATGTTGAACATAATCTGGGCAAAATAAAGGAAACCACTTGGGGTATCGGATGAATTAGCGATCCCAAAGAAAATTCCATTGAAAGGAAGACTCAGAATAAGAAGAAAACCCAAGAAAAAAAGATCTTCATGGCGAATGCGAAATTCTTTAACGGTTTCTATTTCGGTTTTCATTCAGGTAGTGATAGTAGAATTTTTCCTTTCCATGTTTGAGGCAATAAATCATCTTCATCCAATTCGAATTCTAAATCAAAACTCATTTGAATCATTCCATTGTAAAGTGCCTCTGACGATATGTCAATTGTTCCATTCGTAGCAAAATATTTTTTCGGAGCTTGGTCACGGATACTATTATATATAAGGTATGCACGAAACGGAATTTTAGAACCTGGATCTGGGAAAAACTCTATATGAAGGGAAGTGTGCGTAGCAATTCCTACTTTAGTTTGAAGGTGAATTCGGTAATCATGTTTTTTGGCATAAACATGATTACAAGCATCAAATTCATATGCTCGAACAATTCCTTCATGAGTGAAATAACGATGAGTGGTATCTATGATTGAATAAAATTTAGAGAGTGAGTCATCAATAATCCGCCCTTGTTCATCTTTCAATACATCAATTTCAATTGGGCAAAGACCATCACAACTCAATTGCCCCCATTTATTCACATAAATTCCTTCGTCATATTCCCATTTCTCAACAAAGGAAAAGTCATTGTCCATCTGACGGACCCAATTCCAGCTTACTTGAGTGGTTCCAACTATAGGAAGAATTAGAATTAGAAAAAGTAAGGCGCGGTTCATTCAAACAAAATACGAATTCCTCAGAATTTAACGATAAGTTCATTTTTAGGTCATAATTTAGGTGAAATCGACCGTGAAAGTTGTATTTTCTCAGTTGACCCCCTGAAATGTATGGGGTTGTTAATAAAAAAGTACATTTTTCTTCTGTTGCCCCCCTCTTTTGACTTAACTTTACCGAAAAAAAATACATTCCATGTCCAATAAACGTATGCAAGCGTATCATGATGTACTTCATCGAACGCCAAAACACATTGAATTAACACAGAAAATTTCAGAAATGTATGGCGAAAAAGTCTTTCATTCTGAAGTAATGCGTGAATACCTTCCAAGAGAAGCGTATAAGTTAATGACTGAAGCTGCTGGAACAGGTAAACGTTTGGATCGCAGCATTGCGGATCAAGTAGCGTCAGCAATGAAAGATTGGGCATTGACAAAAGGTGCGACACATTACACACACTGGTTTCAACCATTAACTGGAGCAACAGCTGAAAAGCACGATGCATTCTTCAAGCCAATTGGGCCTGGAAAAGCCATCGAGCAATTCGATGGTGAATTATTAGTTCAACAAGAGCCAGATGCTTCTTCGTTCCCAAATGGTGGAATCAGAAATACATTTGAAGCACGTGGATATACTGCGTGGGATCCTTCGTCACCAGCATTTGTTATCGGTAAAACATTGTGTATTCCAACAATTTTCATCTCGTACACAGGTGAAGCATTGGATTACAAAATGCCATTGTTGAAAGCATTGAACCGCGTAGATGAAGCAGCAGTTGATGTATGTCAGTACTTTGATAAAAACGTAAAGAAAGTTGTTGCAACTCTCGGGTGGGAGCAAGAATACTTCTTAGTAGATAAAGCATATTTTAATTCGCGTCCAGATTTGCAAATGACTGGTCGTACATTGTTTGGTCATGCTTCGGCAAAAGGTCAACAATTGGATGATCACTATTTTGGGTCAATCTCAGAAAGAGCGACTGCATTTATGCGTGACTTCGAGACAGAGTCAATCCGATTGGGTATTCCAGTTACGACACGTCACAATGAGGTTGCACCAAACCAGTTTGAGTGTGCTCCGATGTTTGAGGAGTGTAACTTGGCAAATGATCACAACTTGTTGTTGATGGACTTGATGGAGAAAATTGCACGTAAGCATGATTTCCGAGTTCTTTTGCATGAGAAGCCATTCGCAGGTGTGAACGGTTCAGGAAAACACAACAACTGGTCACTTGGAACAGATACAGGTGTCAACTTATTGGCTCCAGGAAAGAATCCAAAATCGAACTTGCAATTTTTGACATTCTTCGTGAATACAATCAAGGCAATTCACGACCATTCAGGTTTACTTCGAGCATGTATCGCTGGAGCTGGAAATGATCACCGTTTAGGAGCAAATGAAGCACCACCGGCAATTATTTCTGCATTCATTGGTTCACATTTGTCTGATTTGTTAGATAAAATCGAAACAGATGTGAAAGCTGGTAAAATGACACCAGAAGACAAAACTGAATTGAAATTGAATATTGGTAAGATTCCACAAATCTTATTGGACAATACAGATAGAAACAGAACATCGCCATTCGCATTTACAGGGAATAAATTTGAATTCCGTGCGGTTGGTTCTTCTGCGAATTGTGCTGCTGCCATGATTGTCATCAATACAATCATCGCTAATCAATTACAAGAATTCAAGAAAGATGTGGATGCCCGCATCAATAAAGGTGAAGGAAAAGATGAAGCAATTTTAAAGGAATTGCAGATAATGATCAAGGAATCGAAGAAAATCCGTTTTGAAGGAAATGGATATGGCGAGGAGTGGGTCAAGGAAGCAGAAGGTCGTGGATTAGCGAACTTGAAAGATACTCCACGTGCATTGACGGTTTGGCATGATAAGAAAGTCATTGATTTATTCGATAAAATGGGTGTTTTAACTCCACGTGAGGTAGAAGCGCGTCAGGAAATCGAATTTGAACTATACGTTTACAAGTTGCAAATCGAAGCACGTGTAATGGGTGAAATGGCGATTGGTAGCATTCTTCCTGCGGTGATTGAATACCAAAATAAATTACTACAGAACATCCAAGGATTGTTTGATGTGTTGGGTGATAAAATGGGGAAAGAAGCAGCAGTCGGTCAAATTGATATTTTGAAGCGTATCTCTATCCACATGAATAAAATGAAGGATGGATGCGATGATATGTTAGCTGCTCGAAAGAAAGCGAACAAAATTGAGGGTATGGAGGCCAAAGCAGTTGCATACTGTGATAAGGTGAAAATATACTTCGATGATATCCGTTACCATGCAGATAAACTAGAAGGATTGGTTGAAGACCAAATGTGGCCGTTCCCAAAATTCAGCGAGATGTTGTTTACTCGTTAATAAATCGATTGATATTTTTACTGAAACCGTTCTTCTTCCGATAGTCATCGGAAAGGAGAGCGGTTTTTTTTGTGCGCTGTCGTGTGTAGATGTTTTGGGCGTTCCCTTCGGTCGGGCTTTTCTCGAAAAGTCCTTCCTATGGTTGTCGGAAGGAGCTTTCTGCTGCAATCCCTAACGCGGCATGCGCTTTCAAAATATCACTTTGTGGATTGGTTCTTTAATCTTGCGCACTTGATGGTCAAAAAGAAAACCACGATGCCGCAAATTGATGGTTTCGATAACTTTCGGAAGTATCTATAATGATGCCCTCGGCCAATCTACTTAGAAAACTATGGAATCTCGTACGCTCCAATATCAGGAGTCGCTGCTCTAGGAGCCCCATTAATACCAATTCCAAACGCTGGCTCACCAGCAGTGTTCAGGTATGCGCTATTTCCTCCTCCGTGAAGTGGTGAAATAGAGTAGTATAGGAAGTCATTATCCGTAGGGTTTACGAAGTAAGGTTCCTCATTCCATTTGTTATCTCCTAGAACTCCGAAAAATGAATCAGTTGGAACCGTCTCGCTTTTGATCAAATTACCAATGAAATTAAAGTTGAAGGTCAATCCACCATTGTTATCATCAGTATCAATCACAAATTCAGTATCGAGATTACCGTAAACTACGCTATTTGTAATCTCTCCTTCGTTGATATTTGTGATATATGGGAACTCACCGATATAGTCATATCCCGTGTTGCTAATTCCAACAGCTGGGGTTTGAGAACCAGCATTGCTATATCCCAGTAAATGACAATGATTAAAATTGAAATCAGAAGCAAACACAGCCAAGGCGTGAATTCCGTTTTTCGAAATAATGCAATTTTCTGCTCTGGTAAGACCTCCGGAAATTAAGCGCATTCCATAAAACGCACAATTGGTAATCGTTGAGTTTGTAATTTGCAGTACTTTATTACCATTTGGGATCCCAGGATCAGCGCTGATAACATCAATTCCAATCCCACCGTTTTTTATGTTGCAATAATTGATTTTACTCTCCTTGGCATAATACAGTAGAATACCATAATACTGCCCTGAAACGTTGTCGTAAAGTGATTCCAATCGATCTCCTTGAAATGTTACTTCGTTTCCAAGTACCCCTTCAATATTCAGTGTCCCCTTATAATTAGTTAAGCGAGAATTCTTGTGCAAATAGATTTGAGTTCCGGCTTGTATTGTTAAGGTTTTGTCTTCATCGATGACCGCACTGCGATAAATTACATGCGGTTTGTCATTTGGCCACGTTCCTTCAACATATTCATTGTCGTGGAAATACATGTCCTGTCCCCACACTGCTAAAACCACATACTGATCAACACCATTCGTCCGAAAACGAATACTGTCTTCAATCACAAGTGGGTTGTTGGCATTATTCGCATCCAAAGTCACCTCCACAAAGACAAATAAACTGTCATTCCCTTCAATTTCCATGTTCGTGAAATCTGTCCCTGACAATCCATCGACATTTACACGGAATGGTGAATTCTCTCCACCCATCAACTGAATTTCTTCGACATTAACTGTTTTTTTATCGTTGTTGTAGAATTTAAATTGCTCCGTTGTTGAGCCAATCGTAGTAAAAACAGTGTCGAACACTAGCGTATCTTTACTAAAACTTAAATTTCCTTCAGAAAAGTTCACAGTCTTCCTACAGCTTGATAATCCAAGAGATCCAAGTAGAGAAGCAAGTACTATAATAGGTAAAATGATTCGCAGCATAATTCGAGTTCTATTCAAAGTTAACGGAAATTCCAGAAGATTATTTTAAATTCGCAAAGAACTTGATTTTAACAAAAAACTTTACCTATCTTTGCATCCCTGTTAGAAGGGAATATTTTACATTAATACGTTATGAGAAAAGACATTCATCCAGATAATTATAGACAAGTTGTATTTAAAGACATGTCGAACGAATACAGTTTTATTTGTAATTCATGTGCTGATTCTAGTGAAACAATCCAAATGGAAGATGGGAAAGAATACCCGTTGATCAAATTGGATATTTCTTACAAATCGCATCCATTTTTTACTGGAGTAGTTCAGTTTGTGGATACTGCAGGACGTATTGATAAATTTAAGACTCGTTACGGATCACGCAAGAAAAAGTAGAGATCCTCAAAATATTGGACCTCCCAATCGTTCCGAATTTCGGATATCGATTGGGAGGTTTTTTTATGGCTCAATCTTTGAGTCAACGGTACTTAGAACTATATTTGCCCTAATGAAACGGAACGTTTTAAATAGCCTTGTTGTGCTTCTGCTGGTTTTCAGTAGTTCAGTGTCCTACGCAGGTAAGGTGAAAAAGGGATTCGTGGCACTTGAAATGCACGATTATTTCAAAGCTAAAAAGGCATTTTCCAAAGGGATGAAATACAATCCCGAAGTTTGCTCGTTCGGGCTCGCGAATCTTTATTCTCGCGACAACAATGTGTTTTATTCAAAAGATTCTGCCTACCGATACATTCGCTTAGCGAAAACTACTTTCTATGATGCAAAAGCATCTAAGAGGGAGCGTTTTGCAAAATATGGATGGGATGCCAATGGAATTGATTCTTTGGAGCGCATAATTGCTGATCAGTTTTATGCTGAGGCAAAACGCATCAATACTTCAGATTCTTATAACTCATTTCTCAATTCTCATCCTAATTCAATTCACGCCCAAAGAGCATTGACAGTTCGAGATTCAATTGCCTTTTTTAGTGCAGTGATGGAGAATACTTCGTCGAGCTATAAAGCATTCATCGATACATATCCGCAAAGTGATTACATTGATATTGCTAGAGATAACTTTTATGAGGTTGAATTCAGTGAATTAACAGGAGATGAATCCCTAGCGTCGTATCTTAAATTTGTACAACTGAATGCAAATAGCCCACTTCGACCTGCAGCTGAGAAGAAAATATTTGAAATTGTTACTGAACCAAATACTCAAGAATCATTCGATGTTTTTATCCGAACGTATCCTGAAAATAGCATGATTGATTCCGCTTGGCGTCAATTGTATCAATCTTCCATGGATACCTTCGATTTGCTAACACTCAAGAGATTCAAAAATAAATACCCGAATTATCCGTACCAAAAGGAACTGTTACGGGACATGGAATATATTGATTCCGTGTTTCTTCCAATTAAACAAGGGGATCAATTTGGCTTTATGAACACCGCTGGAATTACAATGATTCCTCCTGTGTATCAACAAGTTTCAAAGTTCAGTGAAGGATTGGCTGTTGCCGCGAAAAACGGGAAGTATGGTGTGATTGATAAATACAATCAGGTTCGGATTCCGTTTAAGTTCGATGCCATTTCTGACTTCAATAATGGTCGAGCAATTGTAGAACAAAATGGATTGCAAGGCATGATTCATAGGAATGGTAGTTTCGTGTTCGAATGTAAATTCGATGACATGGGAACATTGTCGGATGGGTTGATTTATGCAAGTGACGGAGAAAAGTTTGGCTATTACGACGTGACTGGATTTTTGAGAATCCCAATGAAATTTACAGATGCTTATGATTTTTCAAATGGAATAGCAAAGGTCGAATTGGATGGATTAGCTGCCTTTATCGACATCTATGGAGTCTATGTCGTTCCTCCAGCATTTGAAGAGCTTCGAATATTTTCAGATTCATTGTACATCTACGAACAAAATGGATTCTATGGATTCACAAATAGATTGGGAAAATCGGTTATCGATCCAATGTATGATGAGATTGGTGAGTTGCATAACGGTTTCGCAATCGCGTCAATTGATGGTGAAATTGTTTATTTGAATGGAGGTGGACAGGTTATTGTTCAGAATGATTTTGAAGAGTTTCCAAATTTCATGTCTCGAGGAGAGTTTCTCAATGGCGAGGCGATTGCAATGAAAGAAGGGGTGTATGGGAAAATTAATCAAAAAGGCCGCGAAGTAATTAAATTTCAATACGAAAATCTTGGAATGGGTGCGTATATTTTCCCCTTCAAAAAGAAAGGTCAATGGGGAGTAATGAACGCTTCAGGCAAAGTAATCGTTCCGTCAAAATATACGTCAATAGCAATTTATGACGATGCTTATATTATTGCGAGCACTGATTTCGGGGAAGGTGTTCTCAGCATCAATGATAAAGAGATTATACCAATGAGTTTTTTAAGTGTTGAATACCTTACGGATGATTTATTTGTTGCTGAAAGTGAAACTGGCTTCGGAGTCTTACGTAAGAAAGAAATGATAGCACCCTTAGAATTCGATTCTGTGCAAATGTTCGGTAAAGATTTCCTACTTTTAATTAAGTTGGAGCGTTGGGCATATCTTGACATAGCGACAGGAAAACTAATTGAAATGAGAGTAGAAACAGGTGAATAATTTATTCGACAATTTAGAGAAGTATAAATTCGGCATTTTAGCTGCACTTCTTGCCTATCTTATAATCTTCGCGTACTTCCAATTGGGAACTTACAATGGAGGAGGAGTGCCATACAGCGCATTTCAAGAAGGAGCTAGAATTGAAATTCCTGAAGATGAAATTCAATTATTGCCCGAGAATATTATGTTGCCAGCTAATTTCGATCCAAGTAATCTGAAAAATGCCGCGCGTGATGAAAATGACAAGCGAGCTCGTTCTGAAAAAAACTATTCCGTTAGTAAGCAGACAAACAACGGAGCAATGGATGCTACGGAATACGAGAAACGAATGTTCGAAGAGGCGGGAGGAGAAGCAGAACGAGAAAAAATTAGGGAGCAAATTCTAGCAAGAAAAGAACGCGAAAAACAACAAAAAAAATCAACTGATAATAAGGGTGAATCGTCTACATCAGGAACTGCAAATGCAGTAGCAGGAAACGTAATGGTGAAATTTAATGTTCCAAAACATACTGCACATCAAGGAAACGTTTATTATGTAAGAAATCCGGGCTACAAATGTGGAGTTGGGGCTTCTGGCCTAGTTGTTATATTGGTGAAAGTCGATCAAGGAGGAAACGTGCTTTCTGCAACCTATGATCCTTCGCAAAGCTCTAATGCTGACAACTGTATGATTTCTGAAGCTAGGAAATACGCACTAATGTCTCGATTTAATTATTCCGCATCTGCCGCAAAATCACAATCTGGATGGATTTCCTACACCTTTGTTTCTCAATAAGAATTGAGTACTTTTCCACCTCAAACTAGACCTATGAAGAGCTTTTTCCTTTTACTTTTTGTGTTGTTAACTTCTGCAGTAAATGCACAATTGATTGAAGGCGCACTTATTGACGATGGGCGAAAAATTATCAGTAAGCCAAAATACATCGTGGAAGGGATGAAAAATGGTTGGGCGAAATATGACCTCTCTGTTGACATTAATGGAAAGGTAACGGCAATCAAACTCGTTGAATCTAATTTGAAGAGTACACCAGCAACTACGATTATTCGAAATCATGTCAAGAAGTTCTTATTTGAACCTGGGGCATACTATCCAAAACACCATCACGTTGTTGTCAAAATCACCATGATTAAAGGGAGAGTCGAAGACCCTCAAATCGATTTCGACTAATTTCATAACTATTTAAATTTCTTGGTCTTAGCAACGAATCTGTTCATTTTTCCGTCATTTCTATGAAGGTGTGCTAAACCGTTTAACTAAATTGTTTTTTTTGTAAGTTTGCACCGTCGAAAATGAAAATTGACTATGAAATATCTTCTACTGATATCCCTGTTTATTTCAATGCATGTTACCTCTTGGTCTCAATGTGCCAATCCAACAGTGATGCTTTCCGAAAACTTCAATTCTGCTCCAATTACTGGTGCTATTACGGCTAATATCTACGGGAGTGGGTTTTGGACCAATGCTGCCTATACGATTAGTGGCGCTGGTCATGGTTGGTTCAATGTTATCAATGGATTGGGAGATGTTGATGTCTACGATCGTCAAATCAATGGGTTTTGCGTCGATTCAGCCGTAACCGTTTCTTTCTGGACGCGTCATTCATTCGGATCGACAAATGTAACCTTCAGCGTGATCGATGATCTGAACACGGTACTTCAAACAACAACACTCAATTTAACAACAGTTTATCAACAAATAACATACAATTTCAACGCGACAACAACTGGATTGCGTTTTGTCATTCATTGTAATTCTACAGGAGGAAACGGCGTAGATATTTGTGTAGAGGACTTATTGATCACGCATTGTTCATCAGCTCCTGCTGAAAATCACGTTTATGGAGTCTGTACGCAAGTTGCTCCCGTTGATTTGTTCTCTCTCTTTTCGAGTAGTATTTCCCCTGGAGGTACATGGTCAGGTCCATCTGCATTGTCAAATGGCGATTTGGGAACATTCGATCCAGCAGTGAATACGAACGGGACGTATCAATACACCTTGACAAACACATGTGGAACTGGAATTTCAAATGTTCAAGTTGAAATCATGCCTGATGTCGATTTAGGGAACGACACAACTTTGTGCGATGGAGCAACAATTCAATTAGACGCAGGCCCTGGGTTCGATGATTATTTATGGTCAAATATGGCCACTACTCAAACGATCAATGTTTCATCAGCTGGACTTTATTCTGTATCGGTTACTTCTGCATTAGGAAATCTAATTCAAAACGGTGATTTCGAAGGACCCGATCCATTTAACACCGATTACATTCCTGGAACAGGAGGTGCTTGGGGACTTTTATCTGCTCCAGGTACTTATGCTGTTGTAACATCTCCTTCGCTTGCACATAATAATTTTGCGTCTTTTAATGATCATACATTAACGGGGCCAGGTAATATGCTTGTAGTCAATGGTTCTTCTATTGCTGGAACGAATGTTTGGTGTCAAGATGTTATCGTGACACCAAATACAGATTATTTGTTTTCAGCTTGGGTTGCAACACCCGTAAATCCAGTCAATGTCGCCAATCTGCAGTTTTACATAAACGGAGCTGCGATCGGAACTGTTTTTAATGCTCCGACGGTGATTGGGCAATGGCAGCAATATTCAGATACTTGGAATTCAGGGGCATTAACTTCAGTAACGCTGTGTATTGTGAATCAGAATACAACTGGAGGTGGAAACGATTTCTGCATGGATGATTTGTCCTTTGCGCCAACGTGTACAAAAATGGACGATATTCAAATAGACATTGAAACGCCAATTCAAACAATTACTTCGATCGATCCAACATGTAATGGAGATACAGACGGTGAAATCCATGTAGACAATTCACTCGCTGTTGAATATAGTTTCGATGGTGGTGTGGTATGGCAAGCAGATTCATTTTTGTTGAATGTTGGAGTAGGACCATATTCTGTTTGCTCTAGAACGACCTTGGGATGCGAATTGTGTGAACTTGTGAATATTATTGATCCCGCACCAGTTGTTTTAACAATTTCAAACGACACAACAATTTGTGAAAATGGAACTGCCCAACTAGTAGCAAGTGCAACAGGAGGGACGACGTTCGATTTTTATTGGGATCACACAACTGACTTAAATGGAAATCAATCCGTGTCACCAGTAGCGAACACTTCGTATACTGTTTATGCTGAGAACGAGAACGGATGTCAATCTCTTCCTCAAACGATTGATGTTTCATTGTTCAGTCCACTTTCAGGGACGATTTCTCTTTTCGATACGATTTGCCCAGGATTCTCAAGCGATTTATCTACAACGGCAGCTGGAGGTCAAGGAGTGCCTTACACCTTTACTTGGAGTACGGGTGACATCTTCACTGGAATTGGAGCCGATCAAATCACAGTCAGTCCTACAGTTAGTACAACTTACACCTTAACAATTACCGACGGATGCGAATCCACACCAATAGTGTTCAATACAAACGTACACGTCGCACCATTACCCGTTCCTTCGTTGAATGTGTTGAATCCAAATCAATGCGAGCCAGCGGTTTTTGAGATCGTGAATACAACGCCGAATACCTTGTACAACTATTGGTTGATTGATGGGAATCAAGAATTTGTGAACCAAAGCACGATCGTAACATGGGATATGTATGCAGGAAACTACGATGTACAATTAATCATTACTTCTACGGATGGTTGTATTGATTCCACCACTTTTGTTGGTCTACTCAATGTTGATCCTGTTCCAATTGCCAATTTCAGTTCTTCTCCGAATCCCGTATTAATGTTTAACACCCAAGTTCATTTCACGAATTTATCGTTCAATGGGTCCACTTATGAATGGTTCTTTGAAGATGGTGTTCCATCAACCTCAGTAGCGGAAAATCCAGATGTAATGTTTCCAGATGGATTAGAAGGTGAATATGATGTTACATTGATCACAACTTCAGATTTAGGCTGTGCTGATACAGTAACGATTCCCTTGATTGTTCTTCCTGAGGTTTTGATGTACGCTCCGAATGCATTTACCCCTGATGGCGACGAACACAACCAGGATTGGCGAATTCACATAGTCGGAATCGACGTGTATGACTTCGAACTTTTATTGTTTAACCGTTGGGGAGAATTGATCTGGGAAAACCATGATCCTGAAGCAGGTTGGGACGGAACTTTCAATGGTGAAATGTGCCAAACAGGAATCTACACCTGGATTGTTCGCGCGAAAGATCTACTCAATGATGGACAGTATACCTATAGTGGTCACGTTAACTTATTGAAATAATTAGATTTAATTCTTTTCCTTGCGTTCTTCTTGACCTTTTTTAATCATCTTCCAAGAGATTGATCTCTGGTCAATGCGCTTGCAATCTCACTTGTTCATCTTCTTTTAGAAATCGGAAGGTGTTCTTTCCAACTAGGATATTTCACGAGAAGTTCCTCAACTAATTTTCTTTGGTGTCTCAAAACTACTGACGGCCTAGTAAACCGATATAGTGGCACGAGATTTGCCTTTTCATGGCTATTAATTTAAAAGAAAACGCTATGAAAAAACGCTATTATTTTTTAATCGCATCGGTAGCACTCTTTTCGACATACGCTCTGTTGCAGAATGGATCAAAGTCGTTTAAAGATGTTCGTAATCCGATTGCAAAAGAACTGGAAGAATGGGATCCTGTCAGAGGCCAATGGCTCGCTGAAAGCTTAGAAGCAATGTCAGAAAATAGATCGATCCCAGACCGCATGTTTCCGGAAGACTTAACGCCTTACCAAATGATTTCACTTTTACCAGATAACGTTCGCAACAACTTGGCGCATTTATCTCGTAATAATGACATCAAAAATTTGACTGAGGAAAAGCGTTGGGAGCCTATCAGAGCAATGGTTGAACCGGTAAAATCGGATTGTGGAACATTGTCTGCCAGAACTTATGGTGATCCACACATTGTGACATTCGACGGCGCCCGATATTCCTTTCAAACAGTTGGTGAGTTTGTACTTACACGATCAAATTCTGGAATGGAAATACAAACGCGTCAAAAACCAGAAAAGGAAGATTTCTCACTCAATACAGCTATTGCAATGAGTGTAGGTGGCGATCGTGTGGGCATTTATGCTAGTGATTATCCTGATATAAATAGTTCAACGCCGATCAGAGTGAATGGGCGAGCTGTAATGATCGATTATGGAGGCAAGTACTTCCTTCCAAATGGTGGAATCATTCGGAAAACGGGTAGCTCCGATTATAGAGTCGACTGGCCTTCTGGAGAATCTATTACCGCGGAAATTAAAACATCGTCTGGAATGCGATTCATAAATGTCAATATCAAGGTCTCAAAATGTGGCGGATATAACGGCCTTTTGGGAAATGCGAATGGAAATCAAGGTGATGACATGGGTGCATTAAACGATCAAGCCTCAATTCGAATTCCAATTGGAGGAGATGTGTTCACAGGCTCATCACGCAAAGTTGAACAAAGTCGCTTGGCGTATCTTGCAAATGAGATGGGAGACAGATACCGTGTAACTCCATCTACTTCATTGTTTGATTATCCTCCAGGTACATCGACCTATACATTTACAGATCGGACTTTTCCTAGAGTACACAGAACCCTAGAGGAAATTTCTCAAGAACAAAGAGCCGAAGCACGAAGAATTTGTCAGGCAGAAGCAATCGAGAGTGGGGATATGAATGGATGCATTTTTGATCAAGTATATCTAGAACTTGAACCGTCGCGAGAACCTGTTTCAAAAGACCCAACTGCGGGGGTTGTACTCAAGCCAATTCGAAATGCCGTTCCAAATGTAAATCCAAAACCGATTCGACCAACTCTGGGTAACAGACGGATGGAAAATGTGAACAATACATCAGATCCTTTGCCACTTCCTATAGACGTTCAGGGAACAATGGAAGCTGAAAGGAGTAAAACAGAACTTCGTGACCAATTGTTAGTTGAATCTCTAATTGATCAGCGAGAAGAAGAAGAACGAATTGCTCGTAAACTTGAAGGAGAAGAAAGAGATCGGCAAGAACGACTTGAAAATGAAAGAGAAGAAGCGGAAAAATATGAACGCGACCAGTTGGAACGTGAAGAAGAACGAGAACGTCAAGAAAATGAACGTGTAAAAAGACAAGAAAGAGAAGCTGCAGAACTTGCTGAAAGTGATCGGATAGAAAGAAAACGAGAAGAAGCGGAACGCGCAGCAGAAAAAGAAGCAGAGGAAAGGCAAGAAGCAAGGGAAGAAGCTGAACGAGATGAGCAGTTAAAGCGTGAGGCAAGAAAAAAGGCAGAGGATAAGGCAAAAGCTGAAGCGGAAAGAAAAAAACGTGAAGATGCTCGTAAAAAGAAAGATGCAGCGGAGAAAAAAGTAAGAGAAGAAGCGGCAAGAAAAGCCAAAGAAGCAGCTGCTAAAAAAGAGAAGGAAGAGGCGCTAAGACAAAAGCGTGATGGGCTTCGATAATGTGAACTGGAAAGATGAGATATAAAAAATGTAATTCATCCTAATTGAAAGGCAATGGGAACGTGTATTTGGCTTGTTTTAACAAAATAATGCCAAATACACGTATATCTCATGTAATTGAATTGATTGCACGCAGGCATTTTCTAAACGTCAACAGAACGAATAAAGCAAAAATGATTTGTCCCAAGATCATCCAGTATTCTTCAACCCAATCTGCAAAGCCTAAGTTTCTGGTATAYAACTCGTCGAAATAAAATAGGTTATTGTGGATTACATCTACAACTAGGATTATTAGTGTTAAAATGACACCTGTTTTAGGTCGTAGGAATAACAAAATGGCCGCTAGTGGATCTAAAAATGTTAGCGAATCCCAAAACAACATATTCGATAACGGTGCATTGTACTTTTCTGATAAAAATCCATTTTGAACAGCCCAAGAAACATGAGTTGAAGTTCCCATTAGCATGGCAATGCTTTGGATAAACAAAATCACCTTGATTCTTACTGGTAATTTTTTATATGTGCTCATTAGCATAGGTCTTTGCTAAAAAAAAACACCACCTCTCGCGAAATGGTGTCTTTAATATGTAGCTAATTTAGATCTATTTTGCTGGATATATTTTTGCAACCGAAGCAGCGTGAATTTCCATGATTTTCTTACGTTTCAATTTCAATGTAGGAGTCAATTCTCCCCCTTCAATTGATAACTCATCTGCAAGAAGCTCAACACATTTTAATTGCTCCCAGTTTCCGTAGCCCTTGTTGAAGAAATCAACTTCTTTCTGAATACGGTCCTTCACTTTCTGAGAAGCAATAAGAGCTTCGTTAGATCCGTTCCCTACATCAATTTTCTTGCGTTTTGCCCATTCTTTTACGAACGCGTAATTCGGAACGATCATTGCAGATGGGAATTTTTGTCCTTCACCAATCACCATGATTTGCTCAATAAAGCGTGATTCTTTGAACTTATTCTCCATTGCTTGAGGAACAATATATTTCCCTCCAGAAGTTTTGAAAATCTCTTTCTTACGATCCGTGATTTTTAGGAATTTACCTTCTTGGAATTCTCCGATGTCTCCTGTGTGGAACCAACCATCTATGATCACTTCAGCTGTTTTTTCCGGTAAGTTATAGTACCCTAACATCACGTTTGGACCTTTTACTAAAATTTCACCGTCTTTTGCGATTTTCACTTCAACACCATCAATTAATGCTCCAACTGTTCCAATACGAATACCTTTTTGGAATGAATTTACCGAACAAACAGGTGAAGTTTCACTCAAACCATATCCTTCCAAAATTGGAATGCCTGCAGCTAAGAAAATTCGTGCCAAACGAGGTTGCAATGCTGCACTTCCTGAAGCAATCGCTCGAACATTTCCGCCCAAGGCCTCTTGCCATTTCGTGAAGATCAACTTACGTGCGATTTTCAATTTCACCTTGTAGAAGAAACTTTTTCCAACAACATCATACTCTTCAGCTAAAGCAACTGCCCAAAAGAATAACTTTCGTTTGATTCCAGTTAATGCCTCTCCTTTCGCCATGATTTTGTCGAATACTTTCTCGATCAAACGTGGCACTGCCGTAAATACATCTGGGTTTACTTCACGAATGTTATCTCCAATTGTTTCCATCGACTCAGCGAAGTGAATTGAACAACCGATATACATGTATAAATAATGCAACATGCGTTCATATATGTGGCAAACAGGAAGGAAACTCAATACTTTCGAGTTTCTATCTGCTGGAATTGGCTCAATACAGGCAGCCACATTCGACAAGATATTATTGTGCGAAAGCATGACACCTTTTGGATTTCCAGTGGTCCCTGAAGTATATATAATTGTCGCTAGTTCTTCGTTTTTAACCTTGTCCATGCGCGCTTGCACATCAGACACAGGAATAGAATCGGCATCTTTTTTTATTTCCGACCAATGCTTCCCTCCAGGAACATCATCCTCCATTGTGAAAATATGTTCCAATGTTGAAATTGATGGGCGAATTCGTGTGATTTTCTCATGTAATTCTTGATCCGCTACAACGCATAGTTTGATTCCTGCATCATTGAAAATATACGTGTAATCACTCTCTGAAATGTTCGGGTAGAATGGAACCACAATCGCACCCGTTTGTTGAATTGCAATGTCCATTACATTCCATTCGTAGCGCGTTCCAGAAACCAAACCTATCATGTCTCCTGCTTGAACACCCATAGCCATCAGACCACGTGAAATTGCCATCGCTTCATCCAAAAAATCCTTGGTTGATACACCTATCCATTTCCCATTTGTCTTTGTGACAAACATGTTTTCATTGGGATAGGTTTTCAATTGGTAATGCGGTACATCGAATAGTCTTTTTGCTTCAATCATAATGTAAGGTTTGTGTGTGAGACGAATTTAACGAAAAAAGAACGAAAAAATGTTCGATAGCACCTGTATTATGGTAGTTGAAAAGTGCGTTTCGGTAAAGCACGCTGTTTAAGTGTATCAAAAGGAGTGAAATAAAGTTATGTTGGTGTAACAATATTGGGTCTTCGTTTGTTTTAACTGCTGAGATCTGAACAGATTTGAAAAGAAAAGAATACAATATCGTCGTAAAAGAGCAATCCGGAAATTTATACGGATACACTATTCGCTTCCTTAGAAATGAGGAAGACGCGAAGGATATTGTGCAGGATGTTTTCGAAAAACTTTGGTTGAATTTGAGTAAGGTAGAATTCGCGAAATCAAAATCGTGGATGTTTACAACTGCTCACAATGCGATGATCAACTTCTCAACCCGAAAAGGAAGAATGAAGCTGAGTGATGAAATGACTGAATACGACTCTGGGAAATCCCAATCGAATTTATTTGAATCCCATCAAGTTGTGGAACGTGCAGTAAGCATTTTACCTCCAATTCAAAAAAGTGTGATTTTGTTGCGCGACCTTGAGGACTACTCGTATAAGGAAATTGGCGACATCTTGAATTTATCTGATTCACAAGTAAAAGTGTATCTGTTCAGAGCAAGAAAGAAAATTAAAAAGCAGTTAAAAGGAATGATTGAACTAGTATGAGTAATCCATCGTTTTCAAATATCGACATGTGGTTGTTCGAACTTGCTGAAGGGAATCTATCTCCTGAACAAGTGGAACAATTAGAGCTGTTTTTGCTCAACCATCCTGAAATGGATGTTGAACGGGATGTCTGGAAAATGGCGAAAGTCGAAAAACAAGCCATTGCATACCCTAATGTTGCAGATTTAGAAAGAAAGCGCCGTCCAGTTGTTGCTTTTGCATTTACAGGTTTATTCCTTCTTCTACTTGGCTCAGGTTCATATATTGCATGGAATGGTCAGTTTGATGGTACATCATCAGTTGATTTGACAGCTCAGAATGAACAAGTCAAAGGCGAATTGTTGAGGCAAATAAGAAATGCTAAGACCGCCGAAGGCAGCAATGAGGCTAATCAATCAAACAGTCAATATTCAGTAGAAGCAGTTTCGAAAAATACGTCATTAGAGAAATTAGCACAAGGCGAATCAAACGAATCAACTTCCTTAACAACGAATGAAATTAATTCAGAAACTGTTAATGCAGTAACAATCAATTCTACAACTATCAATAACAGTGGAAACATTGCTTTGGCTAGTTTCAATGGAAATCAAAATGCAACAACGAACTCAATAGGATTACTAAATACAGCAAGTGCGCAAGTTCAATTTGCGAATGGAAGTGTTACGAATGGTATCGATTTGGGTTATGTAAGCACTCAAGATCAAATACTGGGTAACTCAGAAGAAGTTGGAAACAAAGAATTCTTTGTACGACAACCGAGTGAGATAGATGTTTACGAAGGACGAATTTGGAATGAACGAAAATCTTATTCTGGTGGACAATCGATTACTTCTTCTGGGGGTAACAGAAATTCATTCAAAGAGCGTATGAATAAATTTGCACGATCACTGGAACGTATGATGAATTCGCCAATTGCATTAAATAACTCTCGTGATCCACATTATCACATTCCTGGAATGACAGCGGGCGATATTAACTTTAGTTCAGCAGGAACATTAATTGCGACACGATTTCAGGCAACTTCTAGATTGCAATGGCAGGGAAGAGAGAATGAACAATTGATGAATCAACTTTCTTTGGATGGCTATTCTTCTAATATACTCGGTGGATGGGGAGTTCAATTAAATCATCAATGGTATAAGAACGGTGGAATTCAGGTTGCACAGGCTGCGTTTACCTATTCTCCGAAGATATCCGTTTCCAATTGGGTGTCAGTTGAACCATCTGTTCGATTTAAAATGGGGAACAAACGATTAAATGCTGCACAACTGGTAGGCACAGATGTCGTTGAGCTAGAGCGTGGAAACGCGCACGATTTCTATGCGAACGGAAATGCTCCAATTGGACAGAGTTTATGGTACAAAGACCTTGGGGTTGGACTTCTTGTAAATACTAAGTGGTTCTTCGCTGGAGTGCAAGCAGATAACTTGTTCAAGTACAAGGATAATTTATACAGCGATAACTGGAGTGATCCGCGTCGTGCTCAGAACCATTTCACTGCGACAATCGGAAGTGATTGGGTTTCGAGAAATGAAAGATTAAGTCTTTCTCCTTATGTGGTGTACCAGAAGAGTGAACGGCTCTCTGAAGTATGGGCTGGAGCAAATTTCGCCTTTGATTGGTTCAATGTTGGACTCGCAACATCGAGTAACTTAGAACCTGCGGCATCAATCGGAATGAAATTTGATCACTTTAGTCTACATTACAACGCCGATTACACGCAAAGTAAAATGTTAGGTGAAAAAGCGCTTTCGCATCAATTAACAGTTAGATTTGTAGGAAAGCAAAATAGATTTGGAAAACAATTATTTAAACGATAAGTATGAAGTATTTTTTGAGTTTAATGGTGGTTGGGTTAATGGGGTCGAGTGCACATGCACAAGATTTGGAATTCACGCAGTTTTATGCGAACCCAATTTACCTAAATCCAGCTCTCGCAGGTTCAAATGGTTGTCCTAGGATAGGCATGAATTATCGGAATCAATGGCCATCATTGTCTGGTTCCTATGTTTCATACGCTGTCGGTTACGATAACTACTTTAAGAACATTAACGGAGGATTTGGTGTATTGGCAGTACATGACGTTCAAGCACAAACGATCAGTTCGTCTCAGCTTGGAATAATGTATTCGTATCACTTGAAGTTGAACCGTAAATGGACAATGAACTTTGGAGCGAAAGCAAATTACTGGGTAAAAACTCTCGATTGGGATAAATTGACATTTGGAGATATGATTGATCCACG